>DASWRC010000113.1:0-47249 GCA_036403375.1 Pyrinomonadaceae bacterium
GAAGATTTTCGATGCGTTTGTCGATATTAGCCTTCGAGTCTTCGTAAATGTCCTTTTTGCCGTTTTTGTTGAAATCAATCCAGCCGTCGTGATAAATGCCCGGAGCGGATTTTTGCGGCACCTGAGCGAGCAGGCAAAAGCCGTTGAGCAAAAATGTGATGATGATAAAGGAACTTGTTTTTTTCATTAAATAATTCGACATTCGATAAATTTTTCAGTAAGAAATTCCGGATTCCAGAGAAACCGCGCCTTTGCGTTCCGAAAATCGCAGCAAGCTGTTTTCGGGCAGTAAAATATTCTCGATTTGTTCCCTGATAGACCTCAGCGCGCTGCCGATCGGTATCTGACCGACAATCGCGCTCTGCACGGTACGCCATAAAACCTCTTCAATTTTCGGATAAGCCGAAAATTTCGGCGGAATCAAAAGGTGTTCGGAAATAATTCCTTCGAGCATCGCCAGACGCGCGCGGTTTTCTTCGTCCGCCGCGCTCTGCATCTGCCGCATCACCGAACGGCGGACCGGAACGCAGCCGTTTTCGGCTTCGAGAAGCTGCCGCTCGAACGCCGTCAAAAACAGCAAAAGCTTCAAAGCCGACGGATTGTCCGCCCCTTTTCTGGTCAAAGCAAACGTATGACCGCCGCCGTAAACGAGCAGTTTGCCGGCAGGTCCGACCGGATAAGGACTCAAGGCAAAACGATTATGAACCGCCGAAATTTTGGGGTCTTTGTAAAGGCTGTAATAACCTGGCCAGTCTCCCAGCATCGCCGCGCGCCCGTCGCGAAAGCGCGCGTGAATTTCGTCGTAGTGCCAGTTGGTAAACTCTTCGGGAACGATTCCTTCCTGATAAAATTTGCGGAGCAGCCCGAGCGCCCAGTCGCCCGCTTCGTTTTCGATGTCGGGGACAAGATTTTCGGGAAACAGCGTCGCGCCCGCCATTTCCGCCAGCTCGTAAAACGTGCCGAACAGACCCGATTCTTTGCCGGGATAAAGAAAACCGTAACAATCGGGCGGCGAATTGTGCTTTTTGGCGATATCGAACAGCTCGTCCCACGTTGCGGGCGGCGACGCGATAATATCGGTGCGATAATGAAGCAGACGCACGTCGATATTGCGCGGCAGACCGTAGAGTGCGCCGTCGATGGTCGATAATTTCAGCAGCAGCGGCACAAAATCTTCCAAACCGTCGGCATCAATCAAATCGTCAAGCGGGGCAAGAAATTCCATCTGCGACGGCGCGTATTTCGTATGCGTCGAAACAAGGTCGTAAGGCACTTGCTCTAAACCGGCAAGATGATGATTAAGCGAAGGATGGTCGCCGCTGAACGCGACATTGACTTTAGCGCCGGTCGCCGCCGTAAATTCGGGCAAACTTTCATACAGCGGGTCGTATGCCGGACCGCTGACAAGCGCGATGTTTAATTCGTTTTTCATTTAAGTCTTCCAAGCCTCCCCATTCGGAAATTCGTATCTTTTCAGCGATTCGGGCTTCATTTCGATACTATAACCCGCCGCCGCCGGCGCTTCGTAGCAGCCGCTGCGGATAACAACCGGATTAATAAAATGCTCGTGCAGGTGGTCGACATGTTCGATTCGCCGATTGTCGAGCGAGCCGCTGACCGCCACGAAATCGAAAATCGAAAGATGCTGAACGTATTCGCAAAGCCCGACGCCGCCGGCATGCGGGCAAACCGGAACGCCGAATTTCGCCGCCATCAATAAAACTGCTAAAACTTCGTTGACGCCCGCCAGACGACAGCTGTCTATCTGGCAGAATGCAAGCGCATCCGCCTGAAACATTTGTTTAAACATTACGCGATTATGACAATGCTCGCCGGTCGCAACGCCGATTGGGGCGACCGCTCGGGCAATCCTCGCGTGACCGAGAATGTCGTCGGGACCGGTCGGTTCTTCAATCCAGAGCGGCTTGAACTGCGCCAGGTGTTTCATCCGTTCAATCGCCTGCGTGACGTCCCAAACCTGGTTGGCATCCATCATCAATGTTCGCTGCCAGCCGATTTCCTCGCGAATCAGCCGCGCGCGGCGAATGTCGTCCTCAGGATTCTGCCCGACCTTCATTTTGAAATGCGTCCAGCCGTCGCGAACGGCTTCACGAATCAGCCGCCGGATTTTTTCGTCCGTGTAGCCGAGCCAGCCGGCGGAAGTCGTATAAGCCGGATAACCGTTTTCGATGATTTCCGCTTCGCGTTCGGCGCGCGTCGCTTCCTGACGGCGCAGGATTTCCAGCGCCTCGACGGGCGAAATCGCGTCGGTGATGTAGCGAAACGGAATGGCGGAAACGATTTTTTCCGAAGGCATCCCGGCGAGCAATTTCCAGAGCGGTTTGCCTTCCGCCTTGGCATACAAATCCCAAACCGCGTTGACGACCGCTGCCGCCGCCAGATGAACGACGCCCTTTTCCGGTCCGAGCCAGCGAATCTGGCTGTCGCCCGTCGTCAGATACCAAAACGCGCCCAAATCCGAGGTCAAAGATTCCAAACTCTTTCCGACAAGCGGCGCGGAAAGCATTTCAATCGCGGCGCAGCAAACGTCGTTTCCGCGCCCGATGGTAAATGTAAGCCCGTGCCCTTCGATGCCGGAATCGGTGCGAATAATGAGATACGCCGCCGAATAATCCGGGTCGGGATTCATCGCGTCCGAACCGTCGAGCGAGCGCGGAGTCGGGAAACGAATGTCGAGAACCTTTATTCCGGTAATCCAAATCGGTGCGGCTTTAGTTTGTTCGGTCGAAGTCTGCATAAAACATTTAAGCGTTTTGAGTTCCGCCTTGAGGCGGCTAATCCGCCCGCGGCGGAAAGCGCGCTAAAGCGCATACTCAGAACTTTATACCCACAAAACCGGCTGGCGAATAAAAAAATTGCGAATCACTTCTTCGACGCCGGAATCTGCGGGCAGCGTTTTCCAAACCTCGATGTATTCGGCGCGTCCGAGCGCGAGACCGCTAAACAGCAGACTGTTTTGCCGCATCGGAAATTCCCGGTCGTACATTACATCGGGCGGGCGTGTCCAGGTCTTTTTGTCCCTGATAAACGAAAACATAAACTCGACGGCGCGCTTCACGCCGCGTCCGTCCGGCGTTTCAAAATTCCACAAGTTTTCTTCCCCGGTCGATAGAATCCGGCAAATTGCGGCAAACGCTTCGAGATTAAAAAGCGAATAAGCGTAAGGCTTCGTCCGCCGCAGTTCAAGCGGAAAGCTGCCGTCTTTTTCGATTTGATTCGGAACGAGAACCGTTTTGAAACGGCGGCGGCAAAATTCAAGCAGTTCTTTATCGCCGGTCAGATGCGCAAATGCCGCCGTCTGCATCGCCCAGCAAGTGCCGTGATTGTTTTTCGCGTCGCGTTCTTCCAAACCGTTTTTGCTCGTCGTCAGCCATACGAGATAATCGGCGAACCATTTTTTGATGCCGTCAATTTCCGACCTTTTCAAAACCCTCGAATTTTCGAGAAGCTCGACGGCGCGCGCCACTTCGACCAGATGAATCGTGTCGATGATGCCGATTCCGCGACCGGTCGTCACGCCTTTTATCGCCTGTGCGTATTGCAGATTCGGGTTCATCCGCGTCGCCTCGCTCAGAAACCACGCGCGCAAATGTTCGGCGGCTTTTTTCGCGTAACGCTTATCTTTTGTCAAAAGCCACGCCGCCGCGAGCGCCGGAACCTGCACGCTCAGGCGCATCAGAAAGCGGCGATGGTCAACAAAATTATCGGGATTCGTCAGCCCGTCGCGCTGAATATATGGACCGCCGGGATTTTCGGGATTCTGCCACCAGTAATCGCCTTCCGAGAAGAAATCGTGCCTTCCGCCCGCGCTGCGCGCCGACACGGAAGCCGTAATCGTCAACGGTTTTTCGCTCAAATATTGATTTGCCGCTTTAACGACGCGCGCCTTGTCGAACGCCGCCACATCAAACGCGGTTTGTCCCGTCGCAGATAAAACCGCCGCCAAACAGAAAACCAAAATGTAAAGCAATCGAATCATTAAAAATCTTTCTTTTACCAATTACCAATTACCTTTTCACTTTTGCCTTAGCAACCGCGCGTCAACCCAATCGGCGGGCGCGCGTCCCGGTTCGCCCTCGGGACGCTTCACTTTCAGCGTCAGCTTCTGCACGCCTTTAATGCTCACATTGACGGCGGCAGCGCCGTCCGCTTTTTTCAAAACTTTACTTTTCCAAAGTTCGCGACCGTCGCCGAAAAGGCTGAATTCGACGCCGCCGTCCGCATTGTTAAATTCGTCGTCAATCCCGACGGAAGCGGAAAACTCGTCGTAAATCCCTTTGATTTCAAACTCGATTTCCGAATTCGTCGGCATCCCGATTCCGTTTTCGTAATGCTTTCCCCTGATAAAAAGTCCTTTGCCCGTAAATGTGCGGTTCATCTCGGGCTGCCGCCAGCCGGGTGATAAACTGAACGGCTCAAGTGCGGAAAGAGAAATTTCGCCGGGCAATAAATCTTTCAGCGTAAATTTGAATTTCGCCCCTTTTTCGCTCAGGCGTCCGTCCTGCCAGACGGTTTTGACTTCCGCCGTGTATTCCTTATTCACGTCCGGGTTCGGCAGATTAAACGCCTGCGTCGGCGAAAATCCGACCACTTCGCCGTCAATCGAAATTTGGTATGCGGTTGCGGGTTGATGCTGAATATTCCAGCGCAGATTGACGCCGTCAAGACCGCTGCTGCTGCTGCTGCTGCGCTCCGCCCAGAGATTCTGCGGCTCACGCACCGGAAAACGATACATTTCCGCCGGTTCAAACTGCACGTTCCAGGCGGCTTCGGTCGTATTTGCCGAAGCAATCTCGACACTCGCCCAGCCTTGATGATTATTGATTTTAACCGGCAGATTTCCTTTTGCGGTGCGCGCCGTCGCCTGTTTGACGACAAAATTTTTCCCGCGCGGGAAAACGAAGCTGAGCTCGTACGGGTCGTTTTTGATGACACGGCTTTTTCCTGAATATGAATTTTTCGCCGCGTCGAATTTCTGTGAAATCAAATCGACCCAGCCCTGCGTGACGTGACGATTGGTCGAAATCAGTTGAATATTTTCGGTTGCCGGCAGCAGCGTCAAAAGACGGCAGCTCGCCGGCAAAACGTCAACCGAAATGCCCTTTTCAAATTCGCCTAAGTATTCCTTGTTCCAAAAATCGAAAACGTGAACCGGCTCATTTTCCGGCAATCCCAAATCCTTCCAGCTCAAAAACGTCGGCGCGGGTTTTGTTTCATCGAAATTGAACAACCCGGCGACATCGTAATTTCGCCCGAGATGATTGATTTTTAAATCCCAGATGCGCTTGTTGCGCGCCGATTTGAACAAATCGAGCGGGCGAATATCGACCGCCGGATAAACGCGGCGCACGATTTCGACGCGGTCTGCCGGTAAATCCGGCAGGCGGTCGCTCATCAGGACGGCTTGCCCGGTCAAACCCTGCAAAGTCGCCCACGCGCGCGCCTGCTCGATTGTTAACGGCGCGCGGACAATCATCACGTCCGGGTCGTTGTACCACGCGACGTTGTGCAGAAAGTAATATTCCATCGTCGCCCGCAGCGCAAATTTGAAGCCGTCCCAATTCGGCAAAACGTCCGCGCCGATGCGCGAGCCGTTCATAATTCCGACGCCTTCGAGCGGAATTATCCAGCAGCCGAGCAGATAGCTGTTTTCGCCGATTCCGGCGCGGATGCTGACCAGTGTTGCGCGATAGAGCGCGTCTGTCTCGGCGGACGGATTTTTCATAAATTCCTTTTTGTTTCGGAATTCGCGAATCACGGTCGGCTGCCCGTCAATCTTGAAATATTCAAAGCCCCACGCTTTCAAAGTCTTAAAAAGCCCGGTCAAATATTTCTGCGTTTCGGGCGTCGAAGGGTCAACCAGAAAATCGCCCTCCCACGATTTTGAAGCTGAGCTGCCGTCCGCCTTTAACATAAAAACCGACGGGTTTTGCCGGACGATTTCGGCGCTGCTCTGACCGTGCGGCGCAAGCCAGATGCCGGGTTTTAAGCCCAAAGATTTGATGTACGCGGCAAGCGCCCGCATTCCGCCCGGAAATCTTTTGTCAACGGTCGTCCAATCGCGGTTTTCGCCCAAGCCATGACCGGTTCCCTGCCAGCCGTCATCAATCTGAACATATTCGGCGCCGTAATCTTTCAGGTTTTCAGAAATCCATTCGGCAGCTCGCCTGACTTCCGTTTCGTTGATTTCCTGATAGTAGAAATACCACGAGCACCAGCCGGACGGCGGCAGCGGGAACTTGGATTTATCAATCGGTTTATAATACTTGATACCGAGCGTTTCTTTGTAATAATTCGTTTTAACCGTGCCGTCTTTTAACCGCAGCTCGTCTTTTTCGGGATTAAACGTGCCGTCCGCGAGCGGCGTTTCGACATTGCCGAGCGTCATCACGAACAGATTTTTATTGCTGCTGTCTTTAACGCGCGCCGGAATCGTCTGCGCTGCGATACTCTGGCACAAAAGGCTGAAAATGAATAAAAGATTGATGATTTTCATTTCGCCGTCCAATCCAATTTGATTTCCTTGCCGCCTTCGCTCGTTCTCAGTTCCTCGTTCATAATCAGAAACGCGCCGATGCCGTGAAAATCGTTTGTGTTGCGTTTGCGGGCGAAATAATAATTGATGTCGCCGACGTTCGTGCCTTCGCAGATGTCCGTCAAATTCGTCAAGCCGTCCGCGCCGAGCGAAATTTTTGTCAAAACGCCGAGATAACCTTTCAAAGCGACCGGCTTGTAGCTTTTGTCCAGATAACCGCGCCGCACGCCCATCCAGAGCATAAACGTGTACATACTCGATGCGGACGTTTCGAGCCAGTTTCCCGGCACGTCCGGTTTATCGACGACCTGCCACCACAGACCGGTTTTCGCGTCCTGATATTTGGCGTAAGCTTTCGCTAACCGGCGAACCATTTCGATAAGCGCCGCGCGGTCGGGATGATTTTTCGGCAGAACGTCGAGCACGTTTATCAGCGTCATCCCGAACCAGCCGATAGCGCGGCACCAGTGTTCGGCTGATTGTTTTGTGTTCGGATTTGCCCAAGCCTGCTTACCCTGCGCGTCGTAGGCGTGCCAGAGCAAGCCGGTCGCGGGGTCGTTCAAATGCCTGTAATAAATAATAAGCTGTTTGGCGGCTTCGTCGCCCGTGTATTTTTCGTCGCCGAACATTTTGCCGTCCCGCACGAGAAACGGGAGCGACATAAAAACGCCGTCCGCCCATAGCTGCCGCGCCCGGCTTTCGGTGTCGGCGTGCCAGAAACCGCCGTCTTTCGTGCGCGGGTAAGCGTCAAACACACGGCGGACGTTTTCCGCGCATAACTTGTATTTCGCCTGCCGGGTTTCCTTGTACAAAATCAGGCAGAGATTCGCCGGCAGCATATAATCGAGCGCCGTAATCGGGCGATTGACCGTGCCTTTTTCGTCCACGTGAAGGTCAACCCAGTCCTTGATGTGCTGCAGATAACGCGCGTCTTTCGTCCGCCGGTAAACCAGATATTGCCCGTAAAGATAAAGCGATTTGGCATATCCCCAACCCTTCAAGGATTCGGCGCTCGGGTAACGCTTGATGGTCGATTCGACCATTTCTTTCGACCAGTCAACGGCGGCAAACGTGCCGTGCGCCGTGATGATTGTCAGAATAGAAGCGGCAATTATTTTCTGAAATCGTTTCATATTTTTATTTCACCGGGACCAATTTCACCGAAACCAAAGTTAACCCGAGCTTTTTCTCCGCCTGTATGGTTTCGGGTTTCAGCGTCAGGTTAAAGCTGCCCGTTTTATCGATTTTGACCGTACCGATTTTTGAAATCACGTATTTCCAGTACGGATTCGCCGGATTTTCCTCCCTGCCGTTATCGGCAATCGTCGCTTTCAGCCTTTGCCCGGCAACTTCCGTTTCAATCCTGTGCCCGCCTTCCCAGTTCGCGCCGTATTTCTGCTCGGAAGTCAGCGCGACCAGTTCGAAAGTTCCCGGTTTTGAAACCTTGAAGTTCCAATCGAGCCAGTCGTTTTTATCGAGCCAGCGTTCGGCGACGCCGCGACTGTCGAAACGAAAGGCACTTTTTTCGTCCTGTTTGTGGACGTTTGCGAGAAACGCCGGAAGCGTTACGCTGTCGTCGGGCTGCTGCAGCAAAGACGCATCAACCGAAACGTCGCCCTCTAAATCAAGCTCGATGACTGAATCGTTTTTGTCCGCTTCGCCGGCAGGAAGCTGAAGCGTGAGCGCGTAATGGTCTAGCGCCGCATCGTTGGTTTGCGTAAACTTCAACTTCTTTTTACCCGCCAGCAGCGAGGCTTTTCGCACCTTGTTTTTCAGACCGAAAAGCGTCAGTTGTTTATCCCACCGGAAGACGTGCAGATACATTTTGTTCGGTTTTGTCGTGATAATGCCCCACGGCAATTCGTATTGAAACGGACTCGGACGAGTGCCGTAAACCGCGTCTTTATTAATTTTCAGCCATTCGCCGACTTCGCTCAAACGCTCGACGCTCGGCTGCGGAATCAAGCCCTCGGAAGTCGGACCGACGTTGAGCAGATAATTTCCGCCGCGGCTCGAAACCTGCACCATCTGCTGAATCAAAACGGCGGTCGGCTTCCAGTTGAGGTCGTCTTTCTTGAATCCCCAGGTGTCGTTCATCGTCACCGGCGTCTCCCAATCGCGGCGCACCTGCCCGACGCTGATTTGATTGTCGCCCGCCGAATCGTAGTCGCCCAAACCGTTGCCGACGCGCCCGCTGACCAGACAATCGGGCTGCAATTTATGCACGAGGTCAACCAGCTCCCGGCTCTGCTCTTTCGAGATATTGCGCGGCGTGTCGAACCAAATCAGCCCAATCGGACCGTAATTCGTCAGCAATTCGGCGACCTGCGGCTTGACCTTTTCGTCGAGGTATTTCTGAAAGTTTTTCCGGCTTTCGTCCTTAAAATCCCAATCGTTGCCGATGGCGTCCGGCTCGTGCCAGTCCTGCGTCTGCGAGTAATAAAAACCGAGCTTGATGCCGGCTTTCTGCGCTGCGTCGGCAAGTTCTTTCAGCGGGTCGCGGCGGAACGGCGTCGCGTCGAAGATATTGTATTTGCTGACTCCGGAATGATACATCGCAAAACCGTCGTGGTGTTTCGAGGTGATGACGATATATTTCATTCCCGCATTTTTCGCCAGCCGGACGATTTCCTGAGCGTTGAATTTGACGGGATTAAACTGATTCGCGAGCTGTTCGTATTCCGTCACCGGAATCCTGGCGCGATTCATAATCCATTCGCCCAAGCCCGCCACCGGCTTTCCTTTCCATTCGCCCGCCGGGACGCTGTAAAGTCCCCAGTGAATAAACATCCCGAACCGCGCCTCGCGAAACCATTTCAAACGCTGCTCTTTTATCGCGTCTTCGGAAAGTTTTGCAGACGAATTCAATTTCTGCTGCGCGAAAGAAATTTGAGCGACAGATAAGATAAGTAAAATGCCGGGTAATAATCGTTTTGAAATTGATAACATAGCTGTTTCTTCTTTGTTCCGAAGTTCCGACTTCAGATGGTTTTTCCGCCGGCGAAAAACGGCGGTTTTGCCGTCGTCTAAAGCAGGTAATCAGGAATTACAAACCAATAACCGCGCCGAATGCGGCGGTATATTTTTTACTTCAAAAACTCCCGTGTGCGTGCCGAGATTTTCGCCGCTCCAAAAGTTGGAAATCATGGCTTTCTTCGGCAGCTCGAACGAAATATCCTGCGGCGCGTCCGTCCAGTTGAAAAGATAAATCCGCCGCGCGCCTTTTTGATTGACCGCACCGACGCGCAAAGAATCGTCTTCAAACTCGGCGGCAGCGTGCGGCAGCAACAGAAGCTTCTTAAGCATCGCCAATCTTTCGGGCGAAATCTTCGTCAAATCGTCGCCCGATAAAACCATTCCGCCCGAGGCGGAAATCACGCTCGCATGAAACTCGAATTCTTCCGGCGGCATTTCGCCCGTCAGGCAGAGGGCGTCGGGGTCGTTCCACCACAAACGCCCGTTTTGCCAGTTGCGGCTCAGGTTTTGTCTGCCCGTCGTTTTGAATTTGTCCCAGCTGCGCTTGATGTCGTTCGAGCTGCGCGAGCCGTGAACCAGCCCGAGCGAAGCCCAAATCGGATGATTGCAGCCGAGAATAAAACTGTCGCCCGTCGCTTTTAATATCGCTTCCATTCCGCGCCGGTAGGCTTCGATGCGAGTCGCTTTTTCATCAAAAAACCGCCCGCCGTGAATCGCTCCCCAGAAATTCGCGTCGAGTTTAAAGTAAGTAATTCCCCAATCGTTTTTCATCGTCCGAAAAACGTTTTCGAGATGTTTCTGCACCTCAGGATGCGTTCCGTCCAGAACATACCACGCGCCTTTTTCCTTGATTGAACGCCAGCCGCCGAACGAAACCCGGTCAGAGCGCAGCGGTCGCTCGTCGGCGTCTTTGACGAACCAGTCCGGATTTTGCCGGAAAACATTCGATTTTTCTTCGGCGATAAACGGCGCGACCCAGATTGCCGGCTCAAATCCGCGCGTCCGAACCTGCCGCAAAACGCCGCGCACGTCGCCGCCGAACGCTTTGCCGGTTTCGAGCCAATCGCCCATCGCGGGCTGATAGCCGTCGTCAATCTGGATGTATTTCAAACCGGGCGCGTTACGAGCGATAAAATCGAGATTTTCGAGAACCTGCTCAGCCGTCACGCGCGGACCGAAACAATACCACGAGCACCAGCCGGTCGGCGCGGCGTCGAATTTTAACGGCGGATGGTTCTCGTTCAACCGCTTCGAGAGCGTTTCAAGCAAAACGGCGCGCTTCTTTCCCGCTTGAAACGTAAATTCTTCGAGCTGCCGGGTTTCACCGGGTTTTATCTCCAAACCTTCCAAATCGAGAACCACTTGCAAAGCGGAATCACGCAGAAAAAATTGCCCGTTAAACCGCCGGCACGAAGTAAAAGCGAGAAGATTATGATTGGATTGATAGAAAAGCGTCATCATGCCGTAAACGGCTCGCGCGCCTTCCGGAACCGGCATTTTGTAATGTTTGGCGTCGGTCAGCCCGCTCAAATCTTCGGGTTTTTCTAAAGTCCCGGCAGTTTGACTGAGCATCTGAAAGCCTTCGCCGTAAAGGCGTGTTTCCGGCGGCAATTCGTGCGGAATATCGAACAGGATTATTTCCCTGACGCGAACCGGATTTTGCCCGCTGTTCGTTAAGCTCGAACGGCAAAGCGTGCCCTGCCACGCGCGATTTAATTTCAGTTTTGAAATGTCCTGAGCCGCGTCAACCGGCACGATTCGGCTCGGCGCATTTATGAAAACCTGTTTGTTTAATTGTTTGACGCGCGCATTCTGCGCCGCAGTGCGGGTCGGGAAAAGCGCCGCGGCGAGCGGCGAAGCGAGTGCGAGGCGAAGCAGCTTGCGCCGTGTGATTTTGTTCTTTTCGGGATTCATTCTTTTCTAAATTCAATTTTCTAAAAATGATTTTCACCAAACATTGACGCGCTCGCGGTCGCGCACAAAAAGATTGTCCTGCGCCGGTACCGCTTCGCATTCAATCGCAATCGTGGTCGCCGGGTAATCGGGCGCTTTTTCGGGCAGTCCGGTAAATTTGATGCTGTAAGCATCCTGCACGAAATCAACCTTTTGCCCGGTCGCCAGCAGCCGCGCGGATTTTGCCCTGGTCATCAAACCGGCAAACGCGACCGCGCTGCCCGGGTAATGATAAACGTGAAAATAAAGCGTCGTCCCGCGGCGCGTAAACATTCCGTTGCGCGAGCGCGTCAGCTGGCATTTGTCCGTGCCGTAAACCGATTCGCCGTTACGGCTCAGCCATTCGCCGACCTTTGTGAAAATCTCGATTGATTCCGCAGGGATAGAGCCGTCGCCTTTCGGTCCGATGTTGAGCAGATAATTCCCGCCGTCGCGCGCGCAGGTCAGCAGATTTCGGACGACCTGTTTCGGAGTTTTCCAGGCGTCGTCGGCGCGCTGATAGCCCCAACTGTCGTTTAAGGTCATGCAGGCTTCCCACGCGCGACCTTCTTCCGCCGCTTCGATGCGCTGTTCGGGCGTCGAAAAATCGCCCATCTTTTTCTGGTCGTCATTGCGGTTGTTGACGATGATGTCGGGCTGGAGCTCGAAAACCATCTTGTTCATCCTTTCCGATTCCCAGCCGGCGGCTTTGAGCGGGTACGGCACGTCGTACCAAAGAATGTCGATTTTACCGTAATTGGTCATCAGCTCGCGGATTTGCGTGTGGATGTATTCGACGAAACGCCGGCGGGCGGCTTCGTCCGTTTTGCAGCGCGAGCCGTCCGGGTGATGCCAGTCCATCAGCGAATAATAAAACCCGACGCGCAAGCCTTCAGCGCGGGCGGCGTCGACGAATTCTTTCACCAAATCGCGCTTCGCCGCCTGTTTCGGCGCGCAGAAATTGGTCGTTTTCGTATCGAAATGACAAAAACCCTCGTGATGCTTGGTCGTCATCACCATATATTTTTGTCCGGTCGCTTTGGCTAATTTCGCCCACTCGCGCGCGGCATTCGGTTTCGGATTAAACTGTTTGGCGAAATTCTGATATTCCTGCGCCGGAATTCCTTCCATTTCCTGAACCCATTCGTGCCGCCCGACGAGGCTGTAAAGTCCCCAGTGAATAAACATTCCGAATTTCGCTTCCGTCCACCATTTCATGCGGCGTTCGCGGTCGGCTTTTGTTTTTTCGTCTTCGTCCGCTGTTTTTGCCGGCGTTAATTTCGCGTTCGGCTGGTCGTCGGGCGTCGTTTGCGCCGAAAATAGCGGAGCGGTTGACAGGGTGACCGCGCCCGCGCCTAATAATTTTATGTAATCGCGTCTCGTTAGTTTACTCATAATTTTGAAAGTCTTTTTTGCCGGGTCCGAATTTTTGAAAGCCGAAGTGCTTTTTTGGGATAAACCTGCCCTTTTTCGTAAAAAGGTTCTTCCCGATTATTTTTAACCGAAAAGAACCTTTTGCCAAATTGCCTTTAGAAATCAATCTGGATTGATGCCTGCATGACGCGCGGCGAGCGGGCGCTAATCGGCGTGCCGAAACTGGTTGCCGAACCGAACGCCGCGTCGCGGGTCTGCACGATTGCCGCCGTGCAGACGTTTGTCGTATTGCAAGCCGCGCCCGTTCCGCCCGGATTAACCTGGCGAATGCCGTACGTCAAAGCGGCGTCGATGTCGCGGAAATTTGCCCGGTTGAAAATATTGTAAATTTCCCAACGCAGCCGAACATTGCGTTTTTCGCCCCAGCGGAGATTTTTGAAAAACGCCAGATCGCTGTTGAAAACCGAAGGCATCCGCACGTTGTTGCGCGGCATATTGCCGATTTGCCCGAGCGCGGTCGGCGGACCGAAACAGCTCACGTTAATCACATACGGCGTGCCGGTCGAATCCGCGCCGCTCACGTTATTCGACGGGTCGCACAATATAACCGGGCGCGCGTTGACCTGCCCGCCGGTAAAATCGGTAATCATCGTGCAGACGGTCGCCGAAGTCTGAAACGAACCTGCCGGGCAGCTTTGTCCCGCGCTGATACTCGCCGTGCCGCTCGTGTAGCTGACCGAAATGTTTTTCGGCTTGCCGGTCGCAAACGAAGCCGTGCCGGAAATCTGCCAGTTGTCGAAAACCGCTTTGACGAATCCGTTTTTCCAGTAATTGCTCAGCTTCGGAATGTCCCAGATATAGTTGAACGTCAGGATGTGCGTCTGGTCGAAATCCGACGGCGCATAGTTGAAATCCTTGTACGGGCGCGAAAAATTCACGTCCGAAGAATCATCGTTCGCGTAATCGAAAGATTTCGAGTAAGTGTAAGCGACACCGTATTGGAAGCGCGACGTGTAACGCCGGTTGACCTGTACCTGCAAGCCGTTGTAGTTAGACGTTCCGCCCCACGTAACCAGATTTATGTCGCCGTACCCGCGATAGGGACGCAGAAAATCGTTGTTCAGCGGCGAGCTGGCGGTAAACGGGTCGCGGTTTTGGGTCTGGCAGGTTATGCCGGTCGGGAGAGTCGGGCAATTGACGAATTTCGCGCCGTCCGCGACGCCGTTGATGTTGCGTCTTTCGCCTAAATAACGGCTGAACGAACCGACGTAGCTGACCTCGATAACCGTGTTAAGTCCGATGTCCTGCTGGATGCCGAGCGTCAGATTGTAGGTCACCGGCGTCTTCGACATAACTTCGACCGCATTGAGCGATGTCGGGAAATTCAGCGCCGTATCGACAAGACCAGCCAGATTGTTGATATTACCGTTCTGAATCGTCAGCGTGCGCTGCTGCGGCGGATTATTGACCAGATTGCCGCCGGTCGTCCCGCCGCCGACACGCGGCGCGTGATAAATTCCGCCCATCGCTCTGAGAACGGTTTTGCTGTTTCCCCAAATGTCCCAAGCCAATCCCAGCCGCGGTTCCATATCCCACGGGCGTGTCGTGCGGTAGCCTTCGGGAGTGTTCGGGTCGGTTCCGAGCGCGAGCCCGTTCGTTAAACTTCCCGTGCCGGGCACAAACGTCCGGACGAATCTTGCCGGCAAAAGCTGTGCAGTTGTCGGATTTGCCGCATTTCGCGGATCGACGGCTCGTTGATTTGCCGCCGCGCAAGCCGTGCCGGGCGGGGGAACTCCCGGAGTTTGCTGATTGATACAATACGGCAGGTAAAGCAGCGGCGCGTTTGCCGCGCTGTAGAGACTCGGGTCAAAGTTCGAGCCCTGACCGTCAACCTGAAAGAAAGGACTGTGCCAGCCGAACCGCATTCCGTAGCTGAACGTCAATCTTTTGCTGAATTTCCACTGGTCTTGCGCGTACCATTGAAAAAGTTTTAATTCGAGGTTGGTAAACGGGCGCGCGCTCGATTCCGAATAGCTATTGAAATTTCCGAGCAGCGCGTTGGCATACGCAAAGCCCGTATTGCCGAGCGCGGTCGTGAACCCGCTCGATGTGCTGTTGCCGAAATCAAAGACTCCCGACCATTGCCCGCCCGGCGCTTCGCCGTTTTTAACGCGCTCGAAATAAAATCCGAACTTGAGCGTGTGATTGCCGCGCGTGACGGTCAGGTTATCGGCAAACGACGGGTCGATATAATCGTTGCCGGTTTCGCCCCAGCGGTCGAGCCAATTGATGTTTGCCGGATTGCCCGCGACGCTCGTCCAGCCGGTCGCGCGCGGAATTGTTCCGAGCGTATTATTGGCGGGAAAAAGCTGCGGCGCCGTATAATTCAGAGCGCTTCGCTGCAATGTTTCGACAACGCCGTCCGACGGGACAAATCCTTCCGAATCGTGCCGCATCCCGAAATTAAACTCGTTCACGATTCGCGAATTGAAAATTCGAACCCAATTGAACGACCAGCCGTTGTCTTTGTAAAGATAGTGCGAGCTGATTCCCCAACGGTCGCGACCGCCGGTCGTATTAGGCCAGCCTGACGTGCCGAGTCCTTCGTTGTCGGAAGTCCACCATTGCGCTTTCCAGTAAAAGCTGTCTTTGCCGGTCGGTTTGAAGTCGAACCGGATTAGCTGGCTGCGTTTCGGCACATCGACGCTTTGCTGGAAAATATAGCGACCGGGATTGCCCGGAATCGCCGCGTTCGGCAGCGGAAAATAATTCAGCAGTGCCTGACCGCTCGCATTTATACGGCTTAACGGAATAATATTTCCCGCAAACGCCTGACCGTTCGTGTCGAGAATAGAAACGACTTGCCCGTTGGAATTGACCGACTGCGAGAAATTACCCCGTCTTTCGAGCGCTGTCGGAACGGTGACGAAGACCGGGTCGGTCGGCGTAA
This sequence comes from Pyrinomonadaceae bacterium, assembly GCA_036403375.1. Classification (GTDB taxonomy): domain Bacteria; phylum Acidobacteriota; class Blastocatellia; order Pyrinomonadales; family Pyrinomonadaceae; genus JAFDVJ01. The sequence continues at coordinate 15,789 of DASWRC010000113.1, forward strand.
TCTGGTGCGGTTTTTCGTACGAGAAAAAGAAGAACGCCTTGTCTTTGAGCCAAAACTTTCCGCCCGTTCCGAAACGCGGCAGCGGCAGCGGTCCGCCCAGGTTAAAGCCCCAGATATTATGCCGGTAGAGCGGTCGTTGAAGTGCCGCTTTGTTGTTGAAAAAGTTGTTGGCGTTTAAAGCTTCGTTGCGCAGGAAGTAATAGGCGCTGCCGCGAAAATTCTTGCCGCCGCCCTTCGAAACGAGATTGATAATCGCGCCGCCGTTGTTTCCGTATTCCGCCGCGTAGTTGTTGCGCAAGACCTGCACTTCGGCAACGGCGTCCTGATTGATGGTCATCGAGAGCTTGTTCGAGCCGCTTGGCTCGCTCGCGTTCAACCCGTCAATCGACGCGACGGTCGAACGCCCGCGCTGACCGGAAAAGTTCGGCAAATCGGTTCCGAAACCTTCGCCGACGCCTTCGATGTCATCGTTGTTTGAGGTTCCCGGAATCAGACGCAGCAGCGAAGTCACGTCGCGTCCCTTTGTCGAAATCAAACTGATTTGGTCTGACGTCAGCCGCGCCGTCAGATTACTGTTTTCGGTTTCGACAATTGCGCCTTCGCTGGTCACCGTCACGGTTTCGGTCACGCTGCCCGCCGTTAAAGTTATATCACCGATTGCCAGGTTGTCGTTCGCGCTCAAAACCGTATTTTGACGCAGAACGGTCTGAAATCCCTGATGCTCAATCTTGATGGTATAAACGCCGGGCTGCACCCCTGCAAACGTAAATCTGCCTTCTTCATTAGTATTTACGTTGCGTTTGTCGCCGATCTGGTCGTTAATCAGCGTCACCCGGGCGCCGGGAATCACGCCGCCGTTCGGGTCGAGCACCGTTCCCGAAATGGTTCCGGTGATTGCTTGCGCGAATCCCGAAATCGCTAACAACAGGAGTAAAAATAAACCGAAAAGCAACCCTGTCCCGGACAATTTAAAAGTAGACATTGAAAACCTCCTAAAGTTGGAAATTGTATTTGTTATTACTGCCTGCAAACCCGAACCGCTCGGCTCAAGCTTTATTCACGTTTCAAAAATTATTGCTAAACTTCAATTTATCGATTGTCTGGTGGGTTAAATCTTCGGCAGAAATATTTGTTTCCGCCATTTAATTACTTTTAACTGCTGGAAAATCACGATTAATCTCGAATAAAATGCTTCTCATCTCTTGCGAAAAATTCGTTCCGCTGCGCTTTGCCTTGTTTTTGTGCCGCCGGATTAACAAAAATAAATGCTTTCGTTTTATTGGTTTTACCAATTTGTTTCAACAATTCTTCAAACCGGGTTGCTGAAATTTCCAAATTGGCGCATTTAAGCTTGAAACCTGTCGAAGAAAATATACAAAATGTTACCGATAACAAAACTTATTTTACCGATAACATTTTTTCTTTTGCTTGTCAATCACAAATCCAAATCCGGCGGTTATTTTTTTTTCGCGGGTGAAATTTTTTGTGTTCTTTGCGGGATAAAACCGGGTGCCGGTAAATCGCCCGGGAAAGGCTTAATGTTTTGAAATAAAAGACTCTGTTTGTTAACTACGGCGGTTTCTAAGTTGGTCGACGGCGACCGCGACGACGATAATCGCGCCGATAATTATTTCCTGCACGTAATTTGCCCAGCCCATCTGCTGGCAGCCGTTTCTGAGGAAAGCCATGACGAGCGCCCCGATCATCGAGCCTAAAATTGTTCCCTGCCCGCCGCTCAGGCTTCCGCCGCCGATAACGACCGCCGCGATTACGTCGAGCTCGGTTCCGACGGCGACGGTCGGGTCGCCCTGCCGCAGACGCGACATCTGCATCACGCCCGCCAGACCGAAAAACAAACCTGCCAGGCTATAAATCCAGATTTTTAGTTTATCGGTCGAAATCCCGCACGCGCGCGCCGCCGATTCGTTTGACCCGACGGCAAAAATCCGTCGCCCGAAAACCGTGTTTCGCAAAACAACCGCCATCAACAACGCGAGCAGAATCGTCAGCCAGACGCCGGGCGCGAGCAGCAGCCACGGCGGATTGGGAAAAGTCACGACCAGTTCATTAACCCAGGTCGGCTCAACATTAACCGGTTGTTGATGAGCGAACCATTTGGCAACGCCGCGCGCAATTCCGAGCATTCCGAGAGTGGCGATAAACGGGACGACGCGCAAGCCCGTAATCACCAAACCGTTAATCGTTCCGACGACTGCGCCAGTCAGAATTCCCGCTAAACAGGCGAAAATCGGGTCGATTCCCGAATTAATGCACAAAGCCGTCACAACGCTCGTGAGGGCGATTGTCGAACCAACCGCCAAATCGATTCCGCCGCCGATAATTATCATCGTCATCCCGACAGCGCCGATGGCGACAATCACGGTTTGCGATAAAACGATGCGAATATTAAAGGGCGAAAGATAATTTTCGGGATTTCCGGTTAAAACGGTAAAGAACAAAACAACTATCGCAAGCCCGAGAAAAGGACCTAAAAACGTCAGCCATCGGCTGAAAAAATTCGGGCGCGCCGCGTTTGAAATTATCACACTTTCATTGTTCATTTTGCTGGTTTTCACTGCCGCCGATCGCGGTTTGCATCACTTTTTCGGCTGTCCATCCGGTAATCGGCAGCGTCGCCGAGAGCCGCCCGCGACTCATCACGGCGAGCCGGTCGCACATTCCGAAAAGCTCCGGCAGATAAGAACTTATCATCAGGACGGCTTTGCCCTGCGCCGCCAAACGGGCGATTGTTTCATAAACCTGAACCTTGCTGCCGATGTCGATGCCGCGCGTCGGTTCGTCAAGCAGGAGAACGTCGGCATCCTGATGAATAACGCGCCCGATGGCGACCTTTTGCTGGTTGCCGCCCGAAAGCTTCGAAACCGCCTGCGCGGCGTCGGGCGTTCGGACTCCGATTTCTTTAATCAGGCTTTCGGATTGCCGCCGCTGGCGCGATAAATCGAGCCAGCCGAGCCGCGCGCACGAAGAATACCTGGTCATCGTCAGATTGTCGGCAATCGAAAGCGCGAGCGCCAAACCTTCGCCTTTGCGGTCTTCGCTCAAATATCCGAAACCCTGCAAAAGTCTTACGGCAGGCTTGCCGTTCTGCGCTGAAACCGCTTTGCCCTTGATTATTATTTCGCCCGAATCAGCTTTTTCAAGCCCGAAAATTGCCCGCACCAGCTCACTTCTCCCCGAACCCATCAAACCGGCGATTCCTAAGATTTCGCCGCGCCGCATCTCGAAGTTTGCCGATTTTAAGAGCGGCGGTGCGGATAAATTCTTAACTTCCAAAACCGTTTCGCCGTTCCCGAACGGCTCGCGATGCGGAAACAAATTCTCGACCGGGCGACCGACCATCTGTGAAATCAGCGCATCGTCGGTCGAACCCGCGAGCTTTCCGCTCGAAACGGTTTTCCCGTCTCTGAGAACGGTAAAGCGGTCGGCGATTTCACGGATTTCTTCAAGAAAATGGCTGATGTAAACAATGCTGATGCCGCCCGCTTTCAATTTCCGAATGAGCGCGAAAAGCTGTCCGACGTCGTCGCGCGGCAAGCTGCTGGTCGGTTCGTCCATCAGTATAATCTGCGCATCGGCGGCGACGGCGCGACAGATTTCGACAACCTGCTGCGCCGCTACGGGAAGTTTTCCGACAATCGTTTCGGGGCTGAATTCCGAATGATGAAAATTTTTGAGGACTTCCGCCGCGCGCCGGTTTAAACGTTTCCGGTCGAGCCAGCCGAAACGCGAATTTTCCAAGCCCATCAAAATATTTTCGGCGACCGAAAGATGCGGCGCGAGCGAAAGCTCCTGGTGAATCAAAGCGATTCCCTTGCGGCGCGAGGCGGAAGTATCTGCCGGCAGATACGGCTCGCCGCCGAGTTCCATCGTGCCGCCGTCCGCCCGAATTGCGCCGGATAAAACATTCATGAGCGTCGATTTTCCCGCGCCGTTTTCGCCGATAAGCGCGTGAATCTCGCCCTTTTCAAGCGAAAAATTCACGCCGTCGAGCGCGACGGTCGCGCCAAAATGCTTTCTGATTTCGCGAAGATTCAAAACCGGCATTGTTTTCGAGATTTATTGAAACCGGGATGCTTGAAAACATCGTGTTTCAACTTAACGATAAATTTTGACGACTAATTTTTCCTTTCGGAATAACTGACAGACGGTAACCGAAATTACCGTTTATTCCGAAAAATGTTTTTCATAATAAACTGCGAAACTCATCGAAAAAGCACATTCACATAATTTAAGCTCAGGCAGATTTTGCGCCGCAGGATTTTCGCACTATCAGGCTCGGCGAGAGAATAACCTTCTGGTTTTGCACGTCTTTCCCGCTGCCTTCGATGAGCTGAATCAAAAGGCGGGCGGCGGATTGTCCCATCTCGCCGCGCGACCACGAAACGGTCGTCAAGGGCACACGCAGCATATCGCCGTAGTGAATATTACCGCCGCCGACGATTGCGATGTCTTCGCCGACCGCGAGTCCGGCTTCGTCCAATGCCTGCATCGCGCCGATTGCCGCCGGGTCGTTAACGGCAAAAATCGCAGTCGGCAGATTTCCTTCCTTAATCCAGGCTGTCATCGTTCGATAGCCGTCAGATTCCATCAGCCCGCAATCGCGTACAAGGGACTTTTCAAAGCGTAAATCGTTTTTCGCAAGCGCCTGTTTATAACCTTCCAGACGATATTTACTGGTCGAAGTGGTCGTGCCGCGTAAATGTCCGATGCGGCGATGACCGAGATTTATTAAATGCCCGGTCGCCAGCAGCCCGACCTTTTCGTCGTCGGTCGTTACCATCGGACAATCCAAACCTTCCAGAGTGCGGTCAATCAGGACGATTTTTGTGCCGTCGTCAATCATTTTCCGGTACAGGTTCATTTTCGACTGCGGCAGGGAAGGTGCGATTATCAAACCGTCGGTGCGCGAGCGCAGGGCTTCGACCTCGCTGATTTCGCGGGTCACGTGTTCTTCCGAGTTGCCGATGACAATTTGCAGTTTCGATGCCCGCGCAACGATGCCGACCCCGTGCAGAATCTCGGCAAAATACGAGTGCATCAGGTCGGGAACAATAACTCCGATCAGATGCGAACGATTGGTCGCCAGCGCCCGCGCAAAAATGTTCGGCTGGTAATTCAAACGGCGCGAAGCTTCGAGCACGCGGTCACGGGTTTTTGCTTTAACGAGCGGGTCGTTATTAATTGCCCGCGAGACGGTCATCTTCGATATTCCCAATTCACGCGCGATGTCGGCAAGAGTGACGCTCATAAATTTAATTCGCCCGGAATTTTCGGGCGGCATTTGAAATTTTACTTGTCAAATTGTAATGTTTATCGGTAACATTTGCAAGAAGCTTAATTATATCAACAGTTTATGCTAATGCTTCCAGTACATTTCAGAAAACGGCTGATAAATTAAGGTTAAAACCAGGGAGAACCCAATGAAATCAAAGAGAGTTTTGTTATCGGTAACAGTCGCTATTATCTTAGTATTTTTCGGTATTTCGTATAAAACAAATCGTCCGTCGCTCGCTCAAAGCAAGCCTCAATCCGCCCTTTTCAACGTCCGCGATTTCGGCGCGAAAGGCGACGGCAAAACATTGGATTCACCGGCAATCAACAGGACGATCGAAGCGGCGGCAAAGGCAGGCGGCGGAACGGTTTTTTTTCCAGCCGGAACGTACCGGAGCTTTTCCGTTCGCTTGAAAAGCAACATTACGCTCTATTTTGACCAGGGTTCGGTGCTGCTTGCCGCCAACCCGACGGACGGCGACGGAAAATACGACGCGCCGGAGCCGAATCAGTAGGACAAATATCAGGATTTCGGACACACGCATTGGCAAAACAGTCTGATTTGGGGCGAGCGGGTCGAAAACGTCTCGATTCTCGGTCCCGGTTTGATTTGGGGCAAAGGATTGGTCCGAAGCGGCAGCCAGTCGCGCACGAAGGAGCAAACGGACAGGCTAAAGGACATCAAAACCGATAAAACCGCTGCGGCGCCGTTCGGTTATCCGAATCCGCGCGACACGGTCGAAACCGGCTGGGGCAACAAAGCCATCAGTCTAAAGCTCAGCCGCAACGTTATCATCCGCGACGTTTCGATTCTGCACGGCGGTCATTTCGCTATCTTAGCGACGGGGGTCGATAATCTGACGATTGACAACCTGAAAATCGACACCAACCGCGACGGCATCGACATCGACGCCTGCCGCCACGTGCGAATTTCAAACACGAGCGTCAATTCGCCGTTCGACGACGGAATCTGCCTGAAAAGCTCTTACGGGCTGGGCTTTGCGCGGGCGACCGAAAACGTCACGATTACCAACTGCGCCGTGAGCGGATACGACGAAGGCACGCTTTTGGACGGCACCTACAAGCGCGAATATAAAGGCTACAGCCACGACAGCCCGACGGGCAGAATCAAATTCGGGACGGAATCGAACGGCGGATTTAAAAACATTACGATTTCAAACTGCGTTTTCGATTATTCGCGCGGGCTGGCGCTCGAAACCGTCGACGGCGGATTGCTCGAAGACGTGACGATTACCAACATCACGATGCGCGACGTCGTCAATTCGCCGATTTTCATACGCCTCGGCAATCGCGCGCGCGGTCCGCAGGGTACTTTGCCGGGCGAGCTGCGCCGCGTGATAATCAGCAATATCGTCGCCTACAACGCCGAGCCGAAATACGCTTCAATCGTCAGCGGCATTCCCGCGCGCAGCATCGACGATCTGCGCCTCAGCAATATCCATATTTACTACAAAGGCGGCGGCACGAAGGAACAAGCCGCGCTCACGCCGCCGGAAAACGAAAACGACTATCCCGAACCGGTCATGTTCGGCGAAATGCCCGCCTACGGTTTTTTTATCCGGCACGTCAAATCCTTAACAATGACCGATGTCGAGCTGAGTTTTATGAAAGACGACCTGCGCCCGGCGTTCGTTTTAAGCGATGTTCAGGGCGCGGATTTTCAACGTGTTAAAGCGCAGCGAGTACCGGGCAATCCATTATTTTTCTTAAAAGACGTCGCCGATTTCAATCTCAATCAAGTCCGGCAATTGCCTGATATGCGACTCGACAAAACAGCGGAAAAAACTTTTTAGAAAATTTATCCGCCGGTTTGTCGGGCGAAAAACTTAAAAACGCGCGGGGCGTTCCCAATTTACTGTTTTGACCGCAAAGAGGGCTTCGATCGAAGCCGTCTTTGCGGGGAATTTTCCTTATGAATCGATTTGTCAGCCGTCGATTTTACTACAACTCGTCGGCGACAAAATCGGCGTCCGGTACTTCGTCATACAGATTCAGCATGAGTGTCGAGGGCGAGAAAACGTATCGTTTTGAGGAAACCGTCAAAATATACGTTTCGCCGACCGGCAGCCCTGTGAATTTGTAATAGCCGAAACTGTTGGTTTTGACCGAAACCGGCAATTGCAGATTGCCGCCCGAAAGCGTCACAACCACATTGCTCAACCCGCTTTTCCCCGACCTTACACGCCCGCCGATTGAGACGTTGGCGGCGGTCGGCGCAATTAATGAAATCGCGAACGGGGAAAGCGACGACATGCCGGAAGCGCAAAGATTCGGATAAACATTCGACATCGTGCGGTTTTGCCAGACGCCCGATTCGAGATGATAAACTCTCAAATTCGGAAACTGCGCGGGCGTAAACGACGGTAGATTGAAACAAACCGACGGATTGGCGTAAGCGGCGCTGGTCGAAATATCGTAAACGAGTCCGGTGTTCGTTCCCATGGGAAGCGGCGGCAGAAGATTTTTGTCGAGCGGTGTTTGCTGCGCCGCGCCTCCCGTCGTTACTGCGCCGAAAGTCACTTCCGCATCGCCGGTTTTGGTTTTATTCGAGACTGTCGGATTCGTCGCCGTCTTGTATTTGCCGCCGCTTCCGGCGTAAAAAAGGTCGCGGACTTCTTCCGGCGTCAGCGCGCGATTGTAAACGGTCGGCTCGTCGATCAAGCCGTTAAAAAGCCGGTTGCCCGCGCCGAGCGCCGAGCTGTTGCCGATTTCCAAAGGAACATTGCTCGCCGTCCGCGGGTTAAAGACGTTGCCGATGCCTCGCAGCGCGCCGTTTATATAAAATTTCACGCCGGCAACCGAACCCGTCGTCGTCTGGCTGAAAGTGGCGACGACGTGATACCACACGCCGGTTTGCACGGCGACATTGGCAAATCCCATGTAGCTTCCGCCCCAGACGAATTTGAAAAAGTTGTCCGGGTCGACGTGAATATCGAAGCCTTCGGTTCCGCCCGCGCCGGTTTTGCTGATGATATACATCTGCCGTCCGGCATCCGACGGGCGCTGACTGAAATTAACCCATGCTTCCATACTCGCGCCTGTCACAGCGCCGGTCGGGTCGTTGCCTGCGGTGCTCGGAGCCTGTGCAAAAGCGTCGGTGCCGTTCAGGCTAAACGCCTGTCCGACCTTGCCCTGCGCGAAGCCGGCGCCGCCCTGCAGCGCGGCGTTATTCGCCGCCTCAAAATCGTTCGGATTGCCGTCGCCCGGATACCAGGCTGCAATGCCGCCCGGAACGGTCGATTGAGCTTTGTATTTACCGGCTAACCCAGCGTTAAATATCGATTGAATCTCGACGGCGGTCAGCGGACGGGAATATTGCGAAATCTCGTCCACGTCGCCGAAAAATTCGTTGCCGCCCGCGCCGTCGCCGCGTCTGCCGATAAACGCCGGGCTGTTGAACTGGAAAGTTTCGCTGTAAGTTACGGTGTCCGAAACGCCGTCGAGATAAAACGTCATCGCGCTGCCGGTTTTGGTGACGGCGACGTGATGCCAGTTCGTGTCGGTGATGGTTAAGCTGTTCGAATTGGCTTGCGAAACCCCGATGCGCGAAACGGCGAGCTTGTTCGTCGGCTGGTCGATCAAAAATCCGTAGCCGCCCGCGCCGTATGAATAAATCAAACCGGCGGGCGTGGCGGAGACCGGATTATTCGTGACGACGCTCGCGCTGGCGCGGCGAATCCAGCCCTCGACGGTAAACGCCTGCGAGCTGTTCGCCGGAGTTCCGACGTTGACGAAGCCGTTCACGCCGTCGAGCCGAAACGCCTGCCCGACTTTGCCGACCGTATAACCCGCGCCGGTCGGACTCAATAAGCCGACATTGTTATTGCCCGCCGAATCGCGCGCGTCGCCGTCGCCCGCCATCCAGACAAGCTGATTTTCGGGCGCGAAGGTCGCCAGCGGTTTGCATTTGCCGGTCGTGCCCGCATTGTAAATCGCCTGAATTTCCGCCGCCGATAAGGCGCGGTTGTAAAGCGCGAGCTCGTCGATTTTTCCGTTGTAACCAGTTCCGTTGACTGCGTTTCTGCCAATCAGAAGCGGTTCGGCTGACAGAGTAATAGTGTGAAAATTAGTCTGTGTGCTGCCCACTTCCACGCCGTTGACGTAGATTCGCAGGAAGTCGCCGTCGAAAGTTCCCGCGACGTGCGTCCAAACGCCGGGCGTAATGGCGTTGGCAGGCGTAAAGACACTTCCGAAAGAACCGCCAAAGGCGTCAACATAAAATCCCAATCCGTTGGCATTGCCGGAAGGCGCTCCGGTCAGCTCAAGCAGAAAACCGCCGACATTCGACGCCGAACGCTTTTGCACAATCGTCGCGCCGTGCGGAATCGTCGTCGGATTAATCCAAGCCTCAACCGTGATTGCGCCGAGATTTTGATTATCATTAGCCGGCGCGGTGATTTGATCGTCCGCGCCGTCAAACGAAAACGCCTGCCCGACCTGTCCGGCAGCCAAAGTCGCGCCGTTTTGAAAAGTCCCGTTGCTTCGCGAACGAGCGTCGAGCGCGTTGCCGTCGCCCGACCAAGCCGAAATCAATCCAACCGGCGCGGGCGCGCAGGTTTGCGCCAGAACCGGCGGCGTTTGCGAAAATGGAATAGTGAATAAACCGATTAATAAGATAGATTTTAAAGTTTTTGCGAACATATTCTGCCTCCTGAATTTTCCCTTTCATACAATAGGGCGCGAAATCCGCGCAAAACCGCCCAAATCTTTTTTGAAAATTTTTCGACCCGTTGTCTTAAAAATATTTGCCGCGGATTAACGCGGATTTCGCGGCAAAAAAACGGACGCGAGATTTTTCACCCCGCGCCGCTGTTGAGTCCTTCGTCCAACAATAACGAAAGGATAATTCAGGGGGTAAAAGCTGCGGCGATCGGAATATCACCGGATTGTCCGAATTGCGGATACTGAATCTGACCGTTTGACGATTGCAGAATAAACCACGCGCCGTTTCGGAAGACGGCAATATCGGCTCGTCCGTCGCCGTCGTAATCAGCCGGTGCAGGCAAATCGCTTCCCAAACCGAACTGCTGGTAAATTGCCTGATTGTTTGAAGACTGCAGGATATACCACGTGCCGTTTGACGGTCGAAAGACGGCGGCGTCGGTTTTGCCGTCGCCGTCATAGTCCGCCGGCACGAAACTATCGCTCGCGAGTCCGAAAAATTGATAAGCCGCCTGTCCGTTTGAAGAATTGCGGATATACCACGTCTGATTTGCGGCGCGATAAACTGCCGCGTCCTGCCGACCGTCGCCGTCGAAATCGCCGCGCAGAGGCTTATCGCCCGATATTCCCCAGGGCAGATAATTGATGCTGCCCGCCGGGTTGTTAAGCGAGCCGCGATAGTAAAAATAGCTTTGATTGCCGACTGCCGCGCTGCGATAGACGGACAAATCCGCACGTCCGTCGCCGTCCCAATCGCCGACCGTCAAAACGTCGCCCGCCAAACCGAAGTTTTCGACGCGCACCGCGTTTGTCGTCGATTGCAGGATATAAAAATTCCCTTCCGATTCGCGCCAGACGGCGATGTCCGTGCGCCCGTCGCCGTCGTAATCGGCAGCCGCTAATTTGTCGCTTCCCAAGCCGAACTGGACGCCGCCGAAAGCTGCCGGATTACTGCTCCGGTTTAAATACCACGTCGCATTCGACGGGCGAAAAACGCTCAAATCGGATTTGCCGTCGCGCTCGAAATCATTGGCGGCGCACTGCGTCGGCGTGTTTGAGTTCAGATACCTGATATACGCCAGGCTGTTTTGCGGCAGCGCGGCGCTCGTCCCCTGTCCGGCGGCGACGATTTTTCCGTCCGATTGCAGCGCGGCGGCGTAACTGTATGTATCCGCGCTGCCGTTGATAAACGTCGCGCCGAGTCCGCTGCAAAGAAACGTGCGGTCAACCGAGCCGTCCGCGTTGTAGCGCGCGACGGACGCCTTTGTGCCGATAAAACCGCTGACGAAACCGACCGCGACGATTTTGCCGTTCGGCAATAAAACGCCGCCCGTGATGAATTCCTGCGAGTTGCCGAAATAGCCGCCCGCGATGCCGTTCACGCCGAAAGAATTGTCAATCGTGCCGTTCGCGTTGTAGCGCACGAGCAGGTGACGTTCGAAACCGGTCGGCGCGGCAATGCCGAGACCGACGATTTTGCCGTCCGGCTGGAGCAGGATTTTGCTGAAATTATCGGGATTTCCCGCGACGACCGGCGTGACGACTTTGCCGTTTGTGCCGAATGACGTGTCGAGCGAGCCGTTCGCGTTATACCGCGCCGCCGCGCAATCGTTGCTGCTGTTGCCGCCGACGACGATTTTGCCGTCCGGCTGCAGCGCGACGGATGCCGCGACGTCGTTGCCGCTGTTGAAATCGGTCGTCACGAATCCGCCGCTGCCAAACGCGGCGTCGAGCGCGCCGGTCGAGGTCAGTTTGGCGACCACGAAATTTCCCGTCGAAGTGCCGCCGACCGCGATGAGCGTGCCGTCTGCCTGAAGCGCGACCGCGTTAAGCGACGCGCCCGGCGCGCCGAATGTCGAGACGAACAAACCGCCGCTGCCGAAGGTCGAATCCAAAACTCCGGCAGACGTTAATTTGACGGCGATTGCGCTGCCGTCGGAAACGTTTCCGACGGCAATCGCACTGCCGTCGGCGAGCACGACGATTCCGCGCCCGCGCGCGTCGAAAAACGTTCCATTGTCCTGCAGCGCGACGAGTCGCCGCCCGTTCGCGCCGAACGTCGTGTCGGGCGTGCCGTCCGCATTGAGCCGGGCAAACGAAACGCCGGTGTTATTGACATTGAGCAGGCGTCCGAAACCGGTCGAGTAGATTTTGCCGTTTGCCGGGTCAATCGTGACCGAAACCGCCGTGCTGTACGCGCCCGCCGTTTCCGCGCCGCCGTTCATGACGGTTTTGCCTTCCGTTCCGAAGCTCGTGTCGAGACCGGTCGCGGCATTTAAAACGGTTGTCGAAATCAATATTAAAGCCGTCAGAACCGCACCGAAAGCCGTGATTTTTGTAAAGAATCCGCAACGCCTTTGAAAATCGAAATATAATTTTTCCCGTAAATAATTCATAATTTTGTCTCCCCGAATTTCTTCCTTACCCAATAGGGCGCGAAAATTTAAGGAAACCGCCCACGAAGCGTTAAATATTTTTTCGATTTTTTGCCGATTGTCCGTATAATATGTGAAACCTCGATGGAACGCGACGAAGTAACAATACTACTGACGCAAATCAGCGCGGGCGACGGCGAAGCGCCGGAAAAGCTTCTGCCGCTCGTGTACGACGATTTGCGGCGGCTCGCGCGCGCTTATTTTGCCGCTGAAAAGAGTGACCACACATTGCAGGCGACCGCGCTCGTTCACGAGGCTTACATCCGGCTCGTCAATTGGGAAAACGTCTCGTGGCAGAATCGCGCTCATTTTTTTGCCGTCGCGGCGGAAGTGATGCGGAAAATTCTGATTGATCATGCCCGCCGGAAAAATGCGCGGAAGCGCGACGGCGGGCAGAAAGTTTTGCTCGACGAAGCGGTCAGTTTTGCAAACGAAAAAGAGCTCGATTTATTAAAATTGGATGAAGCCCTGCAAGCGCTCGAAAAATTGGATAAGAGGCAGGCGCGGATTGTCGAGCTGAGATTTTTCGGCGGTCTGACGATTGAAGAAACGGCGTATGTTTTGAAAACTTCGGAAACGACCGTCAAACGCGAGTGGACTTTCGCTAAAGCGTGGTTTCAACGCGAGCTGACGCGAAATACTTAACTGAAATGGACGCTCTTTTTTTTCAAAAGGTAAAAAGCATTTTCGCCGCGGCGCTCGAACAAAACGCGAAAGCCCGCGCCGCCTTCGTGCGCGAAAAATGCGGCGGCGATTTAGATTTACTGGCTGAAATCGAGTCGCTGCTCGCCGCCCACGAAGAACCCGAAAACCTGATTGAAGCAAACGCTTTCAGCCTCGGCGACGCGGGCGCTTCAAGCGCCGAAAACTATTACGGCAGAGAATTCGGGCATTATAAAATCCTCGGCGAAATCGGTCGGGGCGGGATGGGCGCGGTTTTTTTGGCGGAACGCGCCGACGGCGAATTTTCGCAGGAAGTCGCGCTCAAAATCGTTCGGCAGACAATTGTTTCACAGGAGCTCGAACGCCATTTCCGCCGCGAGCGTCAGATTCTCGCTTCGTTAAATCATCCGCATATCGGGCGGCTTCTGGACGGCGGCGTGTCCGCAGCGGGCGAACCGTATCTCGTGATGGAATACGTCGAGGGCGAGAATCTGCTCGAATTTGCCGCGCCGCTTTCGCTTACGGAAAAGCTCAAACTGTTCTTGAAAATCTGCGGCGCGGTCGAATTCGCGCACCGCAATCTGGTCGTTCATCGCGACATCAAGCCGTCGAATATTCTGGTGACAAAGGACGGCGAGCCGAAGCTGCTCGATTTCGGGCTGGCAAAAATCGAGGACGAAAGCTTTTCGGCGGACGCGACGCAAACCGCCTTTCGCGCGCTCACGCCCGCCTACGCTTCGCCCGAACAGCTTCGCGGCAGCCGCGTCTCGACCGCTTCCGACATCTACAGCTTAGGCGTCGTTTTGTACGAGCTTTTGAGCGGCGAAAAGCCTTTTCACTTTGAAAACAAAAGTCTCGAAGAAATCCTGCAAACCATCTCGAACGAAGAACCCGTGCCGCCGTCGGCAATTACGAATTACGAATTACGAATTACGAATTCAAAGTCAAAAGATTCGGATTCAAATCAAAAATCAAAAATCAAAAATCAAAAATCTTTAAAGGGTGATTTGGACAATATCGTTTTAACCGCCCTCAGAAAAGAACCCGAGCGGCGTTATAAGTCGGTGGCGGCGTTTGCCGACGACATCGAAAAATACTTGAGCGGCTTGCCGATTGCGGCGCGCCCGAACACGTTTTCGTATCGCGCCGCCAAGTTTTACGGGCGCAACAAAATCGCCGCCGCCGCCGCCGCCTTAATTTTATTGACGGCAATCGTCGGCGGCATCATTTCGTTCGTGCAGTTCCGGCGGGCGCAAATCGAAAAGGCAAAAGCCGAAGAGGTCAGCGCCTTTTTGCAAAAAATGATGCTGACCGCCAATCCGGCGGACAATAAAGGCTATTCGGCGACGATTAACGATATGCTCGAACAAGCCGCCAGACGACTCGAAAACGACGATTTTTCAAAACAGCCGGAAGTCAAAGCCGAGCTTCAAAAAATTATCGGCAGAATTTATTTAGGACAGGGACAATACGAACTCGGCGAAAAGTATCTGCGGGAAGCGCTGAAAACGGAAATCGAAATTTACGGCGAAGCTCACCCGAAAGTTTTGAAGACAAAGCTCGCGCTCGGCGAAATTTATCTGTCAAAAGCAAATTACGATGAAGCCGAAAAGATTTTCGAGACGAATCTTCCTGCCCTGCGCGAGCAGTGCAGTCAGGGAAATATCGAATCGAACGAGCTGTCCGCTGTCTTAAACAGCTATGCGCTGATTCGCCGGGCGCGCGGCGATTCAAAACAAGCCGAAGCGCTCTATCGTGAAAGTCTTTCACTGATTTCGCAGAATGAATCGATGGCGGCAAGCCAAAATTTTACGCGGACGATGATTACGCTCACGCAGTTTGACCAGGGGAAATTTGACGAAGCCGAAACGGAAGCGCGAAAGCTGGTCGCCGAATCCAGCCAAAACGTCAACAGCCTTGGAGTCGCCAACACGCTGACCCTGCTCGGCAGTATTTTGATGGAAAAAGGCAATCTGAAAGAAGCGGCGGAAAATCTACAAGCCGCCGAAAAAATTTACCGCCGGCTGCTCAGCCCGAATGCCATTGCCGTCTACGACAATCTGCGGCTGCAATCACAGGTTTCCTATCTCGCCGGAAATTACGCGGAAGCCGAAGAACAGGTAAATCAGGTTTTGGAAAACTACCGGCAAAATTCAAGTCCGAAATATATATCTTATGCCACCGCGCTGACTTTGCAGGGGTTAATCCTGAACAAAACCGGACGCGGCGCGGCAGCCGAAACGGTTTTGCGCGAAGCCGTCAGGCTGCGGGCGGAAAATCTGCCCGCCAAACATTTCCTGACCGCTTTAACGAAAAGCGCGCTCGGCGAAGTTCTGACGGCGAATAATAAATTCGACGAAGCCGAATCGCTTCTGCGCGAAAGCGAGGAAGACCTGAAAATCCTGCAAGCGACCGAAAACCAGCGCGTTCTGAGTGCCGAAAACCGTCTCGCGGAGCTTTATAAGGTTTGGAATAAAGCCGCTTTGCCGACCAAATAAATAACTTCGGAAATTGAAAAAGAGAACATTTGGGAACTGTGTTTAACATTGTATAAATATTAGCCAATTTTCATGCTAATAAAGTTGGGAACTGGTGTCAACAAGTTTTAATAATTCTTGTCGATTAAGATCAGGACATTTTTAAGAAAATAATAATTTTTGTAATCTCATGATAGTTGTAACTGGTTTTTAGTGCGTTATCAATTTAGAATTACTCCACAAATTTCTTAATAAGAAATGATAATTCTCAAGATGAATTTTTGTTCAATCTTAAATTGAAAGCATATGAGTAAAACCAGTTTCGATTATAAATTGATGCTTGAAATCAACACGGAATTTATTCCGTCTGATAGCCAGTTGAATTATTTAGCTGAATCTATGGCTGTTGAACCAAAGGAGATTCCCGCAGGCTATACTTATCTAGGACAATTTATTGATCACGATATTTCATTTGACTCGTCAAGTAGAACACCTCCTTGGGAACCGTTGCCCCAATGTGTTTTCAATCAACGAACTCCTTTTCTGAATCTTGAAACCATCTATGGCTTTCAGTGTCCGTCCAACCCGGATGAACCTACGCGGGCGCAACTGCTTAAAGACGGCTCAAACACTCTTTTAAGATTGGGCGACACCATCAACGACGGAAGTGTAAGCAGAGTTTTTACGGACAAAGATTTGCCGAGAAAACCAAATAGTCCGCACGCTTTTATCGTTGATCCGCGCAATGATGAAAATCTTGCAGTGGCTCAAACACAGGTCGCTTTTATGAGGTTTCACAACGCCGTCGTAAAACATCTGAAGGCACAAGATACGCCCAAAACATTCGAAGAAGCCCGTAAAATAGTAATTCAGCATTATCAGTGGATTATCCTCAAAGATTATCTTCCGCAAATCATTAAAAAATCAGTTTTGAATGATGTCTTAAACGAAGGAAACAATTTTTATTTCCCTAATCCGAAAACTCCGTATGTTCCTTTGGAATTTTCGGTTGCCGCTTTCCGTCTCGGTCACAGTATGATACGCAATTCATATAACTGGAATCGTATATTTAACGACGATCCGTCGGTTAGCAATGATGAAAAGGCGACAATATATAAGCTGATAGAATTTACCGGCAACGGCGGTTTGGGCAAAAGAACGAAACTCCTCAGCGATTGGCTTATTAATTGGAATTGGTTTTACGATGTTGCGGGCAGTGTACAAAATCAAAAATTCAACTCTGCTTTACCGATTGATACTAAATTTGCGTTGTTACTCGGATTTTTACCGGATAATCAGAGCATCACTCCCGGGAATTTTAGAAGAGAATCGTCTCTTCCGGCATTTGATCTATACCGAACCAGAGCTTTCGGCTTACCGACCGGACAGGAAGCGGCAAAAATAATTTTAGGCACCGAGCAAAGAGTTCTAAAGCCGGAACAAATTGCCAATCTGCTGCCTTCGAATCTCAAATATATGTTTTCAAAAGAAACGCCGCTTTTCTTTTACTTACTGGCAGAAGCCGAAATCGAAGAACATGGTCAAAACCTTGGCGAAGTCGGCAGTAGAATAATTGCCGAAACTCTTATCGAGCTTATTAAGCTCAGCGAATATTCTATTCTAGCGGACGATTTTAAGCCTATACCGGAGTTTTCTAATTCTAAGGAAGAATTTGGAATGGCGGAGATGCTGAAATTTATTCGCACCGTCGAAGGTTTTCAAAATTTCGATCCTCTCAACCCGCTCGAAGATGAAGACCTGTGAGCAGAGCAAAAAAAGAGCAATTAAAGAGTTTGTTTCTAATTAAATAAAAAAGGAGAAAAAGTCTATGAAAATTTCAAAAAAAATCAGAGTAGTTCGGGATGCCATTAAAGGCGATTTGACAGGTGCGACCGGAAGAAGAATCCGTGCCCAATCAGTTGCCGCTCTTTTTAACGGAATAAAAAGTACTGATTGGCAAACGTATATGGAAAACTTCCATTCAAACATATGTCAATTGGACAGGCTGCTCGGAAAAGACCAAGCGTGGTTGAATGATAATACCAATGATTGGAGCGGCGCGGATATTTTAGCTTATATAGTCGGCGGCGGTCCCTGCGGCGGCGGCACTGAACTCAGCATGGCTGACAATATGACTTTTAAGCAGAAACAGTTCCTGGATAAAGATTGTCCCGAACGTTTCGTTGAAGGAGAAGCAGACCCGTTGCCGGAAGAACTCAGACCTTTCGCCCACGATGCCAGGTGGGAGGAAACTCTTAGAGAGGAAGAACCCGATCCTGTTGAAGTTCAGTAAACATTTTAAGACGATTCTGAAAATCACAATGAATCTGAAACTTCTTTAGAAGCCTGGATCGAATATAAATGAAGCGGAAAAACAAAAGCGATTTGAGTTTTCCGGAATCGAAACTTTCGGAAGCCCGTGCGGAGGCTTACCAGTCTGCCGCACGATGGCTTAAACTTTGCGAAGTTTATCTGCCTGTTAAAATCAATGGGAAGTTTTGGCGGTTCAGTCGTGAAATTGAGCCTGGAGAACCGACGCAGGGATGGAAACTTCACATTTCGGCAACGGTCGTTCAGGCTTGCGATTTGTTTGAAAAGATCGCGCCGTTTCTGGCTTCCCAAAATCTACCTTTTAAAGCTCCCGGCTCGCTTCAAGAACTTATCAAACTAAACTCTGGTTTGGATTACGGTTATTGGCAAGTAGGTAAATTTCTGACTGTTTATCCATCTACGGAAGCGGAAGCCGTCGGGCTTGCTTGCGAACTTCACGAATTAACGCGCGAATTTGTGGCAATTAAAGTGCCTTTCGACAATCAGTATTTACCGGATAGTTCAGTATTTTACCGTTACGGCGCGTTTCAGAAAATTGAATTGAAAAATGAAAATGGCTCTACCTTTAAAGCTATTCGAGATTTGTCAGGTGAACTCGTTCCCGATAATTGCCTCCAAGCCGTTCCTGAATGGCTCACCGACCCATTTCAGAACGTCAATAAAAATATTCAAGACAATGAGCAGGAATGCGTAACGCCTCTAATGACAACTTACCGGATTCTAAATGCCATTACCCAACGCGGCAAAGGAGGCACCTATCGTGCCGTCGATTTAAGCGCCGACTCGCCCCGTTTGTGCATCGTCAAGGAAGGACGACGGCACGGCGAAGTTTTTTGGAACGGGCAGGACGGTTACGAACTTGTCAAATACGAGAAGAATGTTTTAGAAATTTTAGGTGAGAATTACACAGACGTTCCGCAATACTACTCATCATTCGAAGCATCAGGAAATTTTTATCTGGTAATTGAATATATTGAAGGGAAAAGCCTGTTTGAATGTATGAAGTTTCGCCGCAGGCGCTTTTCGATCAGACAGATTCTTGTTTATGCAGTCCAAATCGCCGGAATTATTGAAAAAATTCATAAAGCAAATTGGATATGGAACGATTGTAAACCGGCAAATCTTATCATCACCGACGATAAATCACTAAGACCGATTGATTTCGAAGGCGCCTATCCGTCCGATCGGTCCTCGCCTTTCAATTGGAGAAGCTCTGCTTTTACCGATCCACAAAAAAATCACTCTTCCGCCGAAACCGACGATCTTTATGCGTTCGGCGCAGTGCTGTATTTTTTGATCACCGGAAAATACTATGATTCAGAAGCACCGGAGAAAATTGGAAAATCACGCAAAAACGTTCCTAAACAACTAAGAGAAATAGTCGTCCGCTTGTTAAGTATCAATAGCGCAAATAAAAAAACTGCTGCTGCGGACACCCGCAGAAAACTTACAAAACTATTAAATTCAATGTGATTTCATCTAAAGGTTTGCACATTTTTTGAGATCTTGAAATCCTGGATCCGATTTTATTTCATCAAAAATTGGATCAGTTATCACAAAAGGAAAAGCAGAAAACTTTTCCTGACAGGATTTGTTCAAATATTCAAAAACTTTATCCGAATCTCCAAGACCGAGATAAAGTATTGCCATTTCTTGGGATGAAATGTAATCTTCACCATCTTTTTTTGAAAGAGATTCTAAATTGTCAATAATCTTTTGAGTTTCGCTTTTTCGTCCTGTTTTCCCGTAAACCAGACCAAGTGGCGCAGCCCCATAGATATTGTCTTCCTGGTATATTTTTTCAAAAATCTCTGTTGCTTCTTGTAATTTGCCGGTTTCTAAGTATAGCAATCCGCGGAGATAATTTAATCTTTTATGGTTCGGAAAGTTTTTTAAAGATTCCGATAAAACCTTGTCCATTTGTTCATAATTTCTCTCAAAATAATAAGTGCGGGCTAAACTTAAATCAGGCAAAACGGAAAACGGGGATAACTCTTTCCCCTTTTTGGCTTCTTCGATTGATTTGGCAAATTCCCCCTTGATTATCAGAAGATTTGATAGTCCTAGATGAGCCTGCGGAAATTCGGGATTTCGATTGATTGCTGCCCGGAAATAGTTTTCTGCCCCGCTCCAGTCCCAATCATATCTAAGTTTTATCATCCCCATTGAAACATACGGTTCGCACAGAGTATCGTCGATATCAATGGCTTTTTTAGCAGCAGCTCTAGCTAATATTATGCCTTCATCCGGCGATCTCGAACCTTTGTATCCCGGAACATTAAAAAGCGAGTAGGTATTCGCTAAACCTGTCCATGCTTTAGCATATGTTGGATCTAATTTTGTTGAGTCTCTAAAACATTTTTCAGCATTTTTTAGATCATCTCCTTCTTGTTTTTCAAAATAGTCCAATCCTCGAAGATATGATAATTTGGCTTCTGGATTTTCGGTATCTTTTTTGGCTAATTTATTTCTATCATCACTGGTCAGATTTGATTCGATTTTATTGATTATTCGGGAGGAAATATTTTCTTCTAGTTGAATTAGATTTGTTTCATCAATATTCTGCTCATCTTTATCTATGATAAAACCATCAGATGTTCTAATAAGTTTGGTTGTTAAAATCAAAGCATCGCCGCGCTTGATAATCGAGCCGGTATATACAGCATCCACATTAAGTTCTTTGCCTACTGCTTGAGGATCAAATGACTCTCCTTTATAGTGAGCTACAATTGATTCATTCTTAACTTTTAATCCAGATAAATTTGACAGTTTATCAATAAGACTTTGCGTCAGTCCGTAAGCCAGATAATCTTTTTCAGTCAGTTGATTGTCAAGAGAAATCGGTAAAACAGCTAAAGTTTTTTGTTGTGGCTTCTCTAAATAGAAAAATATACCTGCCCAAATAGTCAGTAAAACAAAGACAGCAAAAGTGGCTTTTACTAAAAATCCTTTGTAGCGTTTTGAAAATAATTGGCGGGTATTCGTGGATTCAATTTTGTCGAGTTCGATTAACATTTCCGCCGCTGATTGAAATCTTTGTTCCTTATTCTTTTGAAGACATTTTTCAACCAGATTTACCAGATTTTCATGAAAATACGGGGTATTTTTTTTGAGTGAAGTAGATTGATCACTTAAAATAGCGGCAATTGTTTCCGCCTGGCTTTTACGGTGGAAGGGATTTTCTCTGTAAAGAAGTTCGTAAAGAATAATTCCTAGACTGAAAATGTCTGTGCGATAATCGAGTTTTTCACCACGCAACTGTTCGGGCGACATATAGGAAACTGTTCCTATCACAAGCCCGCTTTGCGAGAACTGGCTTACGTCTTCAGTTGAATTATCTTCCAAAATTTGTTTTTGAGAAATAATTTTTGCCAAACCGAAGTCAAGAACCTTTATCTGTCCTTCGTTGGTTAGCATAATGTTTCCGGGTTTCAGGTCGCGATGAATAATTCCGTGTGAATGTGCAAAGGCAACTGCACCTATTATCTGCCTCGCGAGCGACTTGAATCTTTCGGCAGTAACGGATTCGCAGTTTATGCTCTCCGCAAGAGTCTTTCCTTCAATATACTGCATCACGATAAAGTGATGCTCATCCGATTGCTCAATGCCGTGAACAGCGCAGATATTAGAATGATCGAGCATTGCAACGGCTTGCGCTTCTTTGAGAAACCGCCGTCTCGCCGCGTGATCGTTTTCTAATGATTCAGAAAGAAATTTCAGCGCAACCCGGCGATTAAGCCGCGTATCGATGGCTTTATAAACCTCTCCCATTCCGCCCGCGCCGATCTTTTCCTGCAATTCGTAATGACCAATTACCAAACCGGAGAGACTTTTTTCAGGTTTGGACTTATTTACCTCAAGTACTTCGAGACCTTTTTCAAAAATCGGTTCGTCGAGGAAGTCTGAGTTTTCTTCAAAACTGCTGAGTAAAGATTCGACTTCGGAAAACAAAGCGACATCGTCCGCGCATTCCTGCTGGAGATATAAATTTCTGTCTTTCGCAGGCAAATCAAGCGCGGCGTGAAAAATCCGCTCGGCTTTTTCCCAAACGTCATTCTTCATTTCTAATTTCCCGGGCGAGCCAGGCTTTTGCCATATTCCAATCACGGATTACTGTGATACTGGAAACTTTTAATACCTCGGCAGTTTCTTCAACACTTAAGCCGCCATAGAATCTCAATTCCACCACACGGCATTTTCTTTCATCGATTTCAGCCAATCGACGCAAAGATTCTTCCAGAGCAAGAATTTCATCGGATTTTTTGGCAGAAAAAACCATCGCTTCCGATAAAGAAACATGGACGATTTGACCTCCGCGCTTAATACGGTTTTGGTCGCGTATATAATTCAACAAAATTCGGCGCATCATGTTAGCGGCGATTGCAAAAAAATGTGCTCGATTTTGCCACTGAACCCGGTCTTGATCAACCAGTCGGAGGTAAGTTTCATTAATGATTGCGGTTGTTTGCAGAGTATTCCCGCGATTTAATCGGCGGGCGTAATGATGTGCCAAGCGATGAAGCTCCTTTTCAACTAATGGAAATAGTTCCTCTTGAGCAGATATGTCTCCATTACTCCAATTTATTAAAAGCTCGGTTATTGCAGAAGAAGGAATCATACATCCAGGTACAAACAACTAATTTCTTATTAAATTCACACAGAAAAGCAATATTTTCAGAAATATTTTTATAAGCAATGATAGCTCCCTGTGCTCTGTGGTGCGTTATCAAGTAACCCCAAATTTAAAGCAAAATGTGCTGAAAATCAAAGAATTTCGGGAATAAGTTTCAGATTAATCCGGAACACTGTATTTATAACTTGAGAAATACTAATTAGGCAAGAACCCTTTAACAATTACCGACCCAAAATTCACTTTTATGGAGCTTCTCAATGGCAGATGAAGTTAAAACAGATAATAATCATTCACAATCGATGACAGATTCATTAAAAGGGTGGGTGATGATCGTCTTAACCTTAATATTTATTTTGTTATATGTTGCCGCACTTTTTGGACTGATTGCACCGTTAAAGGACATTTCGGTGATTAATCGTTTGGAACCGATTATCTTCGTAATCATTGGCTATTACTTTGGCAGATTTCCGGCACAAGCCAACGAAAACACTCTAAAAAGTGAAATCAATCGGCAAAGCCAAAAAGCCGCTGCCGCTCAGCAAATTAAAGAAAATGCCCAACAGGAGCGTGAAGTCCTGGAAGAGAAAATTAAAAATGCCAAGATTTCGCTTGCTTCGCATAGGTCCGGCAACTTGATATCTGAAAAAACAAAGGGAGACGCGCATTCGGTAGAAATGTATGGAAACACTAAACAGGCAATTGAAACCGCAGTAAAAATACTGGATTCATAATCGGTTGTCGACGCAGCTATTCTCGTCGAAACCAGAAATGTCGTCTGTCTCGTCGACAAAAGAGCCGGACGTTTTCGTGGACTGTAAGCGGAGAAGTCGTCGATCCGTGAAAAGGTCGGCAGCAACAGGACATCCGTGCTGAAAAACTGCCTTTTTCGAATCGTCCGCTTTGCTTTGTCGAGAATTTCGCAATTATTTAAGAACGAAAGGATAGAAAATATCCCCTTTAACCTTAAGCCAATCATTCATTGATGATTAAAAACACACAGAAATTGGAGAGTAAATTTTATGAGTAAGCGAATTTTTACAAGTGTTCTAATTATTGTTGTTATATCTTTTGGATTTGGTTGCAGAAGCAAAACCGTCGTTAAAAAGCTGGTTAACCAAAACGCCGATATTTCAAACAAATCAGAAACGAAAAAAATTGACGGCGTGATGTATCATCTGCCTAAAACAATAGTGCAGGTTATAGTTCCGGTCAATAAGGTTTCCAAAACACCCGGCGAATTTGCCGAGTTTGCGCCGTGCTTCTTTTCGGCAAGCGAGCGCGAAGGCATGATCACCAAACCGAGCCAAAGTTTTTCGGTCGGTCAGCCGAATTTTTCGTCCCGCGGAGTTCCAGACACGAACGAAACTTATGTCATCAGCACCAAAGGAAAATATTTTGAAAGCAAATCGCTGTTCGTCGAATACGAGCCGGGCTATGTTTTGACAAAAGGCGAAGCCGAATCGAAGAACGAAACTTTGGAATTTACCGCGAAAGCAATTGCCACCGCCGCAGGTATTGCCGCCAAAGTCGTTCCATTGGCACTTTCCACGGATGATAATTCAAAAACCAGAGAACAACTTGAAGCATTAGGCAAGGAACACAATTGCCTGAAATCCATAAACGCGGTGCGGGAGAAAATTAAGGATAAAAAAGTTGCCGATCTCGCACCAAAAGTAGCCGCATTAGCAGGTGCGCCCGATACACCTGAAATAACAGCTTTGAAAGCGGAAATCGCCGAATTAGACGCACAAATCGCGGAGATTGGTGCATCGATTACCAACGCTGAAGCCGACATTGACCAGTTGATACCATTACCAAAACCTCAACCCGACCCGAACGAAACGGCTGCCAAGAAGCAACTAAGAGAAAACGCTGAATTGGAACAGCAAATAAAAAATCAACAAAACGCAGTTAAAAATCCGAACGAATTCAGAAACAGATACCAGACAGCATTAGCATTGTATGAAAATTTGGTTTCTCTCATTGGTCAGCGCGATACCGTATTGGCAATTTCACAACCGGCACCGGCTGAAACCTACAAACAACAATTAGAGAAGAATGCCGAAGCGATTGCCGCGCACCGGGCGGCGTTTCTCGGCGGAACATCAAAAGAAACGTGGGCGGCAACATTGGAATTTGAGCCGCAGAAAGGGGGCAATGAAAATTCACCTTTGCTGTTCACTTACTCAAAGACAAAAGGCGTTTGTAATAACGGAGAACTCAAAGATAAAAGTATTCCGATCAATCCGGTGTTCAGATTCACTGACCCGAACGAAGAGGTTTGCAGTAACACGACCGAAACAAAAATTCAGGCGCTTTGGCTGAAAGTCGTCAGAAGCCCTAACCAAAATTATCTGGATGATGTCGACGCCGCTAATAATAATGACGCGCGGAGAGATAAATCGAGAGGCTGGTTTTATCGCGTTCCGGCAAATGGAGTCGTTACTTTGCAGACCCAGGATTTTAACTGTCAGCAGAAACCGGCGGATGCAGCCGGAGTTGTAAAGAATAGCTGTCTGATAAATTCTCTGATATTTGACGGAGCAATTACCGCGACTTTCGAGGGAATTGCCGCGCCGATTCCTGCAATCGCGAATAACAGCACACAGTTTGCGCGGAATGAGATGCTGGTCGCCCAACTTGGCGTGCTGGCTTCGGTTCCAGCTTCGACCGCCGGACGTAGCAGCGTCACAGCGATTATGCTCGACCCGACGACCGGCGCAATGAAGAACTACAAATCTTCATCGCTGCCGTTGGTTGATAAAGCAATTCTTGACGATGCTCAGAAAGCTGCCAACTCGACGATTGATGCGGTTGACCCTTTAAATCGCAGGAAACGCGAACTCGAAGAGCTTAAAATCCAAAATGACATCAACGAGGCAAAGAAAAAGTTGGCGAATACCAATACGGGCAACAATTAATAAAGATTTGAAGAAGACATTGTTTTGAACAATTTGTTCATTGGATATTAAGATGAGTGATAAGAAAGAGAAATTATACAAATATCTGAAGAAGCGCAACTATTTGGAATTGGAAGAAGATATTTCCGCAGCGGCAAAAAGCGCAAAACGGAAAGCGAAACGGTTTTCGGCAATAGAAGAAAAAAAGAATCTAGTAAATGCCATTAAACGCTTTCAGACTTTTTCCGGTTTACCTGCGACAGGCAGAGCAAATAAACCAACCATACAGGAAATCGAAGAGCCGCGTTGCGGCAATTCGAGCATTACTCTTGCCGAGTCGGTTTTATTTGACGCTCTACCGCCTCGCTGGCACACATCAAACATCACATATGGTTTCTCTAGAATCACTTTGCAGCTCCCGCAACAAGATGTAAGGCGCGCCATTGAATTTGCGTTTCGCATTTGGCGGCAGGCTTTTACAGATTTCAGATTTACCGAAGTTCCGTTGGCTCAAGCTCCGATGATTAACTTTACGTTCATTGCCGGAGCGCACGGTGATCATCAGAATTTTAGCGGTCAGGACGGAATTCTCGGACATTCCTTTCCGCCGAATTCTCCGGTGAGACGCGGACAGGTTCATTTCGATGACGGCGAAGTGTGGGGACTTGATGGTTCGCCGTCAAAAAAAGACCTCATAACCGTTGCTATTCACGAAATCGGGCATGCTTTGGGATTAGTTGAACATTCGCTTAATCGGGATGCCCAAATGTATGAAAAATACCTGCGTGTTTTTCGCGGATTAGATCAGGAAGACGTGAATCGGATTGTGAATTTATACAGATAAGTTTAATTTTAGATTTTACGCGGAAAAGACATTTTTAATGTTGCCCCGTTGCGAAATAAGGCAGGAAGGGCACCGTCTTCGCTAACTTCCCGGCGTCCTGATTTGTATCGCACATCTGTGCTTTCTTGAAAACAATTCTCCGGAGTGGAAACGCGGTGTCGGCAGTCAATTTTTCTCAGCCGAAAATTTTGTGCTAAAGATAAAGCATAGATTTTTAGATAGGGAAAATATTGACTGTCAAGTTTTAATAAAGCTGGCTGAGATTGCGTAATGGCTTCTACCTCAAAATCATATTTCAACTGAAAACAGCGTGACTCCCTCCATCCGATTCATCTACAAAGGAACTGCCGGGGTAAAAATCAGAAATCAACAATCTAATTTTAATTACGAAAATATGATAGCGGTAGATAGTTTTCGCCTTGTTTTGGTGCGTTAAGAAATGAGGGGTTAAAAATAAACGAAAAGTCTTATTTTTATTGGAGAGTATATTACTTTACCCAAAATCGTGAACTTTAAAATTAAGGAGAATACACAAATATGCCACCGCCATTCAGACAAGTTAATCGCGCGCAGTTTGCTCAACTGCTTCAGCAATTTAATTTTACCCGACGAATCGACATCGTCCATTTTCATCATACGTCGAGTCCGCGACACCGGGACTTTAACGGTCAGGCATCCGTGGTTTCGATGTTTCGCCATCATACACAAAATCGCGGCTTCAGAGACATTGCCCAACATATTACCATCGCACCCGACGGCACGATTTTTCTCGGTCGGAATTGGAACTTAGCGCCCGCAAGCTCCGTCGGATTCAATATTCCTCCACCTGATACGCCTTTTATGTTTGAAACGGTCGGTAATTTTAATACCGGAGAAGACCCGTTTCGAGATCCGCAGCGGTTAACGGTATTGACCGTAATCGCGCTCGTTCAGAGAAGATTCGGCTTACCGTCGACGGCGCTCAAATTTCACCGCGAAATGGCAAACACCGATTGTCCCGGTAGTTCATTAAACAAGAACAACATTATTCAGGCTGTAAACGCCTTGCAGATTCCGCCGAATACTGATGGTGACACGGCGGTTGATCTGTTAAGTATTCCGGAGCTGACGCGAAATTTAACTGAAGAAGAAATTGCGTTGACATCATCGGTCGATTTGGCAGAAATACTGCGTGAATTTGAAGCCCTCGGTCCGGCAGATGATGCTGCGCCGGAAAATGAGAGAACCGCGGATGAAGGAGAAGACAACCACGAGGAAATACCGGAGGAAATTCTTCAATAGATTTTTTTTGAGAACCTGCAAGCTTGATTTTGCAGGTTCTCAAAAAGTCTCGAAGGAAGAAAAATTTAACCGAAAGTGTTAGGCAATCCACGGAAACTCTGCGTTGTCATCACAAAACATCAGAGAAAATTTAATTTCGATTATAGTTGCTGCCGATGAATCGACGCGGGCGGGAATGATTCAGCTCAATTGGAATGATGCGTTTGACTAATAACGAAAAACGACGATCGATTAAAAAATAAAAGGAGAAACTTATGAAGGATAATAGTGAAAACCATGATATTTCATTGCTTGACGACGGCGATTGTGACGGATATTCAAGCGGCTTCTCAATGGAGTATGACGAAGACGGCTCGCTCGCACTCGCGCGTTCATTAAATGCTCTTCACTCATCAGGCGAAAGTGCAGACTCATCCAGTATAAATGTACCGACATTAGCAAATAAACCATGTAAAGTCGGTGTGCTGAACGGCTCGTGGTATCTGCAGTTAAGACCGCAGGGCGCACACAGCTTAATGGAAATCCGCGGACCGATGCGTATCGAGGTTGCCTCGCCCAAACTGCGTATTTCCGGTGATATTTATGTCAAAAAGCCGGCTCCTATTAACGGCGCGATCGAGATTTTGCGCCCGATTACCGAAAAACCGTTGATAATTGGTAAAAATTGGTACCCGCAATTTACCATTGAACAGTACAGCTGGTACTTTCGCTCGCTGGGAGTGACTTACCAAAACGGAAAATTGGTTTTTAAGTTTGAGCGAAATCTTTGGAATCAAATCACCCAAGAATTTATTCAAAATGACAATAGCGGCAAAGACACGGGCTTTATGGAATTGGAGTGCCGCGAGGCAAACCGTTTTATTCATCCACTACTACCGCAGCCGACAATTAAACTTACAGGCATTGCCCGCCTCGGAGGAGAAACCTACGAGGTCATTGCAACAAAAACCTCCCCATTTTACAGAGGCTGCGCGGTCGAAGTCGATGTGATGACCAACCGCTCGTTTCCTTTATCGGCGATGACGATCAACGGCTCGAAGATAAGCTTTGAAAGTATTTACCGGACGGCAGGAATTGACTGCCAAGTAAAGGTTGATCAGAATAATCTTCCGGACGATTCCGAGTTAACAAACATCGAACTGCAAACGGCGCTGACGACCAACCGCCGTCCCGCTGAACTGCCGGATGCCTGGAGATTATGGCTTCTGGTCGGATCAAGTCAGGGCGGTTTATTCGGTATAATGTTTGATGATATCGAGCCCTTTCGCGAAGGCACTGCCGGTTTTTTTGATCCGGAATTTGGCGACGACCCGACAATTGCGCCCTCCGCCCGCAACAGGAAACTCGGCGAAGTTCCCGAAGCCTTTTTGCGCACGCTCGTCCATGAAGCCGGGCACGCCTTTAATCTGTTTCACCCGAAACACGATGTTCACGTCGTTCCCATCGGAACTTCAATTATGAATCAAACCGGTGACGTTATGAGTTTTGCGACCGTCGCTACGCCTTATCCAAACAATGTGACTTTCGCCTTCGACGCCCATAGCCGGGCGTCGCTCATACACTCTCCCGATCCGCAGGTCGCTCCAGGCTGGAAGAGATTTGGATGGGGACACGGCGGTCTTTCGAGCGGTATTGCCGAACCGGTCGACGCCGCTGGACTTCTTCGAAATGTGCCGGTTTCGACAGATTTTAGTTTCGAATTGATAGTTCCTGAGCTTATCTACCGTGGTCAGTTTGTGACGGGAAACTTTAAAGTTACCAATACTGGAAAACACCCGCGCGCTATTTCTGCGGCTTTAAATTTGTCGCAAGGCGATTTGAGGCTGTTACTTAAACCGCCCATGGACGAACTTCACGACGTCCGAGACGTTATCCTCGCCTGCGGCGACCGCCCGCTCGTAGTTTTACAGCCAGGAGAGTCCATAATAGGAAACGCTCAGATTTTTTATACCAATGTCGGGCATACGTTTCGACAGACCGGTCGCTATTTCATTTCTGCCGAATTCGAGGTCGGCGATCTGGAAGGAACTGTCGTTCGCAGTAACACGGTAACTGTAATCGTGCGCGCGCCGGATACGCAGGAAGAAGAAGCGATAGCCCAGCTGACCATGGATTTGGGTGTCGGACGTGCCTTTGCTTTCGGTGATTTCGGTACCGATCACCGGGCAAAGGAAAAACTCGAAGAACTCGCCAACAAATACGGGCAGACTGAAACGGGAGCCGCCGCCTCATTGACCCTTGCCAATTCGTTTAGTCGCGACCTGCGTGACCTTTATTCAAAAAATATCCTGCGCGTAGCCGATCAGACAGCGGCGGATAATCATTTTGATTCAACGGCAAAAGAACATTCGGCAAAAACGTTAGTGCAGCTAGCCACCGCCGTCGCCGCTCCAACCGAAGGAAAAGCCCCGATTTTAGAGCAAACTCAGGATTATTTGCAAAAAAACACAACCGGTGTTTCATCTGGAGCAGCGGATGGTTCGGGCGGTGATGCTGCAAGTGCAGATTCCGGCAAGGTAAAGGACGCGCTAAGTTTGCTTAATGAAATCAGGCAAACTTACCCGAATTGACAGAGATATTTCTCGACGGTGAAATGAGACGGCTTTAAATTGTCTGTGTATAATTACCAGTAATTCAAACTGACAATCGGTCAGCTAATAAACGGAGCGTTCAACTTATGCTTGACCATAGGCAAACATCTGAATCGCCGTCTCAAACCGGAATTATCATTGTTTTAGAAATCGGCGAACCAATAGTCGTGGGCTTATCGGTTCTGGCAACGGTTCACATTATCAATCGGGGGAATGAACCACAATTGGTCTCTTCCCGCTTAAATTTAATGGAAGGCGACGTCCAATTTCTGGTGACGGATCCAGGCGGCAGCCGACAAAAGATCTTCGGCGCCGGCGGGCAACCTGATACGGCAATGAGACGCGTTAGGCTGGAGCCGGGACAGCAAATCGCGGCGAGTATAAATTTACTGTATACGAGTGTCGGAGATACTCTGAGACAGCCGGGGACATACACCTTTCAGGCTGTCTATTATACTTCCCCTGATCCACCGATCTCTTCCAACGAAATTTCGATAACGGCTCGAATACCGCTAACAGAAAGCGAACAGCAAGTGGCGTCGATTTTACGAAACGAAGCTGTAAAGCGCGCCATAACATTGTCTGAAGCCAACGCCGCGCCAAGTGAAATCCAAGAGCTCGCCGCGCGTTTCGGCGATACCGTCGATGGCAAATTAGCCTTACTTTTGATGAGCGAAGCCCAAATTTCTTCGGATATCGACTCAACGGAAAAAATTAATTCATTTTTATCAGCCGACCCAATAACAGCAGCATTTTTTATCACCGCTCTCTCGTCCCCTTTTAGTAATGTCGGCAAACGGCTCAAAGAAGCTTTGATTGAATTTTTAACATCAAATCAAACAGACAATCTATCTGCAGCAAGCGATGTGTCGCTATTGGAAAAAGCATTAAAAATTGTCAGTGGGCAGGCGTTCGACGATTAGGAAATCGCTGCTGTTTTTCTCAAGATTAATTGGGGAACTAAACTGCTCGTAAGTTGTTGATTACGTAGCAGTTTTTTTGTGCTTTTTTACTAAAGTTGGGAACTGTGTTTAACATCATTCAAATATCAGCCAATTTTTATGCTAATAAAGTTGGGAGCTCGTGTCAACAAGTTTTAACAAAAATAATATATACATGGATAATGTAGCAGTTCTCTTTTGCTTCTATTCTAGTTTCGTGAGAACTCGCAATCTAATACCGAGTTGCGCAAATAGATAAGGTTATGAAGAAGGCAGCCAATGATAATTGGTCAGACCTGAAAGATACTCTTTGTCTTGAGACAATACTCTGATTTTATCGATCAAGACATCTTCCATCTCTTCTACTTTCTCGAATACGCGATTGGCGAC
>DASWRC010000114.1:0-24956 GCA_036403375.1 Pyrinomonadaceae bacterium
TTGATTATCAATTTCGCGTAAACCGAAACCGACGGTCGCGGCGGGCGCTTTTAATTTCGCAAGCGTTTCCGATGAAATGATTTCCAGATGCGACGTTTTTATTTCGCCGAGCATCTTGTTTATTAGCTCGTCAAATTCCGCGTCGGTTTTCGCCGCTTCGATGAGCGGCGCGTAGCGCTCGTGAATCCGCTTCCAATTCACGCCGCCAAAGTTTGGGTCGAAGAATTTTTCGTTGACGGTTTTCCAGATTTTTTCAAAGGTTTTCCGGCGAACCTGCGGAGCGGTTTGCGCCGTCGCAAGAACGGAAATTGCCAGCAGGCAAAAGAGGAGTGCGGTAATTTTTTTCATATCGTTTCCTTTTCGGGTTGATGGATTGAGAAGAGTCAGCATTTTTACGGCGCGCGCGGCGAAAAGGTTTTCGTCTTTTACAAATAATTATGTGATAATTTTGTTTTCCAAATCTTACAAAAAAAGGAATCCATATGAAAAAGAAACTTCTTTTACTTTTTACTTTTTATCTTTTGTTGTCGTGCGCCGCGTTCGCGCAGGATGACGGCGCAAAGCTTGCCGAGATTGACGCTTACGCCGCCGAGGTGATGAAGGATTGGAACCAGCCGGGAATGGCGATTGCGGTCGTTAAAGACAACCAGACGATTTTTGCCAGAGGCTACGGCGTGCAGAAAATCGGGACGGGCGAGAAGGTTGATGAAAACACACTGTTTGCGATTGCGTCGAACTCAAAAGCGTTTACGACCGCCGCGCTTTCGATTCTGATTGACGAAGGGAAAATCGGCGGCTGGGACGATAAAGTCTCAAAATACCTGCCCGATTTTCATCTTTACAACGCTTATGTGACGGAAGATTTAACGATTCGCGACATCACTTCGCACCGTGTCGGGCTCGACACGTTCAGCGGCGACCTGCTCTGGTACGAAACCAATTACACGAACGAAGAGATTTTAAATCGTTTGAAATACCTCAAACCCGTGCGAGGGTTTAGAACCGGATTCGGTTATCAAAACCTGATGTTCATCGCCGCCGGGCGCATTATCGAAAAAGTTTCCGGCAAATCGTGGGGCGAATTCGTCAAGGAACGGATTCTGACGCCGCTCGGAATGACGCGCGCCACGACGACGATTCGCGACCTCAAAGACAACGCCGCCTTCCCGCATAACGAATCGGGCGGCTCGCTCCGCGCGCTCAATCGCGGAAATGTTGACGGCGCGGCGTCGGCAGCCGGTTTGAATGCGTCGGTTGCGGATTTGACGAAATGGATTCGGCTGCAATTGGGGCGCGGCGAATTCGAAGGCAAACGAATTTTCAGCGCGAAAAACGGGTGGGAAATGTGGCAGCCCGCCGTTATTTTGCCGATATCCGAAGCGGCGGCTAAAAATATGCCGTCGCGGCATTTCAACGCTTACGGCTTGGGCTGGAACCTGTTTGATTATCAGGGCAAAAAAATCGTCACGCACTCGGGCGGGCTTGACGGAATGCTCTCGCGCACCGTTTTGATTCCCGAAAGCAACACGGGTTTCGTCATCTTAACGAACAGCGAATATCCGGTTTACAACATCATGTACCAGAAAATGCTCGACGTTTTCACGGGCGCGCCGAAACGAGATTACAACGCTGAAGCCTTGAAACGCGCGGCGGACGCGAAAAGGAGCGAAGCCGAAGCGACGCAGAAACTCGAAGCCGCGCGCGTGAAAGATACTAAACCGAGTTTGCCGACCGCCGGTTACGCCGGAACTTATTCGAGCCAGATGTACGGCGACGTTCGCGTCGCGGAAGAAAACGGCAAGCTCGTCCTGCGGATGATTCCGTCGCCGAATTTCGTCGCGGATTTGGAACACTGGCATTACGACACTTTCCGCATCCATTGGCGAGCCTCGGTCGCGTACGATTTCCCGCCCGGATTCGTGACCTTTTCGATTGACAGGACAGGCAGAACGGACGAGCTTAAAATCGACCAGCCGAACAGCGATTTCTGGTTCTACGAGCTGGAATTGAAACGAAGCAAATAAGAATTTCAACGCAAAGACGCAAAGGATTTTAATAATTATTTTTGAAAATCTCTGCACCTTTGCAGCTTTGCGTCTTTGCGTTGAAATCTCTCTTCCGCCCGCCTGCCCTTTTTACTTTTGGCGGTTTACTTGGTACAATCGCGATTTGTCCAAGATAGACAATTAAATCAAATCTTCAATAAACAGGTATTAAAAAGAGATGTTAAAGTTTTTCAGTCGTTTGGAGAAAACCAGAAATTTTGTGCTTCTGATTTTCGGTATCCTAATGGTCATCAGCCTTATGGGCTGGGGCATCAATAGTGTCGTCACGAACGACACAAGCACGAAAAGCACTTCGGGCGGCGGCGAAACCGTCGCGAAGGTCGGCAGCGAAAAAGTGACGCTTGGCGACCTTAACGTGGATAAGCAGGGGCAGATGGGCAGACTCCCGACAAAATATCTGCTTAATTCGCTGATCGGGCGGCGCATCATCCGCGTCGAGGCAAACCGGCTCGGGCTTCGCGCTTCGGACGCCGAGGTTGCCAGCGAAATCCGCCAGCAGTTAAAGCAGGAAGACGGGACAACGATCGACCAGAAACGTTACGAGGAAAACGTCAGCGCGCAATACGGCAGCGTTCCCGCCTATGAACAGCTCATCCGCGACCAGCTCAGCGGGCAAAAATTGCAGGCGTTTTTGACCGCCGGCGTGACGGTTGCGGAAGATGAAGTCCTGAAAGATTTTCAGCGCAAAAATACGAAATTCGATGTTAATTACGTTTCGGTGAGCGCTGCCGACCTTGCCCAGACCTTAAAACCGACCGATGCCGAACTGCAGGAATATTTCGAGAAAAACAAGGCGAATTATTACATCAACGTTCCGCAGAAAAAGATTCGCTACATCTTTTTGAGCACCTCGAAAGTCGGCGAAAAACTCCCTTTGACCGACGAAGAACTGAAAGCCGAATACGACAAGATTCCGGTGGATAAGAAAACAAAGGGCGTCGAAGCACAGCAAATCGTGATTCGCATTCCCAAACCGGATATGCAGCCGCAGATGCTCGAAAAAGCCAACCAAATCGCCGAGCGCGCGAAAAAGGACGGCGAAACGATTTCGGAAGAAGCCTTTGCCGAATTAGCGCGCGGCTATTCGGAAGACGGCGCGACGCGCGCGACCGGCGGAAAATTGCCGACGCTGGTGCGCGACAACCCGAATCTGAAAAATAATCCGAACGCCGTTCAGCCGCCGCAGCAAAGCGTTTTGCAGATGAAGGAAGGCGAAGTCAGCGAGCCGATTGAAAGCAACGGCGCTTTTTATATTCTGCGCCGCGGCAAGCAAGTTCCGAAAACCTTTGAAGACGCGAAACCGGAAATTCAGGTCAGCCTGCGCAACCGCAAGGCTTACACCATCACGGCGGAACTCGCGCAGAAAATTGTCGATGATTTGAAACAAACCAAAGACGTGCCGGCGACCGCCGCTAAATTTGCCGGGCAGGCGAATATGAGCACGTCGGAAATGATTCGCGAAACGCCGTTCGTCAAACCGGGTGACGACGTCGAAAACATCGGCGTTTCGCCGCAGTTCGAAGAAGGCATCAAAAACCTTGAAAATCCGAACGACGTGGGCGAACGGACGCCGATTCAGAACGGTTTTGCGATTCCGCTGCTGGTTGAACAAAAACCGCCGCGCGATGCGACCTTCGACGAAGTAAAATCGCAGGTTGCCGAAACCGTAAAAATCGAAAAAGCGCGCAGCCAGGTCGAAGAAATCGCTAAACAAATCGCTTCGGGCGCGGGCAGCGCGGCTGATTTAGGCAGCGCCGCCACCGCGAAAGGCTTGAAATCGCAGGAGCAAAAAGGCTTTGTCCTCGGCTCGCCGCTCGGACAAGGTCCGTCCGCCTCGACCAGTGAAGCGCTCGAAGATGCGGTTTACGGCTTAAAGCAGGGCGAAGTAACGAAAACGCCGCTCAAAGTCGGTGATAACTGGGTCGTCGTCGGCGTTACGAAACGCGAAGACGCGAATATGGACGAATTTGCCAAACAACGCGACCAGTTGATGCAGGCGATGGTTCAGCAAAAACGCGGCTCGGTTTTCTCAGACTATCTGGCGGCGGTTCGACAAAAGATGGAAAAAGACGGCGACATCAAGATTTACAACGAAGTCGTTGAAAAATTCGACGCGGAAAATCAAGCCAATTCGCCGCAAACGCCGCAGTTCCCGGGATTTCCGCAACAGTAGATTCAATTACGAATTACGAATTTCAAATTACGAATTAAGAGCGTTTTTAGTAATAAAAACGCTCTTTTTATTTTACCTTTAATTTGAAATTCGTAATTCGTAATTCGTAATTGATATTACCACCAGCCCAGAATCTTCCACCAAATCAAGCCGACGGCTGACCAAATCAGAATGTTTAAGACGGATGCGAGAAAACCGACCAGCCACCAGTTTTTTTGTTTGACGTAGCCGGTTCCGAAATAAATAGGCGCGGGCGTTGTGCCGTAATGCGTCAAACCGGCGCTCAGGTTTGAAAGATAAGCCAGCAGCAAAACCGTGATTCCGGCGGGCGCGCCGAGCGCTGCGGTGACCGCCAGAAAAGGAATCAGCATCGCCGTCACGTGCGCCGTAATCGAGGCGAAAGCGTATGCCGCGTAGAAATAAATAAGCAGCAGAAAAGCGAGCGCAAAAATCCAGTTCCAGCCGGTCGTGTAGGCGGCTGCCGATTCGGCGAAAATCTTCGTGATGCCGGTTTCGCCTAAGGAACGCGCCATCTGAACCAAACCGCCGTACCAGATAAAAACTTCCCACGCGGGCGTTTCATCAATCAAATCGCGCCATTCCAGGACGCTCGTTAAAAGCAAAACGGCGATACCGAACAGGGCGACGACGGTCGCGTCCGTGTTATGAAGCTGCGAAGTCGCCCACAGCAAAACAATCAGGATAAAAACCGCCAGCAGAATCTTTTCTTCTCTTTTGGTCGCGCCGAGTTTTCCGAGTTCATCGTCTGCGAATTTAACGGCATCGGGCGTTTCCTTGATTTCGGGCGGAAAAAAGCGGTAAATCATCAGCGGAATAACGATTAAAGAAACAATCGACGGGACAATCGCGCTCACGAACCAGACGGAATAGTTTAAATCGATGCCGGTTTGTTTTTGAACAAAATCGCGAATGATGACGTTCGAGGCTTGACCGGTTAAAAAGCTCGCGCAGATGATAACTTCGCATTGATACAGCAGATTCATCAAAAATGTGCCTAATCTTCCAGCCGTGCCGTCGCCGGGACGCGAATCGTAAGTTTCCGAAACGCTGCGCGCAATCGGCAGAATGATGCCGCCCGAACGTGCGCCGGTCGAAGGAATCGATGACGCCAGCAGAAAATCCGTAATCACGAGCGCGTAACCGAGTCCTAATGTTTTCCTGCCGATAAGCCGGACGAAAATTAATGCGATGCGATGACCTAAACCCGTCTTTATCATCGCGCGCGATAGAAAAAACGCCGCCAAAACGAGCCACACGTATTTGTCGGCGTAACCGCCGAGCGCGGTTTCGATTTTCAAAGCGCCGGAAAGCGTCGTGGCAATCACGCCGAGCAAAACTATCGCGCTGCCAGTCATCGGCTGAACGATTGAACCGACAATAGTTGCGACAAAAACGGCAAGCAGCGTCCAGGATTGGCGAGTTATTCCCGCCGGAACCGGAATCAAGGCGATCAGCGCCCCGGACGCAACGACAATCAGCCATCGCCACCACGTTTTTGATAATTCGGTTTTCATAGCGGAAAATTCAGCCGGAAAAGATAAAGTTTCGGCGCAAAATTACAAGCCCGGCAGCTTTTTTCGATAAAATAATTGTCTGCCCATTAAAGCCGCTTCATTTTAATTCGCCCTCAAAATCTTTAGGAACATAATGAAAAAACAAGGAAGTCGAGCGATTTTTGTCGGGCAGGGCGTATCTGTAATGAATAAGTTCGCGCCCTTTGTAAATCAATCCGTCGCCGCTCGCCAGATAAACCGCCGTATTTTTATCCTCGCCGCCGTTACGGGCGGGAAATTCTTCCGAATAATATTTAACCGTTTGATTGTTTGAAAAATCGGGCTGACAGACGAATAAAGCCCACGGCGAAAGGTGATTTTCGGGTTCGGGCAGATAATCGACTTGAAATGAAATACTGAATTCGCACTGCGCGCGGTCGATATGCGGTTTTAAGTCGGCATTTTCCAGGTATGAAGCGGCGTAGACGTACGACGGAATTACTTCTTCACCCGCCACAAAGCTCACTAATTTGGCGAGCTGTCCGTGAAAAAGACGCGCCAGCGGCTCGTTGTGCTGGTAAAGACGATTGCTTTGAGCACCGTCAAAGGGCATAAAGCCGTGACCCGCATACTGACGGTAAAAGCGACGCATCGCCGCCATCTGCGCCGGCGGTAAAAGCTCGCGTAAAACCACGTACTTGTCGCGATTGAAATCGACCTTTGCCTGCTCTATGACGGCGTGCTGCCGGCGCTCGGTTTCAAGCAGAATTTCGGGTGTCGTCAAAATCCGGCTGGACAGCAGTTTGGAGAGAAATTCCGGCTCGACCGTCCGCGATAATTTTTCACCTGCCTTGAATTTTGAAATTGTTTCGGCTTGGTCTTTATCAAGCCAGTAACCAATCTCGATGTCGGTCACGGGCTGTTTTATCCAAACCGAAGCCTGATGCGGTGAAATGTGTTTTTCATAAACCCACGAAAGGTAATTCGTAAAATTAAAAGGTTCGAAACGAAAGGTCGGATTAACTATCAACGAGGCGGCATCAGATTCCGAAGCGCCGGGCGGAGCTTCGTCCAACCGGCAGGCAAAAAGCGGTTTTTGCGGAATTTTCTCAGATTCGACCAAAACGCCCGACTGCTGTAAAAATTCGCGTTCGGTCTGATTAAGGTCACTTTCAATGCTGAGAAAATCAAAGCTCGTTTTCGAAAATTCCAGAAACAATTCGTGAAGATTCGGCTGTTCGGATTTGGATATTTTCAATCTCTGCAAGCTTCCCAGAGGTTTGGGCGCAACCAGAAAAAAATCGCCGTCTTCTTCGTTTAATGAATCGAGTTCAAGAAAAGGATTAATCACTAACTTACCGTGCATAATTTTTGCGGCGATTTAATCGGATTCCCGCTAAATCGTAAACAGCTTAAAGAGGGTACATCAAACAATTGAACCGACAAAAGCGCGGAAAGTTAAGAAAAACTCTCCGCGCTTTCAAGTTTCCGTCTTTCTAAAAACTTATTCGCCCAAATAAGCTTCCTTCACGCGCGGGTCCTGGGCAAGTTGTTTGGAATCGCCTTCCATGACGATTCGCCCGGTTTCCATGACGTATGCGCGGTCGGAATGATGCAGCGCGGCGTTGGCGTTTTGTTCGACGAGCAGAATCGTCGTGCCTTCGGCGCGGATATTGTCGATCGCTTCGAAAATCGTGTGCACGACAATCGGCGCGAGTCCGAGCGAAGGTTCGTCTAAAAGCAAAAGACGCGGGCGCGACATCAGCGCGCGCGCCATCGCGAGCATCTGCTGTTCGCCGCCGGAAAGCGTGCCCGCCTTTTGCTGTTCGCGTTCCTTGAGGCGCGGAAACATCACAAAGCCTTTTTCCATGTCGTCGGCAATGCCTTTTTTGTCGTTGCGGATATAAGCGCCCATTTCGAGATTTTCGCGCACCGAGAGGTTAGCGAAAACGCCGCGTCCTTCGGGCGACATCGCGATGCCCATCGGCACGAGCCTATGCGCCGCGACACCGCTGATTTCCTTGCCCTCAAACATCACGCGCCCCTGTTTCGGTTCAAGCAGGCTCGTAATCGTGCGTAGCGTCGTCGTTTTGCCCGCCCCGTTCGCGCCGATTAAGGTCACGACTTCGCCCTGATTTACGTGTAAATTAATGCCTGTCAGCGCCTCGATTGCGCCGTAGCTGACGGATACGTTTTCTAAAGTCAACATAAAAAGTGGTCGGTGGTCAGTGGTCGGCGGTCAGCAAATCGGTGTTTTATCTGACCACCGACCACTGACCGCTAACCACTAGTCACCTAAATACGCCTCGATAACTTTCGGGTCGTTCTTAATTTCAGCCGGCAGCCCGAGCGCGATGGATTTGCCGTAATCGATGACCTGAATGCGGTCGCAAACGCCCATCACGACGCGCATGTTGTGCTCGACCAGCACGATTGTCAGGCTGAAACGGTCGCGGATTTCCTTAATCAAAGCCGTTAAATCTTCCTGTTCCGAAGGATTCATCCCGGCAGCCGGTTCGTCTAACAAAAGTAATTGCGGGCGCGTGGCGAGGGCGCGGACGATTTCCAATCTTCGCTGGTTGCCGTACGGCAAGCTGGTTCCGCCTTCGTCCTTATATTTGGCGAGGTCGAAAATTTCGAGCAGTTCGAGCGCGAATTTGCGGTGTTCGGCTTCATCCTTGAAATAGCGCGGCAGGCGAAAAACGCCGTCCAGAAGCGATTGCTTCGCGTGACGATGGCAAGCCGTGACGACGTTTTCAAGCACCGACATCGAAGGAAAAAGACGAATATTCTGAAAAGTTCGCGAAACGCCGAGCCGCGAGATTTGATACGGGCGCATCCCGTTGATGCGCGTTCCTTTAATATTAATGTCGCCCGAAGTCGGCTCGTAAACGCCGGTCAAAAGATTGAAAACAGTCGTTTTGCCCGCGCCGTTCGGTC
Source organism: Pyrinomonadaceae bacterium (assembly GCA_036403375.1). GTDB lineage: Bacteria > Acidobacteriota > Blastocatellia > Pyrinomonadales > Pyrinomonadaceae > JAFDVJ01. Next base: position 8,694 of record DASWRC010000114.1, read on the forward strand.
CGATAAGACCGTAAATTTCGCCTTGCCCGACCTGCATGTCAAGTTCTTTCACAGCCGTCAAACCGCCGAATTTGATGACCGCTTTATCGGTTTGCAAAATGTAATTTCCGTTATTCATTCTGGTAAATCTTTTAATTTTTTAGCCGCGGATAAACGCGCATTAAATCAAAGTTTTATTAAACAAAATCAAATTCTTATCCGCGTGCATCCGCGTTTATCCGCGGCTAAATTTCCTAACCTTCCTCGTCTTCCGTCCGTTTCGCCGCCGAATCGTTTGCAATCGGGACGCCTTTCGTTCCGCCTTCTTCGTCCGTGCCTTCGGGACGCGTGCGCGTCCGGCGCAGCCAGCTTAAACCGAATTCGTTGGTGCCCAAAATTCCCTGCGGGCGCAGAATCATCGTCAAAATCAGAATCAAAGCAAAAATAACGAGGCGCAAGTCCGCGAATTGAAATGTCTTTTCGCCGAGTTGAATCGCCGGTAAAAGCCGCAAAAGCTCGGGCAGAAGCGTGACGATAATCGCGCCTAAAATCGCGCCGGTCATCGAACCCATGCCGCCGATGACAATCATAATGATGATTTCAAACGATTTGATAAACTGAAAGTCGTTCGTCGAAAGAAACTTGTTGTAATGCGCGAAAAGGACGCCCGCGATGCCCGCAAATGACGAACCGATAACGAACGACGTGACCTTGTAGCGCGTGACGTTGACGCCCATCGCTTCCGCCGCCAGCTCGTCCTCGCGAATCGAAACCAGCGCCCGCCCGGCGTCGGATTTGACGATATTGTGAACGACGACGACCGTGATGACGGCGAAAATTCCGACCCACAGAAAGTTTGCGTAGCCCGGAACCGTGTAGCCGGTCGCGCCGCCGACCGCGTCGATATTCAAAATCACGATGCGGATGATTTCGGCGAAACCGAGCGTGACGATTGCGAGATAATCGCCTTTCAGCCTGAGGCTGGGAATTCCGACCATTAAGCCGGCAAGCGCGGCAACAATTGCGCCGATAAGAATGGCGATTATTAAAACGACGCTCGACGAGAGCGTATCGCCCAAAAATCCGAATGATGCTTCAACCGCTTTTCCGTAAGTGACTGTAAAATAAGCGGACGAATACGCGCCGACCGCCATAAACCCGGCGTGTCCGATTGAAAACTGTCCGGTAAATCCGTTAATCAGGTTGAGCGAGGTCGCTAAAATGACGTTGATGGCGATAAAGACGAGCAGGCGTCCCTGATAATCGTCAATCCCGATTCCGAAAAAACCCGTCGACGACATCGCCGCGTTCAAAACGTAAAGCAGCGCGATGAAAATGATGCCGACAATTATTGATTTAACCCAATTCATAAATTAGTGGTCGGTGGTCAGCGGTCGGTGGTCAGTTGTCAGAAAAGACAAAACTGACCACCGACCGCTGTTTTAGACTTTCTCCTGAACGTTCGACCCCAAAAGTCCGGCGGGGCGCAGAAGCAAAACCAAAATCAAAATCGCGAAAGCCACCGCGTCGCGATACGTCGAAGGAATGCCGACGCGGTCGCCGTAACCGACGACGAGCGTTTCCGCCGCGCCGATCAAGAGTCCGCCGAGAACTGCGCCGGGAATGTTCCCGATGCCGCCTAAAACGGCAGCCACAAACGCTTTTAAACCCGTGATAATCCCCATCAGCGGCTCGATTTTCGGATTGTACTGCGCCGTCAGAACACCGCCGGCGGCAGCGAGCGCCGAACCGAGCGCAAACGTAAACGCAATCACGAAATCCGTATTGATGCCCATCAGCTTCGCCGAGTTCAGGTTAAATGACACGGCGCGCATCGCTTTACCGATTTTTGTTTTATAGATAATGTACTGCAAAACAGCCATCAGCAGAAGCGAGACGATAAAGATTAAAATCTGCGAGGTCGAAATCGTCGCGTTGCCGAACAGTGTGATGTTTTCGTTCGGCAAAAGCTGCGGAAAGGATTTCGGCGTTCCCGAAAAGATAAAAACGAACAGGTATTCGATAAGCAGCGACATCCCGATTGCCGTAATCAGCGTCGTCATTTTTGAATATTTCCTGACCGGGCGATATGCGAAACGCTCGATTGCCATGCCGATGGCGGCGGCAATAATCATCGAACCGAAAAGCGTGACGACAAAACCGAACGCCGACGGCTGCGCCGCAAAACCGAGCGAGGTGGCAAGAAGAAATCCGGCGTACGCGCCGACCATGTAAATATCGCCGTGAGCGAAATTGATAAGGCGCAAAATGCCGTAAACCATCGTGTAGCCGAGCGCAATCAGCGCGTAAATCGAGCCGATGGTCAAACCGTTGATAAGCTGCTGAACAAAAGTATCCATATCGAGTTTGTAGAGTTGTAGAGTTCATTGAGTTCATTGAGTTTAGAAATCTTTACTCAATGAACTCAATGAACTCTACAAACTCTATGAACTATTTACTGTCTGACATCGACTTGTTGGTCGTTGTCGTTGTCGTGGAAGTTGAGTTTGTCGTATTAGTCGAATTCGTGTTCGACGTCGTATTCGTCATCGCGCCGGTATTCGATGAAACATTCGTGTTTGCCGTTGTCGAAGCGGTCGGCGGCGTCATTCCTTCAGGATAAATCGTTTCCTTCGGTAAAAGCTGTTTTGTCGCCGGTTTAACTTCCAGGACGACTGCCGGTTTAACGGCATTTCGTTCGGCATTGATTGAAATTGTTCCCGTTACGCCCCCGAAATCTTTAGTCGCGTTAATTGCGTCGCGTAATTTTGCGCTGTCTGTTCCGCCTGCACGTTTGATGGCGTCCGCCAAAACTTTCGCTGAATCATAAGCCAAAGCCGCCAATGAATCAGGAACGACAGTAAACTTGGCTTTGTAATTTTTGACAAAATTTTGAATTGTCGGATTCGGATCATCAGCCGAGTAATGGTTCGTAATAAACGAATTTTCTAACGAATCCCCGCCAAGTTTCCAAAGTTCGGGCGAATCCCAACCGTCGCCGCCGAGGAGCGGAAGTTTCATTCCGAGCTCGCGCGCCTGTTTGGCGATAATGCCGACTTGACTGTAATAACCCGGAATGTAAAGTACATCGGGATTTAAGGCACGAATTTTTGTTAATTGTCCTTTAAAGTCCGGGTCAGATTGTGTGTAAGCTTCTTTTGCAACAACCTTTCCGCCTTGCTTGGTGAACTCTTTTTCAAAAAATTCAGTTAAGCCTTTACTGTAATCCGAATTAACGTCGCCTAAAATCGCGGCGGTTTTTGCCTTCAGATTATTCGCCGCAAATTTGGCAATCGAGCTTCCTTGAAAATCATCAAGAAAACAGACTCGGAAAATAAAATCGCCGACTTTCGTGACGCCGGGATTAGTCGAAGACGGCGTAATCATCGGGATTTTCGCTTCCTGCGCGACCGGCGCGGCGGCGAGTGAATTGGTCGAAGCGACTTCGCCTAAGACCGCAACGACTTTATCCTGATTGATCAATTTGGAAACAACCGTTTTGGCTTGTTCCGGTCGTCCCTGGTCGTCTTCGATAACGAGTTCGATTTTCTTACCGCCGACGCCGCCCGACGCGTTGATTTCGTCAACCGCGAGCTGGATGCCGTTTTTCGTCGATTGTCCGAAAGAAGAAGTTTGTCCGGTCAAATCGCCGTAGACGCCGACTTTAATCGTGTCGCCGGTGCTGGTTGTTCCGCCGCCGCCGCCTTTGTTGACGCACGCCGCGGACATGAAAATGGAAGTTATCACACAAATAGCTAAAAAGATTCTGGTCATTTATACCTCTTGGAAAAATTGTTTTAGATTTAGATTTGTTACGCTCTGCAATCGGTCTAGTTTACGCAACCCGTTCAGGGAAGGTTTGTTTTTACAGAGCATTTTATAATTTATCGTAATAATTATACAAAAAGGCATTATACCTTTTTCATTTATTATGTCTAATTCGTTTCGGATAGATTTTTTTTTAAGTTAGACTACTTTTGTATGGAAACAAAGCAAACGAACAATTTAGGCGATATGCCGCGCGAAGATTTTCGTCGCTTCGGGCACGAAATCGTCGATTGGATTGCCGATTATTTCGAGCGAATGGAAACTTTGCCCGTATTGTCGCAAAACCAGCCCGGCGATTTAACGAACGCGTTGCCGCAGCAAGCGCCCGAACTGGGCGAAAGTTTTCCACAGATTTTCGAAGATGTGGAAAAACTTATATTACCCGCCGTGACGCATTGGAATCATCCGAATTTTCACGGGCTTTTTTCCACTTCGACATCGTCGGTCGGCGTTTTCGGCGAAATGCTCGCCGCCGCTTTCGATATGAAAGCGATGCTCTGGCGAACCTCGCCCGCTTCGACCGAGCTTGAACCCGTCGTTCTCGACTGGCTGCGGCAAATGATGAATCTGCCCGCAGATTTTAGCGGCATTATCTATGACACGGCTTCGATTTCCACGCTGCACGCGATTGCGATGGCGCGCGAAAAATTAAATCTCGGCATTCGCGAGCGCGGCATGAGCGGGCGCACGGATTTGCCGCTTTTGAGAGTTTACTGCTCGGAACAAACGCACAGCTCGATTGATAAAGCCGTTATCCTGCTCGGACTCGGCAGCACATCGCTCGTCAAAATTCCGACGAACGAGCGCTTTGAAATGAATGCCGAAAAATTGCGCGAAGCGATTCGCGACGATTTGAGCGCCGGACATCTTCCGATGTGCGTCGTCGCGACCGTCGGAACGACCTCGACGACGAGCATCGACCCGGTCGATGAAATCGCCGACGTCTGCCGCCGCAATAATATTTTTCTGCACGTTGACGCCGCTTACGCCGGAAGCGCGGCGATTGTGCCGGAATTTCAGCCGTACTTTAAAGGCTGGGAGCGCGCCGACTCGATTGTCACGAATCCGCATAAATGGCTTTTTACGCCGTTTGATTTGTCGGTTTTGTACGTCAGGGATTTGGATTTGCTCAAAAGAACCTTTTCGCTGGTCGCCGAATATTTGAAAGTTGCCGAAACGGTGACGAACCAGATGGATTACGGCGTTCAGCTCGGACGCCGGTTTCGCTCGCTTAAATTATGGTTCGTGATGCGCTATTTCGGGCAGGAAGGTTTACGAGCGCGAATCCGCGAGCATTGCCGGCTGGCACGACTTTTCGCCGGTTGGGTTGACGACTCGCCCGACTTTGAAATGCTTGCCCCCGTCCCGTTCGCGCTCTGCTGTTTTCGCGCCTGCCCGCAAGGCGTCGATGATTTTGACGCGCTGAACGAAAAGATTATGAACGAAATCAACGCGTCGGGCGAAGCCTACTTATCGCATACAAAGCTCGACGGCAAATTTACTTTGCGGCTTTCGGTCGGCAGCATCCGCGTCGAAGAACGCCATTTGCAAAAAGTCTGGAATTTGCTGAACGACAAGGTAAATAATGAAGTTCGTTAAGGAATCCATCATCAAAGCGACGCCCGAACGCGTGTTTGGCTTTCACGAGTTAGCGGATGCGTTTGAACGACTCGTGCCGCCCTGGGAAAACGCGAAAATAATTCAAAAAGCCGATATTAAACAAATCGGCTCGCGCGCGAAAATCGAACAAAAGATTTTCGGAATCTTTCCGATGCTCTGGATTGCCGAACACACGAAATACGAGCCGCCGAAAATGTTTGAAGACGTGCAGATTTCGGGTCCGTTCGCGAGCTGGCGGCACCGGCACATCGTTTTGCCGCACGAACCGGGAGCGATTCTGCGCGATGAAATCGAATACGAGCCGCCGATGAGTTTTTTCGGTGAAATCGCCGCGCCCTATCTGATTGTGCCCAAATTAGAAAAGCTGTTCGATTACCGCCACGAAGTGACTCGGCAGTGGTGCGAAGGAAAATAATTCAGCCGCGGACGAATGCGGATTTCACCGATTTTAATTTATTGATTTAATCCGCGTCCTCTGCGCGTTGCCGCAAGCGCCGAAAGAATTAGGGCGAAAAATGATTTTACAGTTCTCATGGTTTTCAAATTCATGATTTAGTATGAATTTTCAGGCGTCACGAAAACAGCCGATTTATATTTCGCTTTTTCCGCCGTACGCGAAATAAAAACACCGCTTATGAGCATTTTATGACAACTATTTGCCGCCTTTTTCTAGTAGAATTATTAAAATTCGCACGCCTTTTCGGACGCGGATGAATCTTTGATTAAAAATTATGCTGACACACATCGTCTGCTGGAAATACAAGGCGGAAGCTTCCGAAAAGGAACGCGACGAACACGTTGCCAGACTGCGCGCTTTGCCCGGTGTCATTCCGAATATCCTGAGTTTTTCGGTCGGGCGCGACATTCTGCATCTCGAACGCTCGTTCGATACGGGTTTGGTTGCCGTTTATCCCGACCGCGCGGCGCTGGATTTTTATACCGTGCATCCCGACCATCAAGAGGTTGCCGCAATCGGCAAAAGAATCGCCGAACGCGTGGTTTCGGTCGATTTTACGGATTAATTGACAATCGTTATAAAAGCGGGGACGTTTCAGCGCTCTTACCGGCGGTCGCGCGCCTTCCGCAAAAGTCGGCGTAAAGGCGTCGGTTGGGCGCGAAAAGTCATAAAAATCAATCTTGTACGGCGCAAGCAAACGCAATTACATTTTGTAACATCATAACCAAGCGAAACCATTAAATATTTTTTTTAAGTTACGGTAAATCAATGAGAAATTTTAGAGAAAACATTTTTCGGGTGTTTGGAGTCGCTTCCCTTGCCTTATTTTTGACTTGCGCGGCAGCGGCACAGCAGGTTCAGCGAACCGCTTACGACATCTCGGACTATAAAATGGACGTGCAGCTCACGCCGAACGAAAACAAGCTGTCGGCGACGGTTGACGTGACATTCACGCCCGCGTCGGAAACGCGCAATATCGCTTTCGAGATGAACGGTTCACTCAATATCGAAAGCATTACGCGGATGGGTTCGTCCTCGACGCCTTTAACGACCGCAGCATCGACCGGCAAAACCGCCAAAACGACCCCGAAACCGGCGACGACCGCCGCCACGACCTCGCCCGGTCAGGTCACGTTCGTGCAGGACCGCGTCGGCGTCTCGGATTTGGGTCCGAGCGTAAAAGTCGACATCGGCGAATCGGTTGCGGCTGGAACGCCCGTTACCTTACGCTTCAAATACAGCGGCGTGCTCGTCACCGCCGAAGGCGGACCGCTGCTGACCAAACGGCTGGCTTACGTCGGCGCGAGCAACGGTTATCTGTTGTACGCGGCGCGCTGGTTTCCGTTTCACGATTACGCCGCCGACCGCGCGACCTCGGACATTTCAATCTCGATGCCGGCTGGCTACACCTTAACCGGCTACAGCGATTTACCGGTCACGAACGCGGGCGGAAGATTTCATTTCGTCAACAACAAACCCGCGCTCGTCGGAAGTTTTGCATACGACAAATACACGTCGAAATCTTTGCGGTTCGGCGATTATGAATTGCAGTTTTACACGAAAGCCGCCAACGAACAGCTCGTCGCGCAATACGGCGAAACGCTTGGCAGAGCGCTCGATTTTTATACGAAAAAATACGGCGCGCCGAACGGCGGAAAGAAAATAATCGTCGCGCAGATTGACGACGATTCCCTTGAATATTACTCGTCGCAGGGCATGATTTTCATGGCTAACCGGCTGTTTGACGAATCGCGCGACGCGGTTGCCGAACGCCTGCAGCGCGAAGCCGCGATGCAGTGGTGGGGGCTTACCGTCGGGCTGAAATCGTTTGACGACGCGTGGCTCTCGCAGGGATTGGCGGAATACAGCGCCTTTTCTTTGCGTGAAAGCATTCTGAAAGACGCGCAGCTCGACAATTTGCGCCGCGAGCTGCTGGAAAAAGCTCTGACGTTTGAACAAACCGCGTCCTTAGTGCGCGCGCCGTCGAACCTCGACGACCAATCGATCGCGTATCAGTACATTATGTACGCCAAAGGCGCGATGATTTACAAGCTTTTGCGCGACACGCTCGGCGAGCAGAAATTCAATCAATTGATTCGCACATTTCTTGACCGTTACCGCGACAAAAACGCGTCCGTGGACGATTTTGAAAAATTGACGACCGAAGTTGCCGGACAAAATATGCGCTACTTTTTCGCGCGCTGGGTCGAAGGGACGGGCGTACCGGAATTTAAGGCGGATTATTTGATTATCCGTACGAAAGGCGGCAAATTCATCACGCGCGGCACGGTTCGGCAGAATTACGACAATCTTCGTCTGCCGCTCGAAGTTCAGCTTCGCTCGGAAGGCGGCGGCGGTCTGAAAACCGTCACCGTTCAGGTCGACGAAACGAGCGCCGATTTCAACATCGAATCGGAAGGCAAACCGCTCGAAGTCATTATCGACCCGAATTACAAAATCCTGCGCATCTCGGACGATTTGCGAATTTCTTCGATTGCGCGGCGCGGCATCGAACAGTTCAAGGAAGGAAATTACGCCGAAGCCCAGCAGCAGTTTGAAGCCGCGCTCAAGCTCGACCGCTCGAACGCCTGGATTTATTATCACCTCGGTTTATTGTTCCTCGAACAGCGCAACTACGATTTGGCAATCGACAATTTCAAAGCGACGCGCGATTTGGGCGCGCAGGGCAGCGCCCGCCCGAACTGGCTTTACGTCTGGTCGTTAATCAAGATGGGCAACTCCTACGATGCGAAAGGCGACCGCAACCGCGCCGTCGATGCCTACGATAAAGCCGCCGCGCTCGGCGACAATTACGACAACGCGCAGGAAGCCGTCCAAAAATACAAGGCAACGCCCTACGACCCGAAAGAAAAGGCGAATACGACGGCGATTGTTAAATAATTTGAGACTGGTTAGCTCAAAAAGGCGCGAGAATTTAAATTCTCGCGCCTTTTCTTTTTGCATCGTGAAATGTTACTGCAATGCCAAAAAGATGTTACATTAGAGGCTAAATTTTCTAAAAAGAATTATGGATACGCAAAAAGAATTACGCGAGCATTTGCTGGAATTGCTCGAAGGCAAATCGGCGCACATCGGTTTGGAAACCGCTCTGCGGCAGTTTCCGGTCGATAAAATCAACGCGAGAATCGAAAATGCGCCGCATACTGCATGGGAACTTCTGGAACACATCCGTATCGCGCAGCGGGACATTGTCGAGTTCAGCTATAATCCGCATCACGTGTCGCCCGAATTTCCCGACGGTTACTGGAACAAACGGGAAGGCACGCCGGAAGATTGGCAAAAATCGTGCGAGCAGGTTTTCAGCGATTTAGAGACGATGCGCGAGCTTGTGCGGGACGAAAAAACCGATTTGCTGGCAAAAATCGCGCATGGCGGCGGGCAGACCATTTTCCGCGAAGCAATGCTCGCTGCCGACCACAACGCGTATCATCTGGGACAAATCATGTTTTTAATGCGAATGCAGGAAAAATAAAATGCCAAACTTTCTGATTTACGGCGCGAACGGCTACACGGGCGAGCTGATTACGCGCGCTGCCGCCGAGCGCGGCTTAAAACCTGTACTGGCGGGAAGAAATGCGGCAAAAGTCGAAGCGCTGGCAAATAAATACGGCTTCGATTTTCGCGCGTTTGATTTGAACGATTCTGCGGCGGCTGATGCGGCATTGCGGGAAGTCGATTTTGTTCTCCACTGCGCCGGACCGTTTTCTTTAACGAGCGCGCCGATGGTCGAAGCCTGCCTGCGAAATAAACGACACTATTTGGACATCACGGGCGAAATCGCCGTTTTTGAGGCAATGGCGGCGCGCGACCAACAAGCAAAAGACGCCGGTGTGATGATTATGCCGGGCGTCGGTTTCGACGTTGTGCCGTCGGATTGTCTGGCGCGGCATTTGAAAAACCGTCTACCGTCGGCGACCCGATTGACGCTCGCGTTTTACGGTCTGGGCAGAATCTCGCACGGCACGCAGGCGACCATGACGATGAATGCGGGCAAGGGCGGTGCGATTCGTCGAAACGGCAAAATCGAGAGTGTTCCGGCAGCCTGGAAAACGCGTGAGCTCGATTTCGGCGAAGTCAAAAAAACGGGCGTTACGATTCCGTGGGGCGACGTTTCGACCGCGTTTTATTCAACCGACATTCCGAACATCGAGGTTTACACCGTCGTTCCCGAACAGCAGTTAAAGCTGCTCAAGCTGAGCCGTTACTTAGGCTGGCTGCTGGCGACCGGACCGGTTCAAAATATCCTGCAAAAACAAATTCCCGCCGGCGGTCCGTCGGACGAAGAGCGCGCCAAAGGCAAAACTTATCTCTGGGGCGAAGCAGCGGACGACGCCGGCGGCAAAGTCGAGGCGCGCCAGACAGGACCGGAAGGATACACCTTAACGGCGCTGACGGCGCTGGCGATTGCGGAAAAGATTTTAGGCGGAAATTTCTGCGCGGGCTTTCAAACACCGGCAAAATGTTACGGCGCGGACTTAATTTTGGAAATCGAAGGCGTCGAACGTAAAGACGCTCAATAAACTTTAGCCGCGGATAAAACAGGGGATTCGCGCGGATAAGAATTGATTTAATTAATCCGTGAAATCCCTGGTTTATCCGCGGCTGATTTTTGCCTTATAAAACTTTAGGCGGCAGTTTCAAAAAGGGCAAGAATCTGTTTGCCTTCGTTTGAGCGCGGGTCAATCGTGCGCAGGTGTTTTTGTCCCTGCATTTCCCAAATCGCCGTTACGTTTCCGTCTTTTTCGACCGCGTGATACGAAACGTCTTCCGTATTTTGTGTGTTTTCCGTCGCTTCGGTATCTGTATTTTCCGTCGCTTCGGTATCTGTGTTTTCCGTCGCTTCGTTATTTGTGTTTTCTGTCGCTTCGGCGTTTGTTTCTTCCGCCGCGCTGGTTGCATTTTCTGACATCTACTTTAAAAAATCTCCTTAATTTGTTTGTCTGATAAAATTGTTAATGATACACAAATTCTTACATATTTGGCAAAAGATTGTCGAGTTTGCTATTGTCTTAATTCGTTTCCGGCGCGCGATTGCACGTTTACGAGCCTAAAATTCGGCGACTGTTCCCGGGTTGTTTCCCTTTACTTTTTGCCTTTTACCTTTTACCTTTTACCTTTTACTCCTTCATTTATTATGAACGCAATTGAATATCCTTTTTGGGTTTGGATTTTTTTCTTCGCGGTCGTTCTTATCGCGCTGTTTGTCGATATTGGCATCGTCAACCGCAAATCACACGCGCCGTCGCGCAAGGAAACGCTCGTCTGGAGCGCCGTCTGGGTTTCGCTCGCACTCGCTTTTAACGGTTTTATCTACTGGCAGGTCGGCACGCACAATCAAAACTGGGCATTGGGCGCGCAGCAGGCAAAGTTGTTTTTAACGGGTTACCTGATAGAGCTTTCGCTTTCGATTGATAACCTGTTCGTCTTTCTGCTGATTTTCAACTATTTCAAAGTCCCGAAAAAATACCAGCACCGCGCGCTTTTCTGGGGAATTTTCATGGCGCTCGTCCTCAGGATGGTGATGATTTTCGCGGGCGCCGAACTGGTCGAAAAGTTCCACTGGATTCTCTACGGTTTCGGCGCGTTTCTGATTTACACGGGAATTAAGATGTTCGGTGAAGACGACGATTTTAACCCGGAAGACAGCGCGATTATCAAATTCACGACGCGGTTTGTGCGGATTTCGAAGCATTACGACGGCGACCGCTTTTTCGTGACTGACGAAAGCGGGCGTCGCGCCGGAACGCTGCTGCTGCTCGTCCTCATCGTTATCAACATTGCCGACCTTGTTTTTGCGGTCGATTCGATTCCGGCAATTTTCGGCATCACGACCGACCGTTTTCTTGTTTATACATCAAACATCTTTGCTATCTTAGGTTTACGCACGTTTTTCTTTCTGCTGCTCGATATGGCGGAGAAATTTCATTTTCTCAAATACGGCTTGGCGTTCGTTTTAAGTTTTATCGGCGTCAAAATGCTCTTGCCACTTTTGGCGGAAGGCTTGATAATGGTAGTGAGCGGCGAATCCGGCGTCGCGCGTTTCCTGCAAAGCTATTTGCACCACGATTACGAACAGGCGGTTATCAATATCTCTCTCGGAATTGTCATCGGGACAATCATCTTGTCGATTATCCTATCGCTGATTTTTCCGCATCAGCCCGAAACGGAAGCCGAGGACGAAGCTTAAAATTTCTGCTGCAGCGGCGGCTCCGCAAGTTAAATGGAAAGTAAGTATCGCAAATTTTACGTTGAATGGTGGAACATCAAAAAAAGCACGATTTACAGAATCGTGGCGATATTTGTTTTTCTCGGCGCTTTGGGATTCGGCGGCTGGTGGATTTTAAAGAGCAACTGGCTGGTCGCGCAGCCCGAGGTCAACGATGCGCCGAAAGACGCCGCCAAAGTCATCACGTTTGAAGGCGACGTGCGCATCATTCGCGCCGCCACGCGTGAAACTATTCTCATCACGCGCCCGACGTTTGTTTCCGCCGGCGACACGATTCAAACGCAAGCCGACGGGCGCGCAAAAGTGCAGATGATTGACGGCTCGATTCTCTCAATCCGCGCCAATTCGACGGTCGTCATCCGCGACAGCAACTCGCTCTTCGGCGGTCCGAACGTGCGCGTCACACTCGACGACGGGCAAATCAACGTCCGCACCGAAGACCAGCCCGCCAACACCGAAAACATCGTCGAAGTACGCGAATCGGAAAACAAAATCAACCCGGACACGGATGCCAGCTTCGGCATTAACCAGCAATCGGGCGGCGGCGAAATCCGCATCAGCCGCGGCTCAATTGAAACGACGGTCGGCGGCGAGAAAACCGTCGTCAAAGAAAACGAATACGCCGCGCTCGACAGCGGAAAGCTTTCCGATAAGGAAAAGCTCATCGCGCCGCCGACTCACAATTCGCCGTCGTCGAACGAACAGATTATGGGTTCTTTGAGCGGCGCGACGGACATCGTTTTCCGCTGGCAAAGCCCCGACGTGACTTCCGCCCTGACGTACAGCCTGCAAGTCGCCAAGCTGCCGTCATTCGCGGCGGATTCGATGGTCATCGAGCGGCGGGTTTTAACGAGTCCGAATTTCACGCTCGGCGGTCTTCTTCCCGGCACATATTACTGGCGCGTGCAGGCAAATTCCACTTCGGGACAGGCGAGCAACTGGAGCGAACAGTGGAAATTCACGGTCGTCAAACGCGAAGGCAGCACGTCAATCGCGGCGAGCGGCTGGGAGGTCGAAAACCTGGGCGGTACGATTTACCGCATCAGCGCCAAAACCCAATCCGGCGCGACCGTCCGCGCGCAGGGCAAACAAACCTTTGCGACCGGCGACGGCTCATTCCTTTTGCAAATCACCTCGCCCACATCCCAAACTACGGTCGAAATCAGCGACGACCGCGGCAACCGCAGCAGCTTCGTCCTGAATTTAAGCAGCGGCAAAGTCGTCAGGCAGTTTTAGGGCGTAGTAGGTAATTACCTATTACCTATTACTTATTACCTATTACCTACTGCCTATTACCAACCGCGTCTGTGTGGTAAATTTAAAGTGATGGGCGCAAATCACGCACATTCGCATTCACACGAACGACGCGGCGCGGAAAGCACTAATAAATTAAAGCTCGCGCTTGGGTTAACGTCCGTTTACATGTTCGCCGAAGCGGTCGGCGGCTGGTTTGCCAATTCGCTCGCTCTTTTAGCAGATGCCGGACATATGCTCACGGACGTGGCGGCAATCAGCTTAACGCTCGCGGCAATCTGGTTTGCGTCGCGTCCGGCAACGGCGAAAAAGACTTTCGGTTATTATCGTCTGGAAATTTTAGCCGCGTTCGTAAACGGGATTGCGCTTGTCCTGATTTCGTTGTGGGTGATTTACGAAGCTTATGAAAGATGGCACGCGCCGCCCGAAATTAAGGGTTTTGAATTAACCGCGATTGCCGCCGGCGGACTCGTCATCAACCTCGTCTGCGCTTATCTTCTGCACGGCGACCACGAGCACGATTTGAATATGCGCGGCGCGTGGCTGCATGTTATGGGCGACGCGCTCGGCTCGGTCACGGCGATTTGTGCGGGCGTGGCGATACTCGCGTTCGGCTGGCTCTGGGCGGATGCCGCGTCCAGCGTTCTGATTAGTTTAATCATCATCTTCGGCGCGTGGAATCTAATTAAAGAATCGGTCAACGTGCTTCTCGAAGGCACGCCCGCGCATATCAACTTAAAGGCGGTCGAAGACTCGATTCGCGCGACCGAAGATGTCGAAGACGTGCACGACCTTCACGTCTGGACGATAACTTCCGGCATGGAAGCCTTAAGCGTCCACATCATTCACCGCGAGACGATTTCGCAGAAAGCGCTGCTGCAAACGGTGCGTGCGCGGCTCCACGACGAGTTCGGCATCGACCACCTGACGATTCAGATGGAAACGCTCGAAGCCGAAGAACCGTCGATGCATCCGTGTTTTTCGGGCACGAACTGTTTCGATTCGGAAATTAAGGTCAAAGCGACGAATAATTAGAATCTATGCCGCAAATCGCGCTTCGCTACGGAAAATCTCAAATTCCCTTTGCATACGACGAAAATCAGTTTGAAATTTTAGGCTTTGAAGAACAAAATACGCCGCTGACGGACGCCGCTATAGGCGCGCGTTTCGATAATCCGGTAGATTCAAAGCCGCTCGAAGAAATCGTCGGGGAAGGCGAAAGCGTTCTTTTAGTCGTCCCGGACGCAACGCGGCAGACGGCGAGCGGGCAAATCGTAAATTTGCTCGTTCGCCGCCTGATTGCAAACGGTACGATGCCTTTTAACATCCGCATTATCTTTGCGACCGGCATTCACCGCAAAGTCACGACGGACGAAAAGCGCGAACTGCTGACGCCGTTTATTTTCCAGAGAATCAAAACCTTAGACCACACGGCGAAAGATTTAATGCAAATCGCGGGGCTTGATTCAGAGCAATTCGTCAATTTCGGCGAAATCGGCGGCACGCCGGTCGAACTCAATCGCGCTTTGACGGAACACGACCACGTTATCATCGTCGGCGGTATCACGTTTCATTATTTCGCGGGCTTTACCGGCGGTCGCAAACTGATCTGTCCGGGGCTGGCTTCCGCGCGGACGATTTCCGCCACGCACCGGCTCGCGTTCGACTGTGAAACAAAGACGAGGCGCGCGGGCATCGGCGCGGGGCTTTTGGACGGAAACGCCGTTCACGAGGCTTTTGTCGAAGTTGCCGCGAAAATAAATCCGTCGTTTTCAATCAACACAATCACGAACGACAAGGGCGCGGCGGTCGATTTATTTTGCGGCGACTGGATTACGGCGCACCGCGCTGCCTGCGAGTTTTACGCGTCGAATCACACGGTCGAAATCGCTGAAAAACGCGATTTGGTGATTGTCTCGTGCGGCGGCGCGCCGTTTGATTTGAATATGATTCAGGCGCAAAAAGCGGTCGAAGCGGCGGCGCTTGCCTGCACTGAAGGCGGACGCATTATCTTTTTAGCCGAATGCGCCGACGGGCTCGGGCGAGCCGATTTTCTAAACTGGTTTGAAGCCGAAAACGCCGCCCGTTTAGCCGAAAATTTATGTAAGAACTATCAGGTCAACGGTCAAACCGCGTGGAGTCTGCTCAAAAAGGCGGAACGCTTTAATATTCAAATCGTGACTTCCCTGCCGGAAAACGAAACGCGCCGGATGCGTCTGCAAAAACTCGATTTATCCGGCGCATCGCTCGCCGCGATTGCCGGAAAGGAGAAAGGCTATATCATTCCGTTCGGCGCGAAATACCTGATTCGGTAAAACGAAAAGGCTTGAGAATTTTTCTCAAGCCTTTTCGTTTTTAGTTTCACATCGCCCCTTACGGGTTGGTTTCCCGGTAAGGCGAAGTCGCCGGTCGGTCGGTCGCGCCGCCCCAAACCGGCGCGCTGTAGGTGTTATACGCGCCGTTGTTGCTGTTCGAGATATACCACGCGTTCCATTCGACGGTCGGAAAACGGCAAAATCCGTTCGCTTGTCACCGTCGTAATCCGCCGGCTGCGGAATATCGCCCGTTAAGCCCCACGCAAACCCGCTGAACGCGTCCGGAGCATTGCCGACGGTCGAAGTCGAACGCAGATAATACCAGGTTCCGTCCGCCGGACGAAACACGGCAATATCGCTTCGTAAATCGCCGTCGAAATCGCCGGTCACGAGCCGGTCGGTATTCAGTCCGAAAGTTATCGGAGCCCCGCACAGAAGCAGGGTCGTCGGGCATCCGTATTGAAAACCGTAACCGAAATTACTGTTTAGCTCGACTTTATCCAATTTAGAAAACGAAGCATAAAGTATCCGTCAAACATTCTAAATATTGGCGTGGTATTTTT
>DASWRC010000115.1:0-3134 GCA_036403375.1 Pyrinomonadaceae bacterium
GTCCGGCATCGAGCGTCCGCTCGCGCAGTTTTCAAAAACCCTGTCCTGCGCTTTGACCCAATCCTTCACGCCGCTGTCATCTGCGCCGTACGAAGTGATTCTATCGGAAAGCGTCTGAATCGCGGTTTCAAAAGCGCTGTCCGTGCAGTTCGGGAAAAAATCGTAACCGCCGGACTGCCGCTCGACGTAAATTTCCGGCGTTTTTTCGTCTTTACCGAAGACCGTTTTGCGCTTTTCGACCCATTTTTTCAGCGAGTCGGTGACTTCGCCTGCTTCGTACGGTTTATTGTCGAATTCCGCTTCCCAAACCTGCACGAGCGCTTTTTGTTCGGCTTCCGAAAAACCGCCGCCGTTCAGATATCGATACGCCGCCAGCAAAACAATCCGTCGCTGCGCGGACTTAATAATCCCGATTTTTCCGGCGGCAAAGTTCGCGTACGGATTTTCGGGCGCGTGTTCGTATTCGAAAATCGGCGAAATATACGACGGACCGCACGGCAGCGCGTTCGAGAAAAACGCGAAAATCAAAACAATCGAAACAGCAAAACGGACAATGTTCTTCATACTTATTTTAACTTTTCTAAATCGCTTTTTTGCCACGCGCTCGATTTGAAATAATAAAAACGCCTGCCGGGCTTGAAATCGACGCCTGCTAACGGGTCGTTTATCGAAATTCCGTAGCTTCCGCGGCAGAGCGGCTCGCGCCAATCGTTGCCTTTCGCCAGAAAATCGCGAACCCTTTCGGAATCCGCGCCCATTTCAAACGCCATCGGCACGGCTTCGTCAATCGGAAAATCGTTGAACCAACTATCGCCGATGCACCACGAGGCAAGCGAAGTAATAGTTAAAGGCGTGTTTTCGGGCAATTCTTTTTTCAAATCGTTGACGAGCGCGCGATAAAAAGCGCGTTCTGAAACCACGACGTCAAAATCCGTCTGAATTGCCTTCACATTCGGCAGTTCGAGCGTTTTTTTGATTAAATTAACAATCTTTTTTCGCTGCTCGTCGGAAAGCTTCGGGCGTTTCGCGCTTTCTTTGACGGTTTCGATGCGCGTCACGGCGATGACATAAATATTGTCGGGCAATTCGAGCGGTTGACGACGCGGGCGAAACGCGACTTCATCCTGCGTTAAAGTCAAAGTTTGCGCCAGAAATGCGACGCCGAATTCCCGCGCGTCGAGAAAGCGCAAATCTTCGGGGCGTTCCCAAGCCCAGACGATTTTCGGCGGCATTTCCGCATTTAATCCGGCGTTGACCTGATTTTTGTGTTTGCAACCGCAAAGAATTGCCAGCAGCGCGAAAATCGTCAGAAAAGTTTTGTGTTTTTGGCGAAACATCAGTCGGGAAGGATTATAATGGAAATGCGCGAAAATCTAAAGATTCGGACTTGGGTAAGATTACTTAAAATTGTTATACTTGCAGAAACTGAATGACCATTCATTTGAAGGGTGAAAATATGAATATCGAACGCGAACAACTGGAAATGGACGTGGTTTTTGTCGGTGCCGGTCCGGCAAATCTGGCGGCGGCTCTGCACTTGAAGAAGAAAATCGCCGAGCACGACGAGTTTGTCGAAAAAGGCGTCAAACACGGGCGAAAAATCGGCGATTTGGAAATCGGGATAGTCGAAAAAGGCTCGTTCGTCGGCGCGCATATATTGTCCGGCGCGGTGATGGACCCGGTGGCAATTCGCGAATTGATGCCCGATTTTCTCGAACAGGGCTGTCCGGTCGATTCCGCCGTCACGCAGGATGCTTTCTGGTATCTGACGGAAAGCCGCAAGATAGATGCGCCGATTGTTCCGCCGCCCTTAAAAAATAAAGGCAAATACATCGTCAGTTTAAGCAAAGTCTGCGAATGGCTCGCCGAAAAATGCGAGGAAGCCGGCATCAATATATTTCCCGAATTTCCGGCAGCCGAAGTTCTTTATGATGAAAACGACCGCGTGATCGGCATTCGCACCGGCGACAAGGGAATCGACAGGGAAGGAAACCCGAAAGGGAATTTCGAGCCGGGCGTCGATTTGCTGGCAAAAGTTACCGTTTTAGGCGAAGGGTCGCGCGGCAGTTTAGCCAAACATCTCATGCAGCGGCTCGATTTGATGGAAGGTAAAGAACCGCAAATCTTCAGCTTAGGCGTCAAAGAACTGTGGGAAGTCCCGGCAGGGAATTTTGAGGAAGGACGCGTCGTGCATACGCTCGGGTTTCCGAGCGACACCCAAACCTACGGCGGCGGCTGGATTTACGGGATGAAAAACAATGTCGTGTCAATCGGTTACGTGACCGGATTGGATTACAAAGACCCTTTGATTGACCCGCACGCCGAGTTTCAGAAATTCAAGACGCATCCTGCGGTCGCGGCGATTCTCGCGGGCGGGAAAATGATTAAATACGGCGCGAAAACCATCAACGCCGGCGGTTACTGGACGATGCCGCGTCTCTACGCGGACGGCGTTTTGATTGTCGGCGATTCAGGGTCGTTTTTGAACGGGCAGCGCATCAAAGGCATCCATACGGCGATGAAATCGGGAATGCTCGCGGCGGAAACGATTGTCGGCGCATTCGAGCACGAAGATTTTTCCGGCAAAGTGCTCAAGCATTTTGAAGAAAAAGTAAATATGAGCTGGCTTTACGACGAGCTTCATCCGGTTCGCAATTTCCACGCGTCATTCCAGTCGGGGCGCTGGTCGGCTTTGATAAATACCGGCTTGCAGTTTGTCACGGGCGGTATGGCGTGGGGCTTTATGCCGAAGGAACATCACATCGCCGGACACGAACGGATGGAAAAACTCGAAGACCATCAAAACAACGGTCACCGCTACGAAAACGTGAAATTCGATAAACAATTGACTTTCGACAAAGTGACGGACGTTTTTCACGCCGGCGTCGCCCATGACGAAGACCAGCCTTCGCACCTGCACGTGCTCGACACGGAAATCTGCGCGACACGCTGCGCCGAAGAATACGGCAACCCGTGTCAAAGGTTTTGTCCGGCGGCGGTTTACGAGATGGAATTTAATTCAAAAACCGACCGGCGCGAATTAAAGGTAAATTTCTCAAACTGCGTCCACTGCAAAACCTGCGACATTATGGACCCGTATCAAATCATCAACTGGGTCACGCCCGAAGGCGGCG
>DASWRC010000116.1:0-17918 GCA_036403375.1 Pyrinomonadaceae bacterium
CACGCCGCTGTTTGAATATCAGCCGACCGGTAAAAAGTGCGATGCAGCCATCGCGATAAACCCCGTTTCCGCCTTAATGACGACCGCCGCCGCCGAATCCGCCGCCGCCGAATCCGCCGCCGATGCGGATTCCGCCGCCGAATCTAACGCCGCCGCCAAAGCGGACGGTGCCGTTGGACCGGACATTGCCGATCGAGCGGTTATATAGACTCTGCGAACTCGGATACATATTGGCATATTCCTGCACGGTACGCGCGTTTGGCGGCAGATTGCGGAAGTGCGACCGGAAGAAGCGACCGCCGCGATAGAAGCCGAACGGCGCGTAGCCGTAGCCGCCGTAGGAATAAATAACGCCTTGATTATTGTAAGCGCCCTGACTCAGAAGATAGTTCATCTGTGCGTCGCGAGCCGCGATTTGTGCGTTGGCGCGCGCGATTTCCTCCTGAATACGGCGGTATCGGAGTTCATCCGAAATTCTCTCCATATCGGCGCGGCGCGCGGCGTTTTGTTTTTCGAGCTGCTCGGGCGAAGGAAAACCCAGCTCGGCATATCTTTCCCGCATCTGCTTATCGGCTTCGAGCCGCTGCTGGCGATATTTCTCTAAATCCGCATTCGTGACGGTTTTCGTCTGCGGCAAAACCGAAACGGTCGTCATTAAACTTAAAATCAAGATACATAACCTCTTCATATCTTTCTCTCCTTTCTTGTTTTTTTTCATCATACCACTTTTTGTGATGCAAAAGATAGAAAAAGCGGAAAAGTTGGTTCAAATTACAAACCACTTTTCCGCTTTTAGTTTTTTTACTTTTAAGCTTTAGAATCCGAAACTCAAACCGATTCTGCCGTTTCTGCCCGGTGTGCGAAAACCGTTTTCGTAGTAATCGTAATCAAAGAGATTTTCGATTGTGCCGAACAGGCGAAGGCTTTGCTTCTCGTTGTTGAACGCGAACGTGTAACCGGCGGTTAAATCGGCTTTGCGATTGCCTTTGAAACGGTAAACGTAGGTTTGGAACGTGAAATTATTGGTGTCGAAAATCGGCGCCAGGTAGCTGCTCGTCCCCAGAAAATCGAAATTCACCCACGCGCGCCCGATGCGCTGGGTCGCAACGAGCGTAAATTGGTGATTTGGAATGCCGAGCGTCGCGATATTCGGGTTGCCCGTCACCTGCGGCACGCGCTGGTCGCTGTTCGTAAAAGTATAGGACGCGAAAACGTCGGTCGAGCGCGCGGCGCGCACTTTGGCGCTGAATTCCGCGCCGCGCGCGATGCCGCCTTTCGTGTTCAGGTAACCGCCGAACGGTCGCGGCGTCGTTCCAATCGAGGACACGACGTTGCCGAAACCGATGGTGTCGATGAGTTTTGTGTAAAAGTAAGTCGCGCTTAATTTCGCGCGGTTTTTGAACAGATTTTGTTCAACTCCGGCATCGAACGCGATTGTTTTTTCGGGTTTCAAAGCGGGGTCGCCGAGCGCGACGAATGCCGGCGCGATAAACGTGCTGTAAAACGTTCCGAATCTTTCATAAAGCGACGGCACGCGATAGCCGTTGCCGGCGTGCGCGCGCAGTTTCGTGCCGGTTCGCTCAAAAAAGTATGAAGCCGCGCCGTCGAAAGTATAAGCGGTCGCTGGATTTTCGAGCGTCAGGTTTGAATAAGGCGCGTTCGTCAGGCTGAATTCGGCATCTTTCAAACTAAAAAACTGCGCCCTGAAGCCGCCCGCAATTTGCAGATTTCCTTTCAAAAGACTGATTAAATCCTGCGCGTAAAACGTATTGCTTGACTGGCGCGCGCGCGTGAAGAAATTTTCCGTGATAAAAGGCGTCACGCCGTCGTTGCCGAATTTTTCGTGTTCGAATTCGTAGCCGACCGTGATTTGGTTTGACCGGTCCGGCGCGTAGTTCAGATGCGCGTTGGCGGTTTGGATTGTGCCGTCAAAGACGGACGCGGCATCGCCGACGCCGGTCGCCGTAACGTTGCGGCGCGCGGTTTTCAAGCCCGAATAGTAGCCTTGAAAAACGAGTTTTTCGGTTAAGATTTGCGTCAGAACGATTTGCCCGTTAAAAAACTGCGATTTTTGAAAAGTGTCCGGGTCGTTAAGGTCGGGAACAAAATTTGCGCTGCCCGTACTCGTCACCGGCTGATTGTTTTCGATGCGTTTCACTAAATCCGAAGCGAGCGGCACGGCGTTAATGATAGTTGCATTCGTTGGGGGGAGAGTGCCGATTGTGTCGGGATTTGAATTGAGCCTCACGTACGCGTCCGAGACGAAAAACCGCGCTGAAATATTTGTTTTCTGAAACGGATTGTATTCGATGCGCGATTGAAAATTCGTGTTGTGCGCGTCGTCCTCGCCGTCGATTCCTTTTGTATAGACGGTGCGCGAAACGCCCAAGTTGAAACCGAATTTATCGCTGCCGTCCGAAATATTGCCGCGAAAACGCCCGAGACCGTAACCGCCGAACGCGCCGCTCGCTTGCCCGTGAAACCCCGTTTGCGGCTTCGGCGTCTGAAAGTCAATCACCCCGCCGACGGCGTTCGTGCCGTAGAGCGACGAACCGGAACCGCGCAGAACCTCGATTTTATTAACGCTCGTCAAAGTAAAATCCGACAGGAAAGCCGACGCGTCGCCGGTAATCGAAGAAGCGTCGCGAAAACGGATGCCGTCAATCAAAACGGCTGTGTCCTGATTCCGCAAACCGCGAGTTTTAATGCTCGCGGTTCGCCCGAAACCGCCCAATTGCTGGACGCGAAAACCCGGAATCGTCCGCAGAGACTCGACGAGCGAAAAATCGGCGCGGTCGCGCATTTCCTGCGCGTCGATGGTATCGACGGTTTTTGAAACCTGTTCGATTGTTTGTTCCGCTCCGGCTGATATCGAAACGCTGCCCAAATTCTGGTCCCGAGCCGCCAGTTCCAGGTTAACAATCTTTGTTTCCTGTTTTTTCAGCCCCACATTTACCGGACCGACCGTCAGCACATCCAGTGTGACGGTCGTAGTCGTCAGAATATAACTGCCCAAAGGAACATTTTCAAAACGGTAATTACCGTTGTCATCGGTTCGCGTGGTAAAGATTGCCTTTTTATTCGCGGCTTGGGAAAGCAGAACCTCCGTGTTTTTGACGGCTACTCCGAAAAGCGTGATTTTTCCTTCAAGGGTCGCGCCCGTCTGCGCTAAAATACTAACCGACAAAAAACAAATTAAACTTAAAATTTTTATAATCTTCATATCTCTCCTTTTCCGCCCAGCGCGGAATTTGGTTTTTGGTTTAACAAACGGGCGAAGTTCCAGACTTTTCGATTTTGGATTGCGGACTGGAAAAATAAATCTCAAATCCAAATCGAATCACTGTTGCGTGGGCAGTGTCGGATTCGCACCAAACTTCCCTCGCGCCGTTTGCTTTTTCAATTACGAATTACAAATTACGAATGATTGTTTTGTCTTTAATTCGTAATTCGTAATTGCTCAATAAATCGTCGTCACTCGCCGGCGACGACTGACCGGATTTTCGTCCAGTAAAACTTTTACGCCGAAAACTTCCTTCAAATTGTCTTCGGTCAAAACCTCGTCGGCAGCGCCGTCGGCGGCAATCGCGCCGTTTTTCAGCAGGATTATCGCGTCGGCAAATTCCGAGGCGAGATTTAAATCGTGCGTGATGACAATCGCCGACGCGTCGGCGCTCGCGCATCGCTCGCGAATCAGCCGGAACATCAGCGCCTGGTGCGCCAAATCGAGATTCGCGGTCGGTTCATCAAGCAGCAGAATCCGGCTTTCGGTCGCCAGCGCGCGCGCCAGAACGACGCGCTGGCGCTCGCCGCCCGAGAGCTGATTCATCTGCCGCGCCGCATAATTTGCCAAATCGCATTCTTTGAGCGCCGCCGATGCAATCTCCAAATCGCGCGCGGTTTCCCAGCCGAAAGCCGTGCCGTGTGCAAATCTGCCGGCGAGGACGAATTCCAGAACCGACACCGGAAATTTCGTTTCGTTTTCCTGCGCGATGACCGCGATTCGCTGCGCGATTTCGCGCTGCGAATAATCTTTCAATTCTTTGCCGTCCAGCAAAATCGCGCCTTTCGACACCGGCAAGCCGCCGTTCAGAGATTTCAAAAGCGTCGTTTTCCCCGCGCCGTTCGCGCCCAGCAGCGCGATGATTTTGCCCGCCGCAAGCGCAAACGAAATATCCTGCACCACCGCGCAGACGCCGTAATTTATCGAAATGTTCTGAACTTCAAGCATTTTTCAGTGGTCGGCGGTCAGTGGTCAGTGGTCGGTAATTTGTCTTTTCTGACTACCGACCACCGACCACTAACTTCGACGCAGCAAATAGATAAACAGCGGCGCGCCGATTAATGCGGTGATTGCGCCGACGGGCAATTCGCGCGGCGCGATTGCCGTGCGCGCGACCGTATCGGCGAGAACGACAAAAATCGCGCCCGAGACGGCGGAAAACGGAATGACCAGCCGGTTGTCGCTGCCGACTATCAGGCGAATCAGATGCGGCACAATCAAACCGACATAGCCGACCGAACCGCTCGCCGCGACCGAGCTTCCGACGAGCAGCGCGGCGACCGCGAAAACAATCATCCGCACGCGCCCGACCTCGACGCCGAAATCGAACGCGTCGCGCTCGCCAATCATCATCAAATTCAGCGCGCGTGCCTGCCCGCTTAAAATAATCGTTCCCGCAACGACGACCGCAAACGTCAGATAAAACCCGGTTTTCGTGCCCTGCGACAAATCGCCGAGCAGCCAGAACGTAAAACTCCTGAGCTTTGCCGCGTCCAGCAGCGAAGTCAGCAGAACGATGACGGACGAAAGAAAAGTCGTCACAATCACGCCCGACAAGACAAGCCGCTCGACGTTCATTCCGGCGCGCGATTTCGCCATCTGGTAAACCGCAAAGGTCGCTAATCCCGCCCCCGCAAAAGCCATCACGGGTCTGAGAAACTCGAATTGCGAGAAAAACACGAACGCGAGCATCGTTCCCAAAGCCGCGCCGTTTGAAACGCCGAGCAGGTAAGGCTCCGCCAAAGGATTCCTGAGCAGCGCCTGCAGCCCGGCGCCCGCCACCGCCAGACTTGCGCCGACACACGCGCCGAGCAGCACGCGCGGCAGCCGGACATCGTAAAGAATCGCGCTCTGCGCTTCGGTTAATTCAAAGAACGACAATTTCTCGCTGCCGAGAAAAACCGCCGCCGCGAGCGCGATTATTAACAAAACAAGCAGACCGACGCCGAAGCGCCGACTCTGAGCTCTGGATTTTGGACTCTCGACTTTCACGAAGACGGGTGCAGATTTTCGGCGATTTGTTCGAGCGCGTCAACAATGCGCGGGCTTGGACGCGAAAGAATGTCGGCGCTAACCTTAAAGACCTTTTTATTTTTCACCGCCGGAGAATTTTTGAAAACGTCGTTCGGCGCTAGATTATCGGGGCTGTCGGAAAGAATTATCGCTTCCGGATTCAGCGCGAGCGCCGTTTCTTTACTAATTTTCGGATAGGCGGTGGCGACCGCATTCGTGACCGACGTGCCGCCGGCGCGTTCGACGATTTCGGTCACAAACGATTCTTTGCCGATAGTAAAAAGCGGCTCGTTCGAAAACTGCACAAAGGTTTTTACTTTCGGCTTATCGCGCACCTCTTCGTCAACCGCGACGATGCGTTCCTGCAATTCGTTAAGCAGGATTGTGGTTCGTTCGACCGTTCCGAAAATCTCGCCGAGCTGGCGCAGATTGGCGAGCACGCCGTTTAAATCTTTCGGGTTCGTGACGAAAACCGGAATCCCCTGCGCTTCGAGAGTTTTCATAAAAGTTTCGAGCTGCGAGGCGGTCGAGACGAAAACGATTTGCGGTTTTAAGGCGATGATGGTTTCGACGTTCGGGCTGATGGTGTCGCCGACTTTCTGAATCTTTTGCGCTTCCTCGGGGTAATTGCAAAACGTCGTCACACCGACCAGTCTATCGCCCGCGCCGACCGCGAAAATGTTTTCCGTGAGATTCGGCGCTAACGAAACGACGCGCTCGACACGCTCGGGAATTTTTATCTGCCGCCCCAAATCGTCGGCAATATCGCGCATTTTCACGTCCGCCGATGCCGCCTGATTTCCGCTTTTACAAGCTGTCAGAGCAAAACAGCAGATTAGGAAGAGGACGAAAAGTTTTCCGCAAAGGCGCAGAGGCGCAAAAGTTAAATTCCGCTTTTTTCGTAGATCGTAAAACATAAAAAGTCCTGCTTAGGCTCAACGTCAAAGACGAGCTAAACAGGACTTTTTTATAAAAATGTAAAACGAACCGAGTCCAGCCAACCGTCCTGACGCGAGACGAATTTTGGCTAAAAAACTTTTGAAAGGATTCCTGACTTCGGCAATTACGAATTACCAATTACGATATAATTTCTTACATTCGTAATTCGTAATTCGTAATCGAATTACAGTGGCGCGACCGTGCGGGATTTTCACCCGGCTTTCCCTTGAATCAAAAAGCATTTTAGTCTGAAAAAGAACAGCTCCCCGGCGATATTTCTCAAATCGCTCAGCAAAGAGTGAAAGGCAAGTTATCACGCTTTAGCGGAAAATGTCAAAGTTGAACCGTAAAGGGCTTGAAATTCGCCCATCGGAAAGCTATTGTAGAAATGTAAGTTATAGTTTTATAAATCAACTGAAGTGAATTACTTATACCTGAATACTATGTCTCAGTACGACAACGTTGTAGCGGTGATTTTGGGCGGCGGTGCAGGGACACGGCTCTTTCCTCTGACGAAGGAACGCGCGAAACCGGCGGTTCCATTGGGCGGAAAATATCGTCTGATCGACGTTCCCGTCTCGAACTGTATTAATTCGGGCATCACGCAGATTTTCGTGCTGACACAGTTTAATTCGGCGTCCTTAAACCGCCACATTGCGCGCACTTACCGGTTTTCGTCGTTTTCGACCGGCTTTGTCGAAGTCCTCGCCGCCGAGCAGCGCATCGACTCGCCCGAATGGTTTCAGGGAACGGCGGACGCCGTGCGGCAGATGATTCCGCACATCCGCGACTGGCGCATCAACACGGTTTTGATTCTTTCCGGCGACCATCTTTACCGCATGGATTACCGCAAATTTCTCGCGCGGCATTTTGAAACCAAAGCCGACATTACGGTTTCGGTGATTCCGTGCCGACCGGACGAAGCCGAGGGTTTCGGGCTTTTGAAAGCCGACAAAGACGGTCGGATTGTCGAATTTAAGGAAAAACCGAAAGGCGACGCGCTTGAATCGATGCGCGTCGATACGACGCAGTTCGGCTTAGATGCCGAAGAAAGTCTGCGGCGTCCCTTTCTAGCCTCGATGGGCATTTACGTTTTCAATTACGAGCGGCTGATTGAATTTTTAAAGCAGGACGAAACGCGCGTCGATTTCGGCAAGGAAATAATCCCGTCGGCAATCGAAAAATACAACGTGCAGGCGCATCTTTTTACAGATTACTGGGAAGACATCGGAACGATTCGCGCGTTTTACGACGCCAATCTCGATCTTGCGTCGCCGCTGCCGAAATTTAACTTTTTCAACACCGAAGCGCCGATTTACACGCGCTCGCGTTACCTGCCGCCGTCGAAGGTACACGACTGCGACATCGACAATTCGATGATTAGCGAAGGCTGCATCCTGAACGGCGTCTATGCGCGAAGCTCGATTTTCGGGCTGCGCTGCCGCGTCGATAAAGGCGCGCGCATCGAAAATTCGATTATCATGGGTTCCGACTTTTTCGAGTCGATCGAGGAAATTCAAAACAACGTCGCGCGCCAAATTCCGCATATCGGCATCGGGCAGAACACGGTCGTGCGCCGCGCGATTATCGACAAAAACGCGCGCATCGGCAACAACGTCCAGCTCGTAAACCGTGACAACGTCGAAACCCGCGACGGCGAAAACGGCTGCTACTACATCCGCGAGGGCATCATCATCGTCCCGAAAAACGCGACGATTGCCGACGGCACCGTTGTTTGAAGGTCGAGGGATGAAAGAGGCAAATGAAAACGAAATAATTTGTTTTTTACTTTAAATCCATCTCTCATCCCTCTGCCGTCAACCCTTTAAAAACCTGGCTAACTAATTCTCAAAAACCTGCATCTAAACCTGCCGAATCCCCTTAAAAACCGAAGTTCACTTTTTGATTAATAAACGTTTACCGTCACGCCGTATCCTCAATGGAAAAGCTGCGTGTTTTTATAAAAAATCTGATGAAAAAAATTTTGTTTCTGGCGGCTGCCATTCTTTTTAGCGCGCTTTTTTTCAACTTTTCACCGCACAATTCACAGGCGCAAAACTTAACGGAAAAAGAGATGCGCAGGCAGGAAAAGTTTGCCCGCCTCATAGAAAAAGCTAACCGCAAAGGCGCGGCGCGCGTGATTGTCGGCTTTCGCGGCGATTTTCAACCGGAAGGCGCATTGGACGAAACATCGGTCGGCGAACAGCGCCGCCGCATTAAAGACAAACAGGAAAAATTCCTGAATCGTCACGCCGCGCGCGTCGATAAGGTTAAAAAATTCGAGTTCGTGCCGTTCGTCGCTTTTGAAACGGACGCCGCGAGCTTGCAGCAAATTCAGACGGACAGCGAGATTGAAAGCATCGAAGAAGACGAGCTTGCCAAGCCGACGCTTGCCGAAAGCACGGCGCTGACAGGCGCGAAAACAGCCTGGACGCTCGGGTTTTCGGGCAGCGGTCAGGCGGTTGCGGTGCTCGACACGGGCGTCGATAAAAATCACACGTTCCTTAGCGGCAAGGTCGTTTCCGAAGCCTGCTATTCGTCGAATTACACCGATTCGACAAGCTTCTGCCCGGGCAGCGTGACGGCTTCGACTGACGCAAATTCCGGCGTTAACTGCCCGACCGCCATTGACGGCTGCGCGCACGGAACGCACGTCGCGGGCATCGTCGCCGGTCGCGGCGCGAATTTCAGCGGCGTCGCCAAAGACGCGAACATTATCTCGATTCAGGTTTTCTCGAACATCAACAACGCGGAAGACTGCGACGGCGCCGCGCCGTGCGCTTTGTCGTACACGTCCGACCAGTTAAAGGCGCTCGAACGCGTCAGGGTTTTGAGCGGCTCGATGTCAATCGCGGCAGTTAACATGAGTCTCGGCGGCGGCGAATACACGGCAAACTGCGACGCCGAATCGCCTTCGCGCAAAGCGATTATCGACAATTTGCGTTCCCTCGGAATTGCGACGGTCGTCGCTTCGGGCAATGACGGCTACACGGCGGCAATCAGTTCGCCGGCTTGCGTTTCCTCGGCTGTCAGCGTCGGCTCGATTGACGACGGAAGTTACGGAACCGTCGCGAATACGGTTTCGAGCTTTTCAAACAGCTCGCCGCTTTTAACAATCCTCGCGCCCGGAAAATATATCACTTCGTCCGTCCCGAACAACGGTTACGCGACCTACGCCGGAACTTCGATGGCGACACCGCACGTCGCCGCCGCGTTTGCCGTTCTCAAGCAGAAGAAACCGACCGCGAGCGTCACGGAAATCCTGAGCGCGCTCGTTTCGACCGGACTTTCAATTACCGATTCGCGCAACTCGATTACGAAACCGTCAATCAAAATCGACGCGGCGCTGGGTGCGCTCGGCGGCACGACGACAACCCAAACGGCGCGCGCGAAATTCGACTTTGACGGCGACGGCAAAACGGATGTCGGAGTTTTTCGACCCGCAAACGGCGTCTGGTACATCCAGAACAGCGCCGGCGGCACGAATAATATTCAGCAGTTCGGTTTGGGAACAGACCTCCTCGCGCCCGGCGATTTCACGGGCGACGGTAAAGCCGATATTGCCGTTTGGCGCTCCGCAACCGGCGAATGGTTTATCCTCAGAAGCGAAAACGGCTCGTTTATGTCCTTCAAGTTCGGTCAGGCGGGCGACACGCCGGCGGTCGGCGACTTCGACGGCGACGGCAAGGCTGACGCGGGCATTTTCCGCCCGCAAAGCGGTGAATGGTTTATTCAAAAATCTTCGGGCGGCACGGCAATTACGACTTTCGGTACGGCGGGCGACGTTCCTGCGACGGCGGATTTTGACGGCGACGGACGCAGCGACATCGCGATTTATCGCCCGTCGAACGGTCAGTGGTGGATTCAGCGCAGCAGTAACAGCAGCGTTTACGCTTTTCAATTCGGAACTTCGACCGATAAACCCGTGCAGGGCGATTTCACGGGCGACGGCAAAGCGGACGCGGCATTCTTTAGACCAGCGACCGGCGAATGGTTTATTTTGCGCTCGGAAGACAGCTCGTTCTATTCCGTTCCGTTCGGCGCTTCGGGCGACCTGCCGGCACCGGGCGATTATGACGGCGACGGACGGTTCGATACTGCCGTTTTTCGTCCCGTCGGCGGGACGTGGTACGTCCAGCGCTCAACGGCTGGAATCATGATTACCAATTTCGGTCTGGCGGGCGATAAAACCGTCGCGGGCGCGTTCGTGCCGTAAAAGCTGCTTAAAAATTCTTTGCGCCCGAGCGACTTTGCGGGAAATAATCTTTTCTCCCGCAAAATCTCTCGGGCGCAAAGTTAAATCAAAATTTTATTTACAATTGTGACGCCATCCTAAAAGGCTTCGCTCATTTCAAGCGAAGCCTTTTTAATTCCAAAAAGCTAAAACGAACTCAGATTTATTGACTTGACGCGCGCAAACCGTCTAGAATTTGGTCATAAAGTTTTACCCTCTCTGTAACACGCGGATTCAATCCAATTAATTAGGCTTTATTTTTTTGCAAACTAAACCACTAACAAGGAGAAAAGCGTGAATAAAAAACAATACGCCGCAGGTTTGACTGCGGTTTTCGTGTTCGCGGTGTGCGGATTTATCGGATTTTGGGGTAAATCGCAGGCGGCGACAATTTTGACCGAAGGGTTCGAAGCGGGCGGAAAAACGGCGTATGCCGCCGCCGATGTCAGCTTGGGCACGGGCAGCTGGTATCTGGACGATGCGTTGACGGGCAACACGACGAGCGACAGAAAAACGGGTTCGTGGTCGGCGCGCGTCCGCAACGTCGGCATCGTGCGGATGAATTTCAACGTCGCCAGCGCCGGAACGGTTTCCGTTTCGCACGCGGTTTACGGCACGGACGGTTCAAGCACCTGGGAGCTTTATAAATCAACCGACAGCGGCTCGACGTGGACAAAGGTCGGCGCGACCGTCACGACAAGCTCGACCGCTTTAGCCACCGCGAGCTTTACAATCAACAATGCCGGCGCGATTCGTTTTCAAATCGTCAAAGCTTCCGGCGGCACGAACCGCATCAACTTCGACAATATTTCAATCACCGATTATGTCGCCGCGACGCCGACCCCGACGCCGACCGCGACGCCTTCGAGCAACGTCAATTTAACGATGGGCAACCCGTCGGGCGCAACGACGAACGTCGCGGTGCCGACCAATTACCTGATGCAAAAACCGCAGTACGTGATGAGCTATCACCGCGACAACGGCAGACCAAACTGGGTTTCGTGGCATCTCGACCCGTCGTGGCTCGGTTCGACGCCGCGCCAAGACAGCTTTCGCGCCGACACTTCTTTGCCGGTCGGCTGGTATCAGGTGCAGGGCACGGACTATTCCGGCTCGGGCTACGACCGCGGTCATATGTGCCCGTCGGCTGACAGAACGAAAACGGTCGCCGACAACGACGCGACGTTTTTGATGTCGAACATGATTCCGCAAGCGCCGACCAACAACCAGCAGACGTGGGCAAATCTCGAAAGTTATTGCCGCACGCTCGCTCAGCAAGGCAGCGAGCTTTACATCATTTCCGGCGGTTACGGCAACAGCGGATTTATCGCGAACGGTCACGTCGCGATTCCGACTTATACGTGGAAAGTGGTGATGATTTTGCCGCAGGGGACAAACGACGTGGCGCGCGTTGCGACTTCGACGCGGCTGATTGCCGTCTCGATTCCGAATAACAATTCGGTCGTCAGCGATTGGCGTCAATACCGCGTGAGCGTCGATTCGGTCGAATCGCTGACGGGTTACGATTTCTTCTCGAACGTGCCCGCGTCGATTCAATCCGTCATCGAATCGACCATCGATACGCAACTGGTCGAAGATTGGGAAATGACGCCCGATAAAGCCGCGATTGAAGAAAACGAAGCCGAATCGAGCGGCGGTAAGCTTATCAATCCGGGACAGAAGCTGAAAATTCCAAAACAGTAACTGAAATAATCACTCTTAACGAGTAAAAAAGCGGCGGGCATTAAATGCCCGCCGCTTTTTTACTTTTTACTTTTTACTTTTTACTTTTTACTTTTAACCTTTTTCTGGGGTCGGCGCAGCGCGTAGCTTTCGCGCGATTTGACGACCACGCCGTCGCGGTTGACGCGGACTTTTATGTTATGGTTTTTGCCGATATTCGCCTCGTCTTTCGGGTAATAGCCGAGGCTGTAATACTCGCGCAGCTCGCTCGCGATTCGCGAAAAAGCGTCCGACAGATTGGCAATCGTGCTCGCTTTGTAAAGCCTTCCGCCGGTGCGGACTGCCAGTTCGTTGAGATATTCGTCAGCCTTTTGATATTCGGCGGCAGTCGTCCCTTTATCGCTCATTACGCCGACGCCGCCCGCGCCGCCGGTCGGAAACGGGAAAGGACTTTTATCTTTCGACGGAATCGGGCTCGGAATCGTCGGCTGCTGAATAATCGGCTTGTTTTTCATCGCCTGCACCTCGTTAAAAGTGTCGTATTCAATCGGATAAATCAGCGCGTCGAGTTCGAGCGAGTCGTTGAGATTCTGCAAATCGCTCGATTTCCGGCTGCTCGTGTCAACGCCGTCGGAAAAAAGCACGATTGCCTTGCGCCCTTCGACTTTTTTGAGCCGGTCGTTGATGACCAAATCCATCGCTTCGTAGAGACTCGTCCCGTAGGAAATCTTCGTCGCTTTAATCGCCGCCTGCAAAGCTCGACGGTCGTTGGTCGGCTCGCACTGCACGTAAACTTCCTGGTCGAAAGAGACGACCATGACCTTATCGCTCGGGCGCAGCTGATTGATAAAAGCGAGCGCCGCCGCTTGAATCTCTTCCGCCTTAAACTTTGCCGAATAGCTCATGTCAAGAACGAGCGCGACTGTAAAAGGCTGCTGCTCATTGGAAAAAGAGGCGACGTCCTGTTCGACGCCGTCTTCGAAAACCTTGAAACTTTCCTTCGTCAAACCGCCGATAAACCTGCCGCTGCGGTCTAAAACCTTAACCGGAATCGAGACGATGCCCGATTCAATCTTGATAACTTCGGAGTCGTCAGCTTCTGCCGTTTCATCGACCGTTTGCGCGGTCGCGTTCGTGCTCGGCGGTGTCGGAGACTCGATGGGGCGTTGATTTATTTTTTTATTGACGCCATCGGTGACGCGGCGCGACTGGGCAAAATTTATCGTAAAACTCAGACAAATCGCCGCCAGGCAGAAGAAAAATACAAATTTTTTCATTTTTGCACCTCGAAGCTAGATTCTATGATGCTTTGAGGTTTAATTAAAGATGCAAAAAGCAAAAAGGAGAAAAGGATTTTTTTTCTCCTCTGCTCCTTTTCTCCCTTTCTACTTTTCTCTAATTCTGCCTTATTTTCCGGCAAGCTTCCTGTCGGTTGCGCCGACGATGTAGCTGTTTTTTGCCCTGACGACCAGATTCGGACGCATTACGCGAACGCGGATTTGTTTGCGCTCGCCGATTGTGCCGACCGTTTCGGGATAATACCCGATTGAATACTGGCGGCGCAGCTCTTCGGCAATGCCCGAAAATGCGGCGTTTAAGTCGTTACGGGCTTCGAACGAACGTCCGCCCGAATTACGCGCCAGGTCTTCCAAATAACGTTTGCCGGTTTCGTATTCGGCAGAACTCGAACCGGCGCGTCGGCTGCCGCCGCCACCGCCGCCGCCTCTGCCGATGCGCACGCTTCCGCCGCCGCCGAGGATAGTCCCGATAACATCGTCCCAGGTTCCGCGACGCTGGCGCGGTAAGGTCGGCGGATAACCGCCGCCCCAGCCGGCGTTCATATCGGCTTGCGTGTCGTAGCGAATCGGGTAAATCAGGGCTTCGGCTTCTTCGGCACCGCGAATCGTCGTTTGATAATTCGAGCGGCGCGAAGTCGTATCGACGCCGTCTGTAAACAGCACCACCGCTTTTCGTCCCTGAATCTGCTGTAATTGCCGGTTAATGACGTAATCGACCGCTTCGTAAAGGCTCGTGCCGTCGCCGAACTCGGTTTCCCGGATGGCGTTTTGCAGAACGCGCCGGTCGTTCGTGACCGGACTTAAAATGTGCACGCGCTCGTCAAATGAGATGACCTGAACCTTATCGTCGCGCCGCAGTTGATTAACAAACGCAATCGCCGAGTCCTGAATTTCGTCAATCTGAAACTGCGTCGAAGGACTCACGTCAATCAGCAGAATCACGGTAAACGGCTGCTCGACCGATTGAAAATATTCGACCTTCTGCTGGATGCCGTTTTCGAAAATCTGAAAATCTTTTTGCTGCAAGCCCGAAATAAAGCGACCGTCGCGGTCGAGCACCGACACCGGCATCGTCACGAGATTGGTTTCAACCTTGATAACTTCGTTGTCGTCCTCGGTCGTGTCCTGATTCGTGGTCGGCGGAGTCGGCGAAGTTTGCGGCAAAATTTTGCCGGCGCCCTGCAAAACCGGCGGACGCTTTTCCGTCGTCGGAAGCGGCGCGTCGCCTTTCAGCACGGGCGGCGTCGGCGATTGCTGCGGCGAAACAACGCGCGGACGCGCCGTTTGCGTTGTTTGCGCAAACAGGAAACTGCCAAACAAACCAAGACAAGCCAAAATTAACGCAATTTTTTTCATCGCTTCCATTCTCCTTCGGGCAAATTTTCTCGCTTTTTTAACGAAAAATGCTCAATTTTGATTGCAATGTGCTTATTTTAGATGTCTTAAAAATTTCAGTGGACTGGTAATTGTGACAGTTTCTTTGTAAATTTTTGTAAAAAGGTTCAGCGTTTTGAATTTAATTCATTTTGCGCAATTTCGTGAAATGCGCGCCGCACGCAATTGATATTGACGAACGGCAGAGCGCGCGCGTGCGTGCGATTCGTGAGCAGAATAAAAATCCTTTCCGTTTCGGGTTCTATCCACAGCGAAGTTCCCGTAAACCCGAGATGTCCGAAGCTGTCTTTCGATAAAGCCGCAGAGGCGGTCGATTCGGGCGTCGCGGCTAATTGAAAAGCAAGCGAGCGCGCCTCGTTCAAACCGGGCGTGAAATTAGCGCGAAAAAGTTGACAAGTTTCCGGCTCTAATAAAACGGATTCTTCCGCTAAAAACTGCTGCGCGATTTTGAAGGTTTCTTCGGCGTTTGAAAAAAGTCCGGCATGACCGGAAACGCCGTCCATAAACCAGCAGTTTCCGTCGTGAACTTCGCCGGAGATTTGATAATCGCGCCAATCGTGATTTGAAACATCGTAGCCTAATTCGAGGCAAGCATTCTTTTCGTGATAATTACCGAACTCCGTCGCCGCAAATTCATCGCGGCGGCTGCGCGGCGGATTAAAAAACGTATTTCGCAGTTTCAAAGTCTGAAAAACTTCCTCGTCTGCAATTTCGCTAAAAGATTTTCCGTAAAGCTTTTCGAGCAAAAATCCTAAAATAATAAAATTCAAATCGCTGTAAACAACCGTTGAATTTACCGGATTCGCCAGCGGTTCGGACGCTATAACATTTGTAATTTTAGATTTGAAATTTGTAATTAAATAAAAAGGCTTCCAGTTAATAAAGCCCGAAGTATGAGTCAGTAGATTTTGAATCGTGATTTCGCGCTTGTCTTCGCGGTTAAATTCACTGAAATATTTCGCGATTTTGTCCTGTAAATTTATCTCGCCCGACTCAATCAATTTCGCCGTCGGCAAGCCCGTCGCCAAAACTTTCGTCAGACTCGCCAAATCGTAAATCGTATCGATTCCCGCTTCGATTTTTTCAGGCTCGACGACTGCGAAACCAAGTGCGTCCTGAAAAACAATCTCGCCTTTTTCCGCGACGAGATAAACGGCGGACGGGAAATCGCCGGCGACGATTCGCGATTGCAGAAACTCGGAGATTTGCTGGTTTTTCATAAAATAAAGGGCTGGAAATTTATTTTAGAATTGAGTTTCGCTTTCACGAAACTCAATAACGTCACGGCAAAACTCAATATTGCCGAAGCAAACCTCAGTTTGATAACTTCAAATAAGAGTTTTGTCTTAACATTGTCGAGTTTTGCGGCGGCAAAATTAAACATTCAAACGATTGCGGTGGCGTTCGATTTTATCCAGCACCCCTAATGCCAAAGCCAATGCGCGGCGTCCGTCGTGGGCGTTGACGGGCGGCGCGTCGTCGCGTTCGATGCAGTCGAGAAAGGCGAGAATCTCGGCGCGCAGCGGCTCAACGTCATTGATTTCGAGCCGGTTTATCGAAATCCCCAAAAGCGGATGCGCGGCGTCCGGCGCGAGGCTCGTGACGGATGCAAATTTGGTCGCGTAATCCAGAACGACGTAGGAATTCGTTTGATAAAAGCGCGTTTTGCGGATTTTTTCCGTCCCGATGCGCGACGCCGTAATGTTGGCGACCGCGCCGTTTTCAAATTCGATGCGCGCATTTGCCGCGTCCACCTTGTCCGAAATGACCGGAATGCCGACGGCGCGGATTTCCGACACCGGCACGTTTTCGCCCACCAGCCACTGAATCGCGTCGAGGTCGTGAATCATCACGTCGAGCACGACATCGACATCGAGCGAGCGGTTCGGAAACGGCGAAACGCGGTGAATCTCGAAATAGAGCGGTTTTGTGACGTGCGGGCGCAGCGCGACCATCGCCGGGTTGAAGCGTTCGAGATGCCCGACCATCAGTTTCGCACCCGTCGCCTGCGCCGCCGCAATCATCCGGTCGGTTTCTTCCAAAGTGCGCGCAATCGGTTTTTCGACCAAAACGTGAACGCCTTTTTCTAAAAACGCGCAGGCTATTTCAGCGTGCGTTTCGGTCGGCGTGACGATTGAAACTGCCGTCGCTTTATCGAGCAAATCGCGCCAATCGGTAAAGACCGCGCCGCCGTTTTTTTCGGCAATCGCGCGGGCATTTTCTTCGTTAATGTCGCAGACGCCGACGAATTCGCCGAGTCCTTCACGCGCTAACTCCGCGTAATTTCGTGCGTGATGCTGTCCGAGCGAGCCGACACCAATCACGGCGGTTCGGAGATTTTGGATTTGCGATTCGGGGTTTCGGATTTCTTCCATAGTTTGAACGTATCGTTTTTTTCAGCGATACTTTCATTTTCATAAAAGATGTCCGAAATTACAAAAACCGAAGACCAAAAACCAAAAACCAAATACTTCTGGATTATTTTCGCCGCGCTCACGGTCGTCGTCTATTTCACGGGTTTAACGATTCCGCTGCTCGGACCGGACGAGCCGCGCTACGCCGAGGTCGCACGCGAAATGTTTGAACGCCATGACTGGATTACGCCGACGCTCGGCGGTTTCGACTGGTTCGAAAAACCCGCGCTGCTCTACTGGCTGCAAATCGTCGCCTATAAAATCTTCGGCGTCTCGGAATTTGCGGCGCGCTTCGGCTCCGCCGCTTTCGGGCTGGGAACAATTTTGAGCCTCTGGATTCTCGGGCGAAAATGGTCGGAAGCCGGCAATCGGCAGTCAGCCGAAAAAGCAGCGGACAACGCAGATTGGACAACGAACAATTTTGCGAACTGGCTCGGCTTAATCGCCGCGTCTTCGCTCGGCATAATCGTTTTCTCGCGCGGCGCGAGCTTTGATATTATCC
Source organism: Pyrinomonadaceae bacterium (assembly GCA_036403375.1). Taxonomy (GTDB): domain Bacteria; phylum Acidobacteriota; class Blastocatellia; order Pyrinomonadales; family Pyrinomonadaceae; genus JAFDVJ01. The sequence continues at coordinate 17,762 of DASWRC010000116.1, forward strand.
TGACTTTTCCGATTACGGCGAGCCTCGTCAGCTTCTTCATCTGGGAAATTAACAATCGCCAATCGCAAATCGCAAATCGTAAATATTTATCGCTCGCTTTGTTCTACTTTTTCGTCGGCGTCGCGCTGATTGCAAAGGGATTGGTCGGCATCGTTTT
>DASWRC010000117.1:0-16960 GCA_036403375.1 Pyrinomonadaceae bacterium
CAGCGAGTGTCGCGACTGGTGCGAAAAAGTTTATCTTTTTCAAAGAGCGATTGGTTTCACGAAGAAGCCATCAAATATTTTATTGCTCATTACAATCTGGAACGTCAGAAATTATTTGAGCATTACTTTTAGTTCACTACCGATTTTTTGTATGATATAATCTGAAAACTTAAACCGCCCTGGAAGCGGAAATTATATAGAGGAGAATTTTAGCGGGTTTTAATAAAAATCCGAAATTTAAAAATCCCAGACTAACAGATGGACGGTCCTGCCAGTAGCTTCTTACTTTTTTTTCAAACAGCGGAGCACACCGCGTCAATTTCCTTTACACAAGCCGCAATCGAATTTTCGTTGATGATTCTGATTGTTTTAATCAACGCGTTTTTCGTCGCCTCCGAATTTTCGCTGGTTTCGGCGCGCAAGACGCGGCTTGAAACCCACGCGGCGGAAGGCAGCAAGGGCGCGGCGGCGGCGCTTCGCCTGCTTGAAAATCCGACACTTTTTATCTCTGCCGTGCAGCTCGGCGTAACCTTAGCCTCGCTCGCTTTGGGCTGGGTCGGCGAGCCGACGGTCGCGCGGATTATCGAACCGGCAGCGGCAAAAATCGCTTCCGAAGGAACGGTCGGTTACGTCGTTCACATTACGGCGGTCATCATTTCGTTTGCGATTGTTTCTTTTCTGCACATAGTTCTCGGCGAGCTTTTTCCGAAAATGTTCGCGCTCGAAAAAGCCGAGGTGTTCGCGACGTTCGCCTCGCGTCCGCTCGAACTTTTTGCGAAAGTTTTCTCGCCGCTTTTGTGGGTTTTCAATCAGGCGGGCGGCGGCTTGGCGCGGCTCGTCGGCTTGAAAGCCAGTTTGGACGAAAGCGCGGTTTATACGGAAGAAGAAATTCGCCAGCTCGTAAAATTATCGCAGGAAAGCGGTCATCTGAACGAGGAAGAACAGCGGCTCATCAACCAGGTTTTCGAGTTTTCCGACACGACCGTGCGCGAGGCGATGATTCCGCGCACGGAAATCGTCGCGATTCCCGCCAATTCGTCGCTCGAAGAAATTGCGAAGGCTTTTCGTGAGCACGGTTACTCGCGCCTGCCGGTTTACGGCGACTCGCTCGACGATATGCGCGGCGTTCTGCACGGCAAGGATGTGATGCAGTATCTGCTTGTCAACCCGCGCATGTTTAAGCTCGACCGCGTTTTGAAAAAGCCTTATTACGTCGTCGATACGGCGCGGCTCGAAGACGTTCTGCGCCAGATGCAGCGCGAAAAATTTCACTTTGGCTTTGTCGTTGACGAACACGGCGGCGTCGAAGGAATCATCACTCTGGAAGACCTTTTGGAAGAAATCGTCGGCGATATCTCCGACGAGCACGACGAGGAAGTCAACGAACAAATCGCGCCGCAGCCGGACGGCAGCTTTATCCTCGACGGCGGGCTCGCCGTCCGCGATTTGAACAAACGCTGCAATATGAATCTGCCGGTTTCGGAAGGCTACACGACGATTGCCGGATTTTTAATGTCGGAAGCCGGACAAATCTTAAAAGAAGGCGAAACCGTGCCGTTCAACGGGCATATTTTCAGAATCGAAAGGGTCGAAAAACGCCGCATTTTGCGCGTTCGGATGGAAAGCAACGACAATCAGACAATCTTAAAGGATTCGCAGAAATCTCTTGATTGAGTTATGCGGCTCAAATTTTTATTTCTAACATTGATTTTCGGTCTGACGGCATCTTTTTCGATGGCGCAGGAAAAGGGCTTCGTCTATCCGATTGAGTTTTCTATTTCGGTAAAAGAGACAAAAATTCCCGCTTCCGACAAATCGGTTTTGTTTAATCTGAAAATTACGAATAATTTGGCGTCGGCGGTCAATACCCAACAGTTTGACAAGATAGCCGTCAAGCTTGCCAAAAATTGGGATAAAAAAAAGAGCGACGAGACGGAAACGGCATTTTTCCGACTTGAGCGAAAAATCATCAATGCGGGCGAATCGTTCGAGACGGAAATCGATTTGAAAAAAATATCATGGTCGGACAAATTATCTTCGGATTATTCGGATTATTTTGATACTGACTCGCTCAACAGATTTAAATACACGCCTTTTCTGTCGGGCACATATTTTCTGTCGGTCACCGCCGGCAATTGCCGCGAGGCTTTGCCGGAAAATTCGATTACATTGGTTATCCGACGAGAATGCGAATCCAATCGGATTATGCTCGATTTTCAACCTCCTGCGCTGAAGGTACAGAAAGAGGAAGAAAATCCCGCTCTTCAAATTTCCTTGAAAGACGCCGCGATTCAGACAAAAAGCGAAAATGTTCCGGTAAAAATCAAGGTCACGAACAAGTCAAAGCAAATACTAAATACGGAAGACCTCGGAACTCTTTTTCTGTATTTTTCAAAATGCCGCGAAGAAATGTGTTATCGCAGTCAAGATTTGTTATATGCCGTCGTCGGAATCAAATCTCAAAAATTAAGAGCAAACGAATCAATCGAATTTGAAAGCAATCTCAGCGATTTAATTTGGAACGACAATCTTTCAAGTAACGATATCGGCGAGAAAATTTATAAAATTCCGAAAGAAAACATTTACTTTTACGCCGCGATTCCAACCAGAAAGAACGTTTTGCCGGACGGCGTTCGTTTACCGGAAGATTTTCTGTCAAATCAAATTACCGTCAGTTTGAATTAGAAAAAATAGGCAGTCATAAAGATTCGGGCGGGAAAATCTTAAAAAATAAAGAAAAAAATAAAGTTTTTTGAAAAATCCTGTGAGTTTTCGCGGAAAAATGTCATATACATTTGAGAGGTATCTAAATCGTATCGTCTCGAAGAAATATAAAGGAGACAAAAATATGACATCTGAAGATATGAGTTTTTCCGCGTTTTCGGACAAAAACGTGACGGATTTGCGCGCCGCCAAACAGGAATGGTCGCAAAAATTGATTGCCGGCACCGAGGGCGTATTCAGCGCCAGCAGCAGCCGGACAAAAATCGTCAGCACGAAACCGAATCAAAACGTGGTCGGCGTCGGAATCGGCGAAAAGGTGACGGAAGGCGCTTCGGAAGGCATTCTGTCGGTAAAATTTTTCGTTCGCATAAAATACCCGAAAGCCGAGCTTTCCAAAGCCGATTTGCTTCCTGAAACCATCGACGGTTTGCCGGTCGATGTCGAAGAAACCGGAACTTTTCGCGCGCAGGCAATGCCGAATCCGCGTACCAGAATGCGTCCCGCAAAACCGGGCAGCTCAATCGGTTTCGCCGACCCTGCCGGGCAATTCGTGATGGCTGGAACTTTCGGCGCGCTGGTCAAGAAAGACAATAAGCTGTTTATTTTAAGCAATAATCACGTGCTGGCAGACGAAAACCGGCTGGCGCTGAAATCCGACATTTTTCAGCCCGGACTTCTCGACGGCGGCAATGCGCTGAACGATAAAATCGCAAAATTATCGAAATTCATAATCCTTCTGCCCGGCGTGTTCAATAAAGTCGATGCGGCGATTGCCGAAGTCAATAAGAAAAGCGATGTCAGCAGTTCGATTTTATTTATCGGCGCGCCGACCGGTACGAAAAAAGCCGCGCTCGATATGAGCGTTCACAAATTCGGACGGACGACGCGCTACACGGTCGGCAAAGTCGTCAGCATCGACACGGACGTTAAAGTCAGTTACGACATCGGAGACCTGAGCTTTTCCGACCAGATAATAATCGTCGGCGATAACTCGACTTCGTTCAGCGATTCGGGCGATTCGGGTTCGCTGATTCTCGAACGCTCGACGCAAAAAGCCGTCGGACTTCTTTTTGCCGGGTCAAAAACGCATACTATCGCCAACCACATCAGCGAAGTGACTAAGGCATTGAAAGTCCAATTAGCTTGAGGTTGACGATGAAAAGGCTATAATAATTGTGGAGGTTTTGTTATGGCAACCGAACAAAAAATTAAGGAGTTAAAGCGCCGCTATTCTCTGCAATTATTAAATCAAAAAGCTGTTTCCGGAGTCGGTGTCGAAAAGACGGACGACGGCGATTACGTGCTGGCGATTCACTTGAACGATTCTTCGCCGGAAGCTCTGGAACTTCCTTCGGAGCTTGAAAAATACCCGGTTAAAATTATTCAGCAGCCGGAAGGCTTTCGCAAGTTTTCCGCCGAAACAGAGAAATAACTTAAAAAGTAAAAAATAAAAAGGCAGAATAAAAGCGTTTCAACCTGGTAATTGGTACCGAGTCGAAACGCTTTTTTACTTTTTACTTTTTGTCTTTCGCTTCATTTCAGGCTAAATTTATCAATTAAGCATTACATTAATTTCAACGGAGTTATTATCAAAAAATGAGTTTAATCGAAGAAGTTTGGGCGCGGCAGATTCTGGATTCGCGCGGAAATCCGACCGTCGAGGCGGAAGTCGTTTTGGAAGACGGCACGACCGGACGGGCGGCGGTTCCGTCGGGCGCTTCGACGGGCGAAAACGAAGCCGTCGAATTGCGCGACGACGATGCAGAGCGCTATCTGGGCAAAGGCGTTTTAAAGGCGGTCGAAAACGTCAACGAGAAAATCGCCTACGAATTGGAAGGCTTGGACGCGCTCGACCAGACGCTCGTCGATAAAACGCTGATTGAGCTGGACGGCACGGACAATAAATCGAACCTCGGCGCGAACGCGCTGCTGGCGGTTTCGATGGCGACGGCGCGCGCGGCTGCCGCGTTCCAGGAAATGCCGCTTTACCGATACATCGGCGGCGTCAACGCGAAAACTCTGCCCGTCCCGATGATGAACATTATTAACGGCGGCGCGCACGCCGACAACAATGTCGATTTTCAGGAATTTATGATTATGCCGGTCGGCGCCGAGAGCTTTTCGGAAGCGCTGCGCGCGGGCGCCGAGATTTTTCATAACCTGAAGAGCGTTCTAAAATCGCGGGGGCTTGCCACAAGCGTCGGTGACGAAGGCGGTTTTGCGCCAAACTTGAAATCGAACGAAGAAGCGATTGAAACGATTCTCGAAGCGATTGAAAAGGCGGGGTATAAAGCGGGCGAAGACATTATGATTGCCCTCGACCCGGCGGCGAGCGAGTTCTATAAAGACGGCAAATATACCTTTAAAAAGTCGGACAAGCGCGAGCTGTCGTCCGACGAAATGATTGCGTATTGGACCGGCTGGGCGGAAAAATACCCGATAATTTCGATTGAAGACGGTTTAGCCGAATCGGATTGGGAAGGCTGGACGAAAATCACGAACGACATCGGCAAACGTGTGCAGCTCGTCGGCGACGATTTGTTTGTTACCAATACGCGCTTTCTGCAAAAAGGCATCGATACCGGCGCGGCAAACGCGATTTTGATTAAGGTCAATCAAATCGGCACTCTGACCGAAACCCTGGACGCGATTGAATTAGCGAAAACCAACAATATGACCGCCGTTATCTCGCATCGTTCGGGCGAAACGGAAGACAGCTTTATCGCCGATCTGGCGGTTGCCACCAACGCAGGGCAAATCAAGACCGGCAGCTTGTCGCGCTCCGACCGCATCGCGAAATACAATCAGCTCCTGAGAATCGAAGAAGATTTGGACACGTCGGCGCGCTTTTTGGGCAGACGCGCGTTTTATCAAATCAAGCAGGGCTGAAATGGATTCGTCTGAAATTAAAAGGGAAATCTTGCCGGGCGGCAGTGTTCGTCTGTCGTCCGGCGATTGCACGTTTCTTTACGAAAGACCTCGCGCCGGTGTTTTGCACGTCACGATTTCCGGTTACGATTCGGGACAATTCGGGACCGCCACACTCGACGAAATCCTGTTGGCGATTAACCGCGAAGGGCGGCTAGAGTTATTCGTCGATGCCCGCGAAGCGTCCGGCGCGGGCGTCGGTGTCAGCGAAGACTGGACGCGATTCTTTTCCGCGAATCGCGAAAAACTTCTCCGCGTTCACGTGCTTACCGGCAGCTCGAAGGTTCTACATTTAACCGTTGCGATTGCCCGGCACTTGTCGCGCACCGGAAATTTGATACAAATTTATTCCGAGCCCGAACAGTTTGCGAAAAAACTCGAACCTGCCGGGTAATCTCAATCCGTCTCAAAAAAATCGGCGCGAACCGGCGAACCTTTACCGGCGAAATGCGTACTAAATACTTGCTAAAACTGCAATTCGGCTTAAATTGAAGGCGCGCAGGCGCTAAATCTAAATAAAAAATATGAAAATCCTAATTATCGGCGGAACGAAATTTTTAGGTCGTCATTTGCTTCGCGCCGCGCTTGGGAATAATCACGAAGTGACGCTTTTCAATCGCGGCAAATTCGCGCCCGAAACGATAGACGGGGTCGAACAAATTCACGGCGACAGAAATTCGGATTTGGAAAGACTTGCCGGGCGGCGCTGGGACGCCGGGATTGACACTTGCGGGTATTTGCCGCAGACGGTCAAAGCGTCTGCCGAATTTTTGCGCGGGCGCGTGAATCAATACATTTTCGTGTCGAGCATTTCAGCGTACAAAGATTTCAGCCGTGCGAATTTCGATGAAACCGCGCCGCTTGCCGAATTAAGCGAAGAGCAACAAGAGAGAGCCGAAAAAATCGACCCGCACGGCGAATTGAGCGGACCCGTTTTAGGCGAAATGTACGGCGCGCTCAAGGCTTTGTGCGAGCGTGAAGCGTTACAAACGATGCCGAATCGCGCGTTGATTGTTCGTCCCGGCTTGATTGTCGGCGAATTCGACCCGACCGACCGGTTTACGTATTGGGTAATGCGCGGGGCGGGCGGCGGCGAAGTTCTTGCACCCGGCTCGCCGAACCGCTTTGTCCAATTTATCGACGCGCACGATTTGGCGCGCTGGATTATCAAAATGGCGGAAACGGGCGAAAACGGAATTTTCAACGCGACCGGTAAACCGTTTGATTTAACGCTCGGCGCGGTTTTGGATGAGATCAAATCCGTGACGGCGAGCGACGCTCGATTCACCTGGGTAACGGAAGAATTTCTGAACGGCGAAAACGTCGGCGCGTGGGGCGAAATGCCGCTTTATCTTCCAGAATCCGACGAGACTTTGCAGGGCTTTCTTTCGGTGAACGTCGGTAAAGCGCTCGACAAAGGCTTGAGTTTTCGCCCCGTCAGCGAGACGATTCGCGCGACTTTGGACTGGCGAAAAACGGTCGATGATAAATTAAAAGCCGGAATTTCCGCCGAACGAGAAGCCGAGCTTTTGACGAAATGGCACACTCAAAAATGAAAAGGATTCTCATTATCGGTTCGGGCGGCGCGGGCAAATCGACGCTTGCACTTCGTTTGGGCGAAACAATCGGCATCGAGGTCGTTCATCTGGACAGAATTCACTGGAAACCCGGCTGGACCGAGTCGCCGAAAGACAAATTCCGGGACGACGTTGAAGAAATACTCAAAAAAGAGCGCTGGATAATGGACGGCAATTACGGCGGGACGATGGAGATGCGATTGAAGGCTTGCGACACCGTGATTTTTCTCGATTTCCCGCGCCCTGTTTGCCTTTATCGCGTCATCAAGCGGCGGCTGACCTATCGCGGCACGCATCGTCCCGATATGACGGAAGGCTGTCACGAAAAAATCGATTTTGAATTTCTGCATTGGATTTGGACTTTCCCGACGCGGGCGAAGTCGGAAATCGAGGAAAGATTAAAAAAAATCGGAAGTGATAAAACGATAATCCGTCTGCGCTCGCCGCGCGAGGTTAAGGATTTTTTGGCAAGCGTCAAATCTCGCTGATATTTTAAGGTTTATATGAAACTTGTCGTTATTTTCGGTCCGCCCGCCGTCGGTAAAATGACGGTCGGTTTTGAACTGGCGAAACTGACCGGCTTAAAGCTTTTTCACAATCATATGACGATTGACCTGGTGCTGAATTTTTTTGAATTCGGAACGCCGCCGTTCAGTCGTCTTTTGAACGAATTTCGCCGCCGGATTTTTGAAGAAGTCGCGAAAAGCGATTTGCCGGGTTTGATTTTTACATACGTCTGGGGACTCAATCTCGAAAGCGAGCGCGAATATATCGAAAATCTCTGCGACATCTTTCGCGCTCGACACGCCCGAATCTTTTTCGTCGAACTCGAAGCCGATTTAGATGAAAGACTGCGGCGCAACGAGCACGAATTCCGACTTCTCAACAAACCTTCAAAGCGCGATTTGGAATTTTCGCGCGCCAATCTTCTAAATCTTGAGGAAAATTACCAATTAAACACGGACGACGAATTTTACTACACGGAAAATTACGTAAAAATCAACAATACGAACCTTTCGGCAAATGAAGCGGCGCGGAAAATTGTTGAAAAATTCGGTTTTTCGATTGATAATTTATAAGTTATGTTCTTAATCATCGGCACGCGATTTTTTACATGGGGTTCAGCCAAAACAGGCGATATGATTCGCTGCTCGCAATGCGGCACGGTCGCGCAGTTTACCGAAAAAACCGGAATGCGCTTTCTGACGCTCTTTTTCGTCGTCCCGACGATTCCGCTTTCAGGCACGAAAAAACTAATCGAATGCCCGAACTGCAAGGCGCGGTTTCAGACTGAATGAGGAGCCGCTTGCCAAAGGAAACCACGTCCGTGGTTTGTGCTCACGTCCATCGGATTTTTCGATTGCGGTACCAGTTATCGCTGCAACCGCTCTTTCTCATCCATAATTTGGTGACTGATGATGAGCCATTTTCCGCCCTCTTTTGTCAAAACCCGATTAAGGCAAGACGACAAAATATTTTCGCTGACCAATCGGCTATTTTTGAGGTAAATTTGCCGCGTTCGCGAAATGAAGCTTGCCGCAAATAAAAATCTTTGTAAAACTTTAAATCAGATGGAATGGAAACAAGGCGAATTTACTATCAGCACCGACCGGAATCGTCTGCAAACGGACGCGATTTACAAGTTTTTAACGGAAGAATCTTACTGGGCGCAGAATCGGACGCGCGGGCAAACCGAGACGGCGATAAAAAATTCCTTGCCTTTTGGAGTCTATAAAGGCGAAAATCAAATAGGGTTTGCGCGCGTCGTGACCGATTATGCAACCTTTGCCTATCTCGGCGACGTTTATATTTTAGAAGAATTTCGCGGGCGGGGCTTAAGCCTTTGGCTGATGGAAACAATTGTTAATCATCCCGATTTGCAGGGTTTCCGGCGCTGGGTTCTGGCAACACGAGACGCGCACACGCTTTACGAAAAATTCGGCTTTCACTCTCTGGTTCATCCCGAAAGGTGGATGGAAAAACCTGCGCCCAATGCATATTGAGGATATACATCTATCGAATCTGCATCTTGAACAAAATATGAACAACGGAAAACGACGCCCGCTGGCACTTGTCATTCTGGACGGCTGGGGACATTCGCCGCGCAAAGAGGGCAATGCGATAGCGCTCGCGCACACGCCATATTACGACGAAATCTGCGAGAAATACCCGCGCACGCTGCTTGCCGCGTCCGGAATGCGCGTCGGTTTATCGCCGGACGCACCGGGAAGCTCGGAAGTCGGGCACTTAAACATCGGCGCGGGGCGTATCGTGCAGACGGACGTTTCGCGCATTTCGCAGGTTGTCAAATCGGGCAAATTTTTTGAAAACGCGGTTCTCAAAAACGCTTTTGCAAAAGCGCGCGCCGCCGATTCCGCAGTTCATTTAATCGGACTGCTTTCGGACGCCGAAGTTCATTCGTCGCCGGAAAATCTCTTTGCGCTGCTCAGAATGGCGAAAGCGGAAGGCTTGGAAAAGGTTTTCGTGCACGGAATCTTAGACGGGCGCGACGTCGCGCCGCGCACGGCGGATGTTTACGCCGAAGCCATCGAAATCAAGATGGCGGACATCGGCGTCGGGCGCATGGCGACGCTGTGCGGTCGTTATTACGCGATGGACCGCGACGCCAACTGGGAACGTACGGCGCGCGTTTATACGATGCTCGTCCACGCCGAAGGCGAACGAGCGTTTGACGCCGTTGCCGCAATTCGCGGCTCTTTTCTGCGCGGTATAACGGACGAATTTATCCAGCCTATCGTGCTCGAAAAAACGGAGGGCGAACCGGTCGCGACCGTCAAAAACGGCGATGTCGTCATCTTTTTCAATCATCGCGGCGACCGCGTGCGCCAGCTCGTCAAATCGCTTTGTGTGCGGGACGAAACCGACATCACCAGCTTAAGCAAACCGAATATCGAAACCGTCTGTTTGACCGAATACGACCGCGAATTCGGTCTGCCCGTCGCTTTCAAACAGGAAGGCGAAGAAAAAGCGCTCGCGCAGGTTTTTGCCGAAAACGGCGTGCTCAACTGCCGTGTCGCCGAAACCGAAAAATACGCGCACGTAACGTATTTTTTCAACGGCAGCGTCGATAACGAACACCCGTGCGAGCAGCGCATTATCGTGCCCAGCTTGAAAAAAATGTCGCTCGAAGTTTCGCCCGAAATGAGTTGTTTCAAGGTCACGGATAAGCTCCTGCGCGCATTCGAAGCCGACGAGAACGACGTTTTTATCGTCAATCTCGCCGCCGCTGATATGGTCGCACACAGCGGGAACCTGGAAAAAACCATCGAATCCGTGCAATTTATGGATACGTGTCTCGGCGGCATCGTCGAGAAAATCGAGGAAGCGGGCGCGATTGCGATTATCACCGCCGACCACGGCAATATCGAGGAAATGGCAGACCTTCTGACGGGCGAACCGAACAACGCGCACACGATGAATCCCGTCCCGTTTCACCTGATTGACGCCAACGCCGAGCACGTCAGGCTTCGCACAAACGGCGCGCTCGAAGACGTTGCGCCGACCATTCTCGGAATCTTGGGCTTGGAAAAACCCGCCGAGATGACCGGCAGAGACTTACGCGAATTTTAATAGATTCAAAATTCAAGATTGAAGGTTCAAAGCCCAATTTGAAATCTTACCAATGGTGCTTCTAATATAAATCTTGAATTTTTAATTTTGAATCTGGAATCTTGAATTTTAATCCGCAAAATATTCTCGTTATACATTTCGGGCAGATGGGCGACGTTGTTCTCGCGCTGCCGGCTTTAAAGGCGATTCGGCGAAAATTTCCCGCGTCGAAGATGACGGCGCTGGTCGGCAAAACGGGCGCGACCGTCGCGCGGCTTGCCGGTGTTTTTGATGACGAAATCGTCGTCGACCGCGTCGAATTGCGCGACGGCAGCCGGCTCGGTTCGATAAATAAAATCCGTCTTCTGGTGAAGGAAGTGCGCCGCCGGAAATTCGATTTTATCATTGATTTGCATAGTCTTTCGGAAACGAATCTGCTCGGGTTTCTTTCCGGCACGCGCGCGCGGCTTTATGCCAATCGAGAAAATCGCTCGCTCGATTTTCTCGCGAAATTCCCGGAAAAACCGCCCCGCGAAGACAAAACGAAACATTTTACCGAAAGGTATCTGGACGTGCTCAAGCCGCTCGGTATTGAAAATGTCAGCCATTACGCGAAAATCGAGCCGCCCGGCGATGATTCGGCGGAAATGAAAAAGCGTTTTCGCGACCTCGGATTAGAAGGAAAAAGGCTTGTCGGTTTGTTCCCGGGCGCCGGTCATCCGAATCGCCGCTGGGGCGTCAAAAAATTTGCGGCGCTGGCGAAAAGTTTAGAGGCAGCGGACGATTGCGGCGTACTGATTTTTCTCGGTCCGGAAGAGACGGATTTGCTCGACGAGATAAAAAGCGAATTTCCGAAGAATGCGATTATTCTGAACAAATTAACGATTTTTCAGCTCGTCGCGGCGTTGTCGCTCCTTAATGTTTTCGTGAGCAACGACACCGGACCGATGCATCTGGCGGCGGTTGCCGGCGCTCACGTCGTGATGATTTCCGACGAACGCGCGCCGACCTGTTTTTATCCGCTGGCGGAAAAACTCGAAGTCGTCAGAATCAGGAAACTCCACGAACTGACCGTCGAAGACGTACTCGAAGCGACGCTTAAACTTTTGAACGAATGAGATTAACGGGCGTATGCCGCGAGTTTAATTGGTAATCAAACACGAAAAAACACGAAATAAAATATTTTTGTGTTCTTTCGCGCCTTTTCGCGGCTGATTTATCTTCCAAAGAAAATTCCGAAAAAGACAAATAACCAGATGAAAAGCACCAGAAAAATCGGCAGAATCATCGCCAGCAGACAGCCGACGTTGGCGACCGATTCCTGATTCCACGTGTAGGACACGCGGCAGTTCGGGCACGCGGCTTTGTTTGCCAGAAAGGGACGTTTACAACGGCGGCAAATTTTCAGCTTCACACAAGTAGGATAAAGTGAAAAAGCGGAAAAGTGAAAAGCTAAGAAAGCGGCAAGGTAAAAAAGCGGCAAAGTGAAAAAGCCGCATTCAATTTTCGGCAAAACTTTTTTACTTTGCCGCTTTTCCACTTTGCCGCTTTTTCACTATAATTGAAAGTCTGTTTACGAAACTCAAGGAATAATTAAGACACAGATTTATGGTTGAAGAATTTGCTTTCGACAATACGGAAGAGCGTCGAAAAACGCGCCAAAACGGGAACGGCGTCGGTTGGATTGAAGTCATCGTCGGTTCGATGTTTTCGGGAAAATCGGAAGAATTAATTAGAAGATTGCGGCGCGCGCAGATTGCGCGGCAGAAGGTTCAGGTTTTTAAGCCGAAGATTGACGACCGCTATTCGATTGAACAAATCGCGTCGCATTCGGGCATGACGCACCTCTCGAAACCCGTCATGACCGCCGCCGAGCTGATGGCGCAAATCGAAGCGGACACGCAGGTTGTCGGTATCGACGAAGGACAGTTTTTCGATATGGAAATTGTCGAGGCGGCAAACAATCTGGCACGTGCCGGAAAACGCGTGATTGTCGCCGGGCTTGACCAGGATTATATGGGCAGACCGTTTGAGCCGATGCCGCAGTTGCTTTCGGTCGCTGAATTTATCACGAAAACTCACGCCATCTGCGTCAAATGCGGCAATACGGCGAACTATTCGCAGCGCACGTCCGAATCGACCGCGCGCGTCGATGTCGGCGCGTCGGACAAATACGAGGCGCGCTGCCGCAAATGCTTCGTGCCGCATTCGGACGCGCCGACGGTTGTATAAATCCGAAATTGCGTTATTATAAAAGCCTGCCAAAAATTTATTCTCCTATTATCTTTTGAACCATTCGGCTTTCAAGCCGGAAAGGAGCTTTAAATCATGGAAAATAACGTTCAAATAGTTCAGGACTGCTACAACAAATTCGGTGCGGGCGACGTGGCGGGAATTCTCGCAAACTGTGCGGAAGATGTTGCGTGGGAAACGCCCGAAATCGAAAACGCCGATTTTGGCGGAAAGCGGCGCGGGCACGCCGAAGTTGGCGAATTTTTTTCCGGCATGGATGCCGCGGAAGAAACCACGAAATTTGAGCCGACGGAATTTATCGCGCAGGGCGACCGCGTAGTTGTTTTGGGAAAATACGGCGCTACGGCGAGAGCCACCGGACGAAGCTACGAAACTGACTGGGTGCATGTTTTTACCGTCAGGGACGGGAAAATCACAAGCTTCAACGAGTTTTTTGATAATGCCCTCGCGTCGCGCGCTTTCCAAAAAGTGACGACTGCATAAAGAGTTATCGAAATTGAGTTAAATCTATAACTCGTGTTTCGGCGCGGGTTATCCGGTTTTTCGCAAAAAGGCGGAAACGCTCCTCGGCAGTCGCGTTTCCGCCTTTGATTTCTCTAATCTTCCGAAGCGCGGCGCAGCCGGTCCATCAAGGCGCGCCCGATGCCTTTTTCTTCCACCGTTTCGCAATAAATCGTTTCAATGCCGGCATGGTCGCAGCGGCGGAAAAACGCGAAAATTTCGTGCGCGTATTCTTCCGTCGAAACGCAGATTTTCATCAACTCAAACTTCGCCGGCGGCACGCTCAGTCCGATAAACGCCCGGGACTCTGGACTCGGAACTCGGGAGCCGGGGCTCATTAAAACAACGCGCGCGCGGGGCGAATAATGGCGGTGTTTTAAGCCCGGACTTTTCACGGCTTCATCTTTTTTAACGTGATAGATTTCGGTTTCAGGCACATGCTTTTGCAGTTCTTCGAGCGAAATCGCGCCCGAACGCAAAACGAGCGGAACGTTTGCGGTGCAGTCGACGACCGTCGATTCAAGCCCGATTTCGGTTGCTTTACCTTGCAGAATGCAGTCGATTCGACCGTTTAAATCTTCAAAAACCGCTTCCCACGCGGTCGGTGAAGGTTTGCCCGAAAGATTTGCCGACGGCGCGACGACCGGCACGCGGCAGGCGCGAAGAAATTCCTGCGCCAGCGCATTTCGCGGCATTCGCACGCCGATTGTGTCAAGACCGGCAGTCGCCGCGAGGGGAACTTTATCGGCTTTCGGGAGCACGAGCGTTAAAGGCGCAGGAAAAAACGCTTCGATAAATTTCGCGGCGTTCGGCGTAATTTCCTTCACCAGAAGTTTGATTTGGGCAAGACTTCCGACGTGCGCGATTAACGGATTATCATCGGGGCGCATTTTGGCTTCGAAAATTCGCGCGACCGCCGTTTCATCGAAAACATCCGCGCCGAGACCGTAAACAGTTTCGGTCGGAAACGCGACAATTCCGCCGCGCCGGATAAAACCGGCGGCTTCCATCGGAGATTTTGTCAGAACGGTTTCCACTTTAAATAAAACATAATCTTAAATCGCAAATCGCAAATCGCAAATCGCAAATCGCAAATTGCTTTAACTTTGCGCGCGGTTTCGCGTAAAATTCAAGAAATGACTCTGGAAGAAAAAATCAAATCTTTGCCGACCGATTCGGGCGTTTACATTCACAAAAACGCGGACGGAAAAATTCTGTACGTCGGCAAAGCCAAGAATCTGAAAAACCGCGTTCGCTCGTATTTTCAATCGAGCCGCCGAATGGACGCGAAAACGCGCGAACTGGTCAAACGGATTGCGGATTTTGAATTTATCGTCGTCGACTCGGAAGTTGAAGCGCTGATTTTGGAATCGAACCTTATCAAGCTCCACAAACCGCGCTACAACATAATGCTCAAGGACGACAAGCAATACCCGCACATCAAAGTCACCAAAGAGCCGTTTCCGAAAGCCGTCATCACGCGCAAAATAAATAAGGACGGCGCGAATTATTACGGACCTATCCTGCCCGCGTCGCTTGCCCGAAGAACTCTGGATTTAATCAACCGGGCGTTTCAGCTTCGCACCTGCGATATCGAAATCGACGGAAAATTGCCGCGACCGTGCCTTGAATTTCACCTCAAACGCTGTCTCGCGCCGTGCGTCAAGGAGCTTTGTAAACCCGACGAATACGAAGAAGCCGTGCGCGACGTAAAATTATTGCTCGAAGGTAAAAACAAGCAGCTGGCGGACGAATTAGAGCAGCGAATGTGGCAGTTTGCCGAACGGCAAAACTATGAATTAGCCGCCAAATATCGCGATTTGCGCGGAACGGTGCTCGCGCTCGGCGAACAGCAAAAAATGGCGACTTCGCCGGAGCGCGACGTTGACATTATCGGTTTTTACCGCGAAAAACAAAGATTGGCGCTTCAGCTTTTCACGATGCGCGAAGGTAAAATTGTCGGTCGCCGGGAATTTTTCTGGGAAGATTTGGACGCCGAAGAGTTTGACGCTTCGGAATTCCTCGGCGAAGTTCTCGCGCAGTATTACTCGACCGATTACGTGCCGCTCGAAATCCACGTTCCCGCCGATTTTGCCGACCGCGAAGTTTTGGAGAAGGCTTTAACCAAACAACGCGGGCGACGCGTGCGTATTTTCGACCCGAAACGCGGGCAAAAGGCGGAAATGATTACTCTGGTCGAAAACAACGCGCGGATAGCTTTCGAACAGCGCTTTAGAGTTTTGAAACCCGACGCGCAGAAAGTTTTGGAAGAATTGCAGGAAATTCTCGAACTGCCGCATCTTCCCGAACGCATCGAATCGTTCGACATCTCGAACATTCAAGGCTCGGAAAACGTCGCCGGCATCGTCGTCTTTGAAAACGGCAAGCCGAATCGCGCGGAATATCGTCGCCTGATAATTAAAACCGTCGAAGGCGCAAACGATTTCGCTTCGATGAACGAAGCCGTTTTCAGAAGATACAAAAGATTACTCGCCGAAGAAAAGCCTTTGCCGCAATTGATTTTTATTGACGGCGGCAAAGGACAGTTATCGGCAGCGGCGGCGGCAATGCAAAGTTTGGATTTGGAAGCCATCACGCTCGTCGGCTTGGTTAAACCGCCGAAGCATCACAACCAGATTTCGCACCTTTTGCGTTTCGGCTACGAAGATAACCCGATAAAATTCGAGCCCGGACTTCCGGTTTTTCGACTCGTCCAGCAAATCCGCGACGACACGCACCGCACCGCGGTCGAATATCATCGCAAGCGCCGCGAAATGCGTGATTTTACTTCCGAATTAACGGCAATCGAAGGCGTCGGCGAAAAGCGCAAAATGAAACTTCTCAGAAACTTCGGCTCAATCGAACGCATCGCCAAAGCGAGCGTCGAAGATTTAACGCCTTACGTCGGCGAAAAAACCGCGCGCCTCGTCGCCGAACATTTCGAGCGCCAGCGCCAACTGGCAAAAGGTTAGAAAAAGCCTTCTAAGCGTAATCGCAGCCGATTCGGTTTACGTGCTTAAACAATTCCCAGAATTTATTCGAGGCAATCGAGCGCTCGCCGCGTTTGATTGCCGCATTTACACAATCCCACCACGCGTCAGAGATAATATCGAACCGCGCGTATTTTACGTTGTCTTCCGAGGCGAAGAGTTTTTCAAAATTCTTTCGTTCGCCGTCCGCTTCGGGTCTGTTTTTGAATCGTTCTTCTTCCATTTCGCGCCAAAACTTTAACAATCCTGCGCCGCCAGCCAGAAGCGGCGGCGCAAATTTTTGCGCGCACGCGGCGGCGAACGTTACTTCTTTCAAAGCCGTCGGTTTTTGAAAAGCCTGCACCGCCGCGCGCTCAAATTTGTAATCCTGTTCCAATTCCTGCAGTTTCTTTGCTTTCAAATTCTTCCAGAACGGCG
>DASWRC010000118.1:0-22967 GCA_036403375.1 Pyrinomonadaceae bacterium
CGAAGCGTTTTTTCTCGCGGTCGTGGTCGAGCGCCGGTTTTGTTTTAAAGGTCGGTTTCGCCACGTTCAGTCGCGATTTTCCTTTGCGTCCGATGTCGATCTGAAAATCGTTCTCGGTGGTGAAAAGGTGACCGCTGAAAAAATCTTTGCCTAACAAATTGCGTAAGATTTTAGCGGCTTCCGCGAAGTCGTGATTTTTCGCCGTATCGCGTGTATCATAACGGTAGAGAAAGAATAAACGCTTGCCTTTGCGTGTTTCAATCAGACGCAAAAGCAGTTTTTGCAGGTGTTCGTCAGCGCCTTTATAATTGCCCAGAGACATTTTGACAAAGGTTTCTTCCTGTAAAGAACGGGCGAATTCCGAGACGAGTTTTTCGACGTTTTCGATTGACATAAAGAAGATTTTAACGCGGGTGACGCCAAGTCGCTAAAGCGCGAAGAAATTATAATTAAAAAAACCTTTGCGGCTTTGCGTCGCGGCGGCTTTGCGTTAAAAATAGTAGAAAAATGAAAACAATCAACCAGGACGATTTTACGAGTTCATTATTCGCTTTATTGAAAGAAACTTTCGAAGGCACGAACACGGCTTTCGGCACGATGTATCTGGACGCCGGCACGGGATTTTTCGATACGATTGACACGGTTGACGCCGAGAAAGCATCGCGCGCGCTTTCTGCCGAAAGTACGACGATTGCCGCCCATTGCGAGCACGTGCGCTTTTATCTCGAATTTTTAAGCAATTATATGAGCGAAAACTTCACGATGGTCGATTGGAAGGATAGTTGGAAAACGAAAACCGTCTCGGACGCCGAATGGACGGCACTGCGCGGGCAGCTGCACAAAACTTATCAGCGGGTGACCGATACGTTTAACGACGTCGAAACATGGAACGATTTCAAAATTTCCAGCGCGCTCGGCATTTTAGCGCACACGGCTTATCACCTGAGCGCGATTCGGCAGATTTTGAAAGTTATTTAGAACGAAAAAAGGGAATTATGGACGCTGGAAATTACATCGAAAAAGACTATTTTGTAAAATCGCTTGCTTACCTTTTTCACGAAACCTTCGAAGGTTCGCCCGAAGGACAGGGAAGCGCTTACCTGGACCGAGGCATCGGGATTTTCAAAACTCTGGACGCGCTTTCGGCTGAACAAGTGTCGCGCGAATCGAACGGCACGACCGTCGCCGCGCAGACCGAACATGCAAAATTTTATCTCGACCGGCTGTGCGAATTTATCGGCGGCAGAAGCGAAAAGGTCAACTGGGAAGACAGCTGGCTGATTGAAGACGTTTCGGAAGAGGAATGGACGGCGCTGCGCACGACCGTCAGGAAATCCTACGAAAACGCGCTGCGCTGTTTTGCCGAAAATCAAAACTGGAGTGAAGACAACGTCGGGATGGCGATGGGAATGCTCGCGCACACGGCGTATCATCTCGGCGCAATCCGGCAGATTGCGAAGGGATTGTAAGAAATCAGAATCTTCTAAAGACTCCCGGACAGCGCTCGATTAGATGTATTTTTTTAATGCGGCGCACGCCGCGGCGCACGCCGTTTTCCCGAACGGCGATTTTGTATAAACTCCAACATCCACGGCATTTATAAATAAAAATTCCTTTATTTTGTTTTGCGCATAATAATTGCATAATCCTGAATCTAAAATGAAGGGGAATTTAGTCAAATTAACCGAAAAAGGTTTGTTCTGCCGGCAAGGCGATTTTTATATCGACCCGTGGAAGCCGGTCAAAAAAGCGGTTTTGACGCACGCGCACGCCGACCACACGTATCGCGGAAATCAACATTATCTCGTGCCGCGGGAAGGCGAGCGCCTGTCGCGCATCCGGCTCGGCGAGGCAAGCATTTCAACCAAAAAATACGGCGAAACGACCGAGATAAACGGCGTTAAGGTGTCGTTTCACCCGGCGGGACACGTTCTCGGCTCAGCGCAGGTGCGCGTCGAATACAAAGGCGAAATCTGGGTGATTTCGGGCGATTACAAACTAATGCCGGACGCAACGTGCGCGCCGTTCGAACCGGTAAGGTGTCACTATTTCATCACGGAAGCGACGTTTGCCCTGCCGATTTACCGCTGGCAGCCGACCGAAATTATCTTCGAGCAAATCAACGAATGGTGGCGCAGGAATCAAGACAAGGGAAAAGTTTCGGTGATTTTCGCTTACGCGCTCGGCAAATCGCAAAGAATTATGAACGGCATCGACCGCTCGATTGGCAGAATCTTCACGCATGGCGCGGTCGAGCGTTTGACCGAAGCCTATCGCGAATCGGGCGTCGATTTGCCCGAAACAACCTACGCCGGCGCGGTCGAAAACAAAAAGGATTTTGCGGGCGCTCTGGTCGTCGCGCCGCCGTCGGCGCACGGCACGCCGTGGCTGAAAAAGTTCGGGCTGCATTCGACCGGCTTTGCTTCCGGCTGGATGATGGTGCGCGGCGCGCGGCGGCAAAAAGCGGTTGACCGCGGCTTCGTTTTATCCGACCACGCCGACTGGACCGAACTGCAAACGGCAATCAAGTCGGCGGAAGCCGAAACCGTTTACGTGACGCACGGCTTTGTCCCGGAACTAGTCCGCTGGCTTAACGAAAACGGTCAGCACGCCGTCCCGCTGAAAGCAAATTACGGCGACGAAGAGGAAAAAGAATTAGCCGCGGATTAACCGGGGATGAACGCGGATTTTAAGAAACCGGTAATGATTGAAAGACTTTTTATCAAATTGATTTATCCGCGTTCATCCCCGGTTAATCCGCGGCTAAAAAAATATGAAATTATTTACCGAGCTTTACAACGCGCTCGACCAGACGAATAAGACCAACGAAAAGGTCGAGGCGCTGAAAAACTATTTTGCCGAGGCTCGGAAATCCGATGCGGCGTGGGCTTTGTATTTTCTTTCGGGCAGAAAACCGCGCCAGATTGTGCCGTCGAAAAAATTGAGGGAATGGGCTTTGGAATTGTCGGGAATTCCCGAATGGCTGTTCGACGAATCGCGCGACATGGTCGGCGACGGCGCGGAAACCATCGCGCTGCTTCTTCCCAACAATACGGAAATCGACGAAACGCCGCTGCAGGTTTTGGTCGAAGAAAAGCTTCTACCGCTGCGCGGCGCGCAGGAGGAAACGCAAAAACGCGCGGTCATCGAGGCGTGGTCGCGGATGAATTATTCGCAGCGGCTGATTTACAACAAACTGATTTCGGGCAGCTTCCGCGTCGGCGTCTCGCAATTACTGGTCGTTCGCGCGCTCGGGCAATTGTCGGAGATTCCGACCGACATTATCGCGCATCGTTTGATGGGCGAATGGTCGCCTGACGCGGCGTTTTTCGCGCATCTCATCAACCCCGAGCTCGAAGCGGACGAAACGCCGGTGGCGCGCCCGTTTCCGTTTCATCTCGCGCACCAGATTGATTTTGAATTGGAAGATTTGGGCGACATCGCCGACTGGCAGGCGGAATGGAAATGGGACGGCATCCGCGCGCAGGTCATTAAACGCGCCGACCAGGTTTTCGTCTGGTCGCGCGGCGAAGATTTGATGACCGAGCGCTTTCCCGAAATCGCGCGCGCCGCCGCCAGTCTGCCGAACGGAACGGTTCTCGACGGCGAAGTTTTGCCGTGGACGGAGAATCGCGTGATGCCTTTTACCGAGCTGCAAAAACGCATCGGGCGCAAAAACCTGACGGCGAAAATCCTGTCGGAAGTGCCCGTGATTTTGCAGACTTACGACCTTCTGGAATATGAGGGACGCGATATCCGCTCGCTGGAAATGTACGTCCGGCGCGAATTTTTGGAAAAAACGATTGCCGACCTTCCTGCTGAAGCGCAGAAAATCTTTCGCCCGACCGAAGCGGTCGAAGCCGCCGATTGGAACGATTTAGCCGCGCGCCGCGAGCAAAGCCGCAATTTGGGTGTCGAAGGCTTTATGCTGAAGCGAAAGGATTCGCCCTATCGCACGGGGCGGCATCGCGGCGATTGGTGGAAGTGGAAAATCGAGCCGATGACGATTGACGCCGTTCTGCTTTACGCGCAAAAGGGCAGCGGGAAACGCTCGGGGCTTTTTACCGATTACACTTTCGCCGTCTGGAACGACGAGGGCGAGCTGGTGCCGTTTGCCAAAGCTTATTCGGGCTTGACCGACGCCGAAATTCGCCGCGTCGATAATTTCGTGCGGCACAACACGAAAGAAACTTTCGGACCCGTCCGCAGCGTCGAGCCGAAACTGGTTTTTGAATTGGCATTTGAGGCAATCCAAAAATCGACGCGTCACAAATCGGGCGTTGCCGTTCGCTTTCCGCGAATTTTGCGCTGGCGCGAGGACAAAACTATTAAAGACGCGGATTCCTTAAAAACGATTCACGAACTGCTGGACACCAATCAACCGGGGCGCGGGGATGAAACATAAACCGGAAAATAAGTTTTCGCTCGCCCGGCAGCGTCTTTTTCCGCATTTCAAACTGACCGCCGAAAAATTTCCGCGGCTGCTCGCAACCCGAAAAATTTTAACCGGCGGCGTAGAATATTTCGGCGCGTTTCTGCCCGAAACCGGCGTGCGCTTTTTGATAGATTTTTTGAACAAAACTTTTCGCCTGCGAACGTGCGAACTCGAAATCGACGGTCAATTCAACGTTCCGTGCCCGCAGTTTTACCGCAAAAGATGTGTTGCGCCGTGCGTCGCGAATCTCTGTGACGAAACCGAGTACGCCGGACAAGTCGAACTCGTGAGGCTTTTTTTACAAAGAAAAACTCGCGAATTGGAAGAAAAATACCGGCAAAAAATCGAAGCGGCGGCGGAAAGCTTTGAATTCGAGCGCGCCGCCGAATTGCGCGACGAATGGCTTTCGATAGAAAAGATTTTCGCGGCGAAGGACTGGAATTTCTGGCTCTCGGACGCCGTCGATACGTTTGAAATTACGGAAAGCGAAGACGAGTTTTTCGTTTATCTCGTCTCGATGCGCGGTAGAAAGACTCTCGGAAAACGCACGTTCGTTTTTGAAAAAACAGGTAAAAGGGAAGAAATTCTACCAGCCATTTTGCCCGAGTTTTACCGTTTCCACGCGCCGAAAGAAATTCGTGTGAGCGAGGATTTTACGGAAAGATTCGCACTTGCCGGCGAGCTGAGTCAAAGATTTAACCGCCCAATAAAAATCTCTGTCGCGCGTGAAAACGAGCCGAAGGTGATGACGACGCGCGCACTCGGGCGAACGAAATACGAGCACGAACTGCGGCAAATCCGGCGCGAAAAAACTGCCGGTGAAATTCAGTCGGAGCTTAAAGAGATTTTCGATTTACGCCGGATGCCGGAAAGAATCGAGGCATTCGACGCGGCGCATATTTCGGGCACCGATTTTACGGCGGCAAAATCGGTCTGGGAAAACGGCAAATTTCTCGGGAAAGAATACGCATTTTGGTTGGCGGACGAAGATTCGGAACTTGAAACTTTGCGGAAATTCATCGAATTCCGGTTCGCCCAAAGCGAGGGAAATTTTCCCGCGCTGGTTTTGATTGACGGCGGACGTGCGCATCTGCAAGCCGCGCTGAGAGGTTTGGCGAATTTGAAGAACCGCGAATTTGCAGTTGTTTCCGCAGTCAAACCTCGCGGGCAGCACGGCGAAATCGCGTATTTTTTGACCGAATCGGGCGCGCAAATCGAGTTCGACGGCGCGAGTGCGGCGCATCGCGTTCTGCAAACTCTGCGCGACGAAGCGCATAATCTTTCAAACGAAATTCATTGCCAGCGCCGCGAGACGGCGCATTTTTACGAGCTTGCCGCCGCGCTGCCGTCCATTGAGGAAAGCGACCGCCGCGCGCTTTTGAAAGCCGCCGGTTCGGTGAAAAACTTGCTGAAGCTAAGCGAAAATGATTTAACCGTGCTCGTTTCGCCGGAGAAAGCAGCGGCAATTCGGCGCGATTTGCAGAATTACCGCAACGGAAATTCACCAAAAACCGAACCGCTGATTGTTCCGTTGCGCTACGTGGACGAAAACGGCGACGCGCAGGATTTGCGACCGCTCGCGAATTATCGAACCGCGTAGATTTGAGTTAGAATAAGACATCTTGGATTTCTAATTTCAAATTTATGCAAAATTTATTTCATCTGGCTTTTCCCGTTAAGGATTTGGAAGAATCGCGAAAATTTTACGGCGACGTTCTGGGCTGCGAAGAAGGCAGAAGCTCTGACGCGTGGGTTGATTTCAATCTTTTCGGTCATCAAATCGTCGCGCATCTCGCGCCCGGCGAAGCGGGCGTGCGCACCGTTAACGACGTTGACGCCGACCACGTTCCGGTACCGCATTTCGGGATTGTTCTGCCGCCCGAAGATTTCCAGCGCCTTGCCGAACGACTTAAAAACAAAGGCGTCCAATTCGTTATCGAACCGAAAGTTCGTTTTAAAGGCGAGACGGGCGAGCAGGCGACGATGTTTTTTCTCGACCCGTCGGGCAACGCGCTCGAATTTAAATCGTTCGCCGATTTTTCGCAGGTTTTCGCGAAGTAAATTAGCCGCGAATAGCCGGGAATAACACGAATAAAAACAAAAAAATAATTCATGTTATTCGTGCTATTCGCGGCTAAAATAAAAATATGAAGCCCGCAATTTTATTTTTTACATTGGTTTGTGCGGCGTTTTCTGTCTACGCGCAGAAGCCGCAGCGGTTTATTGCCGTGACCATCGACGATTTGCCGGTGGTTTCGACGCGCAAGGACTTGAAAAACCGGCAGGAAATTACGCGCAGACTGCTTGCGCACATCACGAAAGCCAAAATTCCGGCAATCGGTTTCGTCAACGAAAACAAACTTTACAACGGCGAAAAGCGCGACGAGGCGCAGGTCAATTTGCTGCGCGCGTGGCTCGACGCGGGATTAGACCTCGGCAATCACACGTTTTCGCACGTCAATATCGCCAATGTTTCGCTCGAAAAATACGAGGACGAGATTTTAAGCGGCGAAATAATCACGAAAGAATTGCTCGCCGCAAAAGGCTTGAAACCGCGTTTCTTTCGACACCCGTTTCTCTGGACGGGGTTAAGTTTGGAAACGAAAAACGATTTGGGCAAATTTTTGAGCGCGCACGGATACCGGATTGCGCCCGTCACGATTGATAATTCCGACTGGATTTTCGCGAGCGCTTATGACAAGGCGTTCGACAACGGCGATAAAAAACTGATGGCGCAAATCGGCGCGGCGTATGTTCCGTACATGGAAGCCAAAATGGATTACTGGGAACGCCAATCGGGCAGGCTTTTCGGGCGCGAAATCAAGCAAATCCTGCTGATTCACGCGAATTTTATCAATTCCGATTACCTGGACGACCTTGCCAAAATGCTCAAAAAGCGCGGTTACAAATTCGTCAATCTGGAAGACGCGTTAAAGGACGAAGCCTATAAATTACCCGACAATTTTGTCCGTCGCAACGGCATCTCGTGGCTCCATCGATGGGCTTTAGAAAAGGGCTTCGACTATGTTTTGCCGGACGAGCCGCGGACGCCCGAATTTGTCATGAAAGCGGCGGGCGTCGATTCTGAGTAAGAAAGATTAGCCGCGGATTGACGCGGGGATTTCGCTGATAAATCAATAAATTAAAAATCCGCGAAATTCGCGTTAATCCGCAGCTAAAATAATTATGAAAAAAGCTGAAATCGTCATCATCGGCGGCGGCGTGGTCGGCGCGAGCGTGGCGTTTCATTTGACGGAACGCGGCGCGCCGGACGTTTTGATTCTGGAGCGCGAGCCGGCGCAGGGTTTGGGTTCGACCGGCAAGGCGACGGGCGGCGTCCGCGCGCAGTTTGAAACCGAAATCAATATCAGGATGTCGCTTTATTCGCTCGACTTTTTCAGGAATTGGGAATTTGATTGCGGGTACGAGCCGCGCGGGTATCTGTTTTTTGGAACCGACGACCGGCATCTGGATTATTTGAAGCGCAATGTCGAAACGCAAAAGTCACTCGGCGTGAAAGATGTCGAAATCGTCGATTGTGCGGCGATTAAAGAAATTTGTCCGATTCTGAACTGCGAAGATATTACGGGCGGAAGCTTCGGCAAAAACGACGGTTTTATCAATCCGCTGGCGGTCATGCGCGGGTTTACCTCGAAAGCTTTGGAGCGAGGCGCGCGCATCGAGTTTGATACAAAAGTTTTTTCAGTCGAAACGGTCGGCGGAAAAGTAACGGCGGTTGAAACGAATAAAGGCAGAATCGAATGCGAAAAAGTGGTGATTTGCACGGGCGCGTGGGCGCGCTTCCTGGCAAAAACCGCCGGTGTCTGTTTACCGGTCGAGCCGCAGAAACGCCAAATCGTCTGGGCGCAAAGCCGGAACCGGCTGCCCGAAAATCTGCCGATGGTGATTGATATAGGAAGCGGCTTTCATTTTCGCCCGGCGCGCGATTTTGTCGATTCGTCCGCCAACGCGGATAATCGCGAAGTCCTTTTCGCGTATCCCGACCCGGAAGAAAAGGCTTCGTTCGACACGGATTTTGACGCGGCGTTTATCGAAAAAGTTTACGCGCGCGCGCGCCATCGGGCGCCGTTTTTATTTGAAACCGTGCCCGTGCGAGAAAAATGCCGCGCCGGTCTTTATGAAAATACGCCCGACCATCACGCTATCTTGGGCGGCTGTGAAACCGAGGGTTTATATTTTGCCAACGGCTTTTCCGGTCACGGCGTGATGCACTCGCCGGCGACGGGGCGCGCGCTATCCGAAATCATAGTCGACGGCGAGGCTTCGTTTCTTGACGTTTCGTGTCTGCGCCTCGAACGCTTTGCAAAGGGCGCGCTTTTACACGAAACGGCGTTTATCTAACGAGCTTTCGTAAACACTAAAAAGCGCGTTCGGCTTTGACCGAACGCGCTTTTCCCCGAGTCTTTGAAAATCTGAAATTACTACCTGTTTGTCGTGCCGCCCGGACTTCTGGTCGTCGTCGTTCCGTTAGTCGTGCCGCCCGTATTGCCGGTTCTGCCGGTGTTGCCGGTTGTTCCGCCGCCGTTAGTGGTTGTGCGAGTGTTGCCGCCGGTTGTTGTATTTCCGCCGGTTGTCGTGGTGCCGCCGGTTGTCGAGCCGCCCGTGTTGCCGCCGGTTGTATTACCCGTCGTGCCGCCCATGTTCGATGTGCCGCCGCCCATTGTGTTGCCGCCCGACATCGTATTGCCGCCGCCCATCGAACTGCTGTTCGTCGTCGAGCCGCTGCTGTTCGACATATTAGTGTTCGTCGAATTGCCGTTGCCGCCGGTCGACGAACAGTTTCCGCCGATAAGCGCAAGCGCTAATATTGCTGATAATGTTAATGTTCTTCTCATAGAAAAATTCTCCTGTTTTTTAATTGATTCAATTTTGTAACTCGGTTCAAATCTGTATTCTAGTGAGAAATTCGGGAACGTTTTGTTTGATAGATTACATTCGGTTAATTTCGTTTCGGAATTCATAAAACGATTTCGGTGCGGGCTGAAAATATATGAAGAAAATACTGGCGATTTCGGGAAGCCTGCGGGCGAAATCGACGAATCTGACGATTATCGAAAATATCGCGGCGATGTTTCGAGACCGGATAAATCTTACGATTTATGAAGGTTTGGCGCGCCTGCCGCATTTCAATCCGGATTTGGAGCGCGGCGCTGAAATCGCGGAAGTCGGGGATTTTCGCCGCCGAATCCGCGCGGCGGACGGCGTTTTAATCTGCACGCCGGAATACGTTTTCAGCATTCCGGGGGCGCTCAAAAACGCGCTCGAATGGACGGTCGGCACAAACGATTTTGACGGCAAACCGACCGCGTTGATAACGGCTTCGAGCCTCGGCGAAAAAACGCACGAATCGTTGTTTCTGGTTCTGAAAACCATCGGCGCAAAACTGACCGAAAACACGGCGCTTTTAATTTCGGGCGCGCGGACAAAAGTAAATTCGACGGGCAAATTAGCGGACGCCGCCCTCATCGAAGCGATAAATTTATTAATCGAAACTTTTTTGCAGATAATTGACGAATGAAAATTTTTAACGTTAAAGACACGGGGGCGCAAAGTTACAGCGAATTGAACTTTAAAGAATTTTGCGTCTTTGTCCCTTCGCGGCTTTGCGTTAAATTAGTTTTATGAAAACTGCATTAATCCATCACCCGTTTTATCAGAAACACGACACCGGTTTAGGGCATCCGGAAACGCCGCGACGCTATGAAGCCGTGATGAATGCGCTTAAAAAAGACGCGGAATTCTGGCAGTCGCTCGCAGAAATCACGCCCGAACAGGCTTCGCGAGGGATGATTCAGGCGGTTCATACGAAAGAACATTTTCGCCGCGTTGAAGGCGCGTTTGAAAACGGGCTTGAAAGGCTCGACGCCGATACTGTCGTTTCGATGAAATCGTTTGATGCGGCGCTTTACGGCGCGGGCGGCGTGTGCCGCGCGGTCGATACGGTCGTTTCGGGCGAAGCAAAAAACGCGTTCGTCGCGGTTCGCCCGCCCGGTCATCATGCGACCGCCGAAAGCGCGATGGGCTTTTGTCTTTTCAACAACGCGGCGGTTGCGGCGCGTTACGCGCAAAATCGCTATAAGGAAATCGAGCGCGTCGCGATTGTCGATTGGGACGTGCATCACGGCAACGGCACGCAGGGAATTTTCTTTGACGACCCGTCCGTTTTTTTCTTTTCGATGCATCAATATCCGTGGTATCCGGGGACCGGCTCAAGAGGCGAAACCGGTTTCGGGCGCGGGCGCGGCTACACGATGAACGTGCCGGTTAAAGCGCACACCAGGGCGGGCGAGCAGAAACGAATGTTCGAGGCGGCGATTGCCGACATTAATACTAATTTTAAGCCGGATTTGATAATGATTTCCGCCGGTTTCGACGCGCATCTGACCGACCCGCTCGGACAATTGCGGCTCGAAGACGAAGATTACGTTTCGATGACCGCAACGCTTAAACAATGGGCAGATGACGCGTGCGGCGGGCGCCTCGTCTCGACGCTCGAAGGCGGTTATAACCTCGACACATTGGGCGAAACCGTTAAAAATCACGTCCGCGCCCTGAGCGAAAATTAATTTTATTGTAAATCGCCGGGCTTTGCCGCCCGGCGGAGTTACGCAAATTTTAGGGTTTGTGCTACACTCAACACACAAAAGGAGATAAATGAAATGCCGGATGTTGAAATTCCGTGTGTTCAATGCAAGGAAGTTTTTCTTTTTACGGAGAAAGAACAGGAAATTTTCTACCAACGCAATATGATGGCGCCGCAAAGATGCCCGAAATGCCGCTCGAAGAAAGTGACGTCGGGCGAAAATGCGCCGACCAAATTCGAGATTGTCTGCGACCATTGCGGCAAGCACGACCATGTTCCGTTCCAACCCAAAGTCGGACGCGCCGTTCTCTGCCGCGAATGCCACAACGCCAATAAATCAAGAGTCCGCTTTGCTTGAAATGAGCAGGGAGTAGAGAAAGCAGAGAGTTTCAGGACTTTTGCTCTTCACTCTTCACTCTCTACTCTCCGCTAAAAATGTCGTTTGAAACCATCAACTACGAATTACAGGAAACGGTTGCGATAATTACGTTTAACCGTCCCGAAGCATTGAATGCGCTGTCTTTGCAATTGACGAAGGATTTGTTTTCAGCCGTCAGGCGGGCAGTCGAAGACAAGGCGCGCGCGATTGTTTTAACGGGCGAAGGACGCGCGTTTTGTTCGGGCGGCGATTTGCGCGAGATGCAGCAGATGTGGCAGCGCGAAGGCAGAATCGAAGCCTTTCTGGAAGAACCTTTAAAAGCTCTGCACGACGTTATTTTGCTGATTCGTGAAACGCCGATTCCGTTTGTCGCTGCCGTGCAGGGCGTCTGCGCCGGTGCGGGAACGAATTTTGCGCTCGCCTGCGACATCGTGCTGGCGGCGGAAAATGCGACGTTCAACGAAGCATTTGTGCGCATCGGACTTTCGCCCGACTGCGGCGGCTCGTTTTTCCTGCCGCGCGCCGTCGGCGAAAAGCTGGCGGCGGAAATCTTTATGACCGGCGACACGCTTTCTGCCGAAAGAGCCGCTCAAATCGGCATGATAAATCGCACGGTCGCGGCAGAAAGCTTGATGGAAGAAGCGCTGAAAATGGCAAAAAAACTCGCGCTCGCGCCGACCGCTTCCATCGGGCGCATCAAGCAGATGCTCAACGCTTCGTTTTCAAACAATCTCGCCGCGCAGCTCGATTTGGAGCACCAACTGCAAATCGAATCCGGCAAAGGCAGCGATTTCAAAGAAGGCGTCCAGGCATTCTTCGAGAAACGCGCACCGAATTTTACGGGACAGTCGGGGTTCATCACATAAATTTCCCGGTTGCCGTCACGCTGGGAATGAAAAGCAATCTTTCCCTGCGCGGCGACGATGAGCGGTGCGGTTAAAAGCAGCATTGCCGTTAAAAACCCGACGATTGCGTCTCGATATGTTTTACCTTTTAGTTTAAGTTCTGCTTCTTTCATTGATTTTTACTCATTTCTTCTAAATTCAAGTCTCGCCGTTCAGGTCAGGCGGCGGGGAATCGCGCAGCAGCGAATTTCGACATACAAAAACTCTCTCGGCTTCGACGAAATGAACTTTTCCGGCTTCGATCAGGCGAAAAATTTCGCGTTCGGTAAAGCCGGACAAATCGGCGATTGTTTGAGGCAAAGCCATCTCGACGAGTGCCCGACAGGCGGGGCAAAACGCCGTCCAGGTTATCGCTGTTTGCCGGACGATAACGGTTTCTTCGATTTCAAAAATGATTTCCATTTTTTGTTTCATTTCAAAAAACCGTCGGGTCGCGTGTTACTTGCTTTTCGCAATCTCGCCCAGGGTCGCCATCGACGATTGTTTGATTTGCGGCGTTAAAACGTCCTCGCCGTCTTTTTCGGCTTTGGCTTTGGTGACGGCTTGCGCCAAAATCGCGCCCGCGTCGAGCCCGGCGACCTTATATTCAAACGTGAATTCGTCCTTCGCTTTCGCCGCTTTGCCCATCGTCTGCCCCATTACGGCGCTTCCGGCGGTTGACGCGACCATTCCGCCGCCCGGAATCATCGCGCCAGCCATTGTGGCGGCGCTCATCGCCGGCATTTTTCCGAACATTCCGCCGCCGCCGCGTTTCTGCGTGATATTCGCGTAGAAAATATAATCGCAGCCTTTTTCCCGGCACTCGTTTTCAGGCGAATCGGTTTCGAGCCGGACGGCTTCGACGTTTGCGGCGGTGAGCGATTCGACCAGGGACTTTGCCGCCGCGTCCGCGATTTCCGCGCCGGCATTCGGGTCTTTTTTGCTTTCGGGCGTCGTCACTTTGGGCTTCGCGATTCCGATACGGACGACGCCCGCTTTTTTCTCCGCCAAAGGTTGTTTGTCGATTCCGGCGGTCGGCAGCGGAAGCGGCGCCGAATCGCTTAAAGTTGTCGCGGGGGCAATTGTTCTGGTCGAATTGGTTTCGGTTATTTTCGCCGGATTTTCAGAGGAGTTAAACTGCGGCGCGGCGGATTTGTAACCGGCGGGCGGTTCAAAAAACGAATCAGCCAGCGTCGTTCGCTTTACTTCCGTCGCTTCTTCATCCATCGTCACGATTTGCCCGTCAATGGTGATTTTTTTGATTTCTTTAAGCGCGATGCCGGTGACTGCGCCTTTTATTTGATAATCGAAATCATCGAGACAATCGCTGCCGCCGGTATTCTCCGGCAGAGCCATTCTGATGGGGCATGAAAACTCGGGAATATCGGCATACCAGCCGTCAATCTCGATCTGCATTTTTTGTTTCTGACAGGCATTGGCGGCGGGCGTAAAAAGGTACGTCTGTTTGAGGCGGCGCACGTCAAAACCGAATAGTTTTGCCCGTTCTCCCGCGTCGGTGACGCTTCCCGAGACGGTGATCGACCCGCCTTTTTTCGCGGTTTTTCCGCCGGAAGCGGTTTGTCCTTCGCGCATCGAGTACTGGGAATATTTCTTACTCTTGGTGTCGAAGGTCGTCAGGCGCTGGCGGTCGCACTGCACGACGGTCGAAAACGTGTGGGATTCAAACCCGCCGGTCATCTTCGGTGTTTTCGCCGTTGTGTCGGTCCGCATCCACGAGCCCTTGATATAGACCATCGTCGTGACCTCGTTCATTTCTTTGAGATGCTTCGCCATCGCCGGGGTCATCTGCTCGGTCGGTATCTGCACCATGCCGGGCATTGTTCTGGAAACTTTTTTCGTTATTTGCAGGTCGGTCTGAGCGAAACCAGCCGAAACGCAAAGAGCTAAAAAAATAAAACTTAAAACTAATTTGAACTTCATAACTACTCCTTTCAAAAAAACTTTGTGACTTGAAAAATTAACCGTAAAATTCCCGGCTCGACCGCACCGCCTTCTTCGTTTTCGACGGTGACGCTGCACAGCGGAAAACGCCGCCGGCAAAGCGCGAATATCTAATTCTCGATTCGCTCATACTCGACTTCTAACGCCGGATTCGCCCCCTCGTTAAGCACCGCCATCATGCGCCACCACTTTCCGGTAAGATATTTGTCATAGACGCGCACCCGAAGTTTAGATACGCTGCCGCCGCTGCCGCCGAGTATCAGTTCCGAGCCGTTAAGTTTGTAGTTTCCGTCCGAAGCGTTCGAGGATGTCGTCTCCAGCACACCCGCTGTAGTGGTGGTTCCGCGACCGTACTCGTAGCGCCCGTTCCCGGTAAACTTATACTGGGTGACGCCATAGCTGTGCGTGTAACGCCATGTTCCCTGAAGGGCGCGGACCAGTGCCTTGCCGCCGTCCGGAGTCCAGCCGCGCGGACGCAGGCTGTGAAACAGTTGGGCGAAGGCGAGGTCGTCCAGTTGGCAGCGCGGCGCGTTTCCGACTCCCCAGAGAATATTTACGCGCCCCGGTCCGGCTGGAAAAGCCATCGCCATCGCGTTGACGTATTGGTATCTGCCCCCGCTAAAACTTTCAATCCCGGTGCGAAACCAATAATATTCCCACCCGTCGCCCGCCGTGCCGCGCATCGCCGTGAAACCATCGTCCTTGAGTTTCCAACCGGGGTGCGGTTCAAGAAGGGCTGCCCGCGCGTCTGTTTCGAGGCTGCCGCCGGAGGGGCGCGACGGGCTGAGACCGTAGGCGCACGGCGTCTTCTCGTTAAACGTCGTCGGAATCAGCAAAATTATCCGACCATCGCGTTTCGATACATAACCGGGCGGCACGGCAAATTCGACCTCGGTCTCGCCGGTTGGAGCCGGGACGGAATCCGGCTTGGTCGTCACCGAAGTTTCCGGCGTGACGGTCAGACTGTCCAGGAAAGTAGTTAGCTCGCGAAAAACATCGTCTCCGGCGGACAAGGTCAGCACCCCGATAGCGCGACCCTTTCCGACTATCGTGACGAGCGTGATTGTCGTCAATGTGCCCTGGGCGTCCGCCTGCTGACCGCCCGCCGCCACCGTATAATCGCCCTCGCGCTCAAGCTGCGGCTGCGGCGCTTTTCCGGGCAGAGTCGGCTCGACGCGGGCTCGCCACATCCGTGCAAACTCGTCCGCCGGAGAGCCGGTCGCCGGATAACTCGCGTAGACGGTAATCAGTCCGATTCCGCTCGCACGCCGGTAGCCGATTCCGTCCCGTAACGGCTGATTCACCCACCCGCGCGGCGGCGTGAAAGTCAGGAACTCGAATGTATCGGCATACGCATCGCCGGCAAATAGTGTCATAACAGCAATTAGTCCGAGCGTTAAGCGGCAAAATCTGTTCATCATATTTTCGACCCCGTTTATTTCAGCAAAATTTCCAAGCGGAAACTCGCGATAGTCTGCGAATCTTCGTCCGTTAGAATCCGGGTTTATTTTGTTCAATCAGAAAAATCTTGCCTTGCCCTCACGACTGGCGGTAAAATCAATTAACCCAATTGATTCGATTTTTAAGCCTGAAATTATCTGACCGCTTAATCATCTTTGAGTCAGAGCAAAAATGTCTTGCGGTTTTTTTGAATTTTTTTTGGCTTTTTTTTGACTCTGATGGAAACTACGAAAAACACAAGATTTATCTACCGATTCGGGAAGTTCTTACTCGACCCGCGGGAGAAAACTTTGTTCTCGGACGGCGTGCCGCTGCATCTCGCGGCGAAGGAATTCGAGACGCTTCTGCTGCTCGTCGAAAACAACGGGCGGGCTTTGAGCAAAGAGGAAATGATGGCGGCGGTTTGGCAGGACGCCTTTGTCGAGGAAAGCAATCTCGCCAAGCAAATTTCGCGGCTGCGGAAGATTTTTAACTCGAACGGCGAAAAGTTTATCGAAACTCTGCCGAAACACGGCTATCGCTTTTCGGCGGAAGTCAATCAGATTTTCCAGCCCGCCGGGGAAACAATACTCGAAAAACACACCGTTAAACGCCTGACGCTGCGCATCGAAAACGAAATGCCGGACGCGCCGCCCTTGCTGCCGCCGAAAAAACGGATTCTAAACGTGCCGCTTTGGCTCGCCGCCGGCGCGCTGGTTTTAATCGCGGCGTTCGCGGGCGTTCGGTTCTGGAATCGGGCGCGAACCGGAGGCGCAAAAATCAATTCAATCGCGGTTTTGCCGCTGAAATCTCTGACCGAAGATGAAAGCAACAAGGCTCTGGGCTTGGGTTTAACCGATGCCTTGATTACGAAAATCGGCAGCCTGCGGACGGTCGCGGTGCGCCCGCTGAGCGCCGTCAGCAAATATGCCGCCGGTGAATCGGACTCGATTGAAATCGGTAAAACACTAAATGTCGATGCGGTTCTCGAAGGCACGATTCGGCAAGCCGACAATCGCGTCCGTATCAATATTCGTTTGTTGCGGGTTAAAAACGGCGAGCAGCTTTGGTCAGAGAAGTTCGATGCCGAGGCGACGCGCATTTTTGATTTGGAAGACCGGCTTTCGGAACGCACGGCGCGGGCGCTGGGCTCGCGCCTCGGCGCCGGCGAAAACGAATATCTGACAAAACGTTTCACGACGAACGCCGAAGCCTTCGACGACTACCTGAAAGGACGTTATTTCTGGAACAAACGTACTGAAGAAGGCTTTCGGCGAGCGATTGATTACTTTAATAACGCCGTCAAAAAAGACCCGGATTATGCGCTTGCTTACAGCGGTCTGGCGGATTGCTACGTTTTGCTCGGCGTGTGGGGCGCACAGATGCCGGAAGAATCTTTTCCGCAGGCGAAACAATATGCCGAGAAAGCCCTGCAGGTAGACCCGGAGCTGGCAGAGGCTTTGGTCTCGCGCGCGTTTATCGAATGGGTTTACGATTGGAATTTCGGGCGCGCGGAGGCGGATTTTTTGCGCGCGCTTGAGCTGAATGCGAATTATGCGACCGCGCATCACTGGTACTCGTATTTTCTGGTTTCGCAAAAGAGATTTGACGAGGCGATTGCCGAAATCCAAAAAGCGCGCGAGCTCGAAGGTCCGCTCAATATCAGCGTCAATACCGATATCGGAGAGATTTATTCGTGGGCTGGAAAGTATGCGGAAGCCGATGCGGCGCTCGGCGAGGTTTTGAAAGTCGAGCCGAATTACGCGGTCGCGCGGCACGTTTTATCAATCAACCTGTTAAAGCAAAATCGTGTTCCGGAAGCGATTATCGAAGCCGAAGCCGCCCGTCGTCTGGAAGTAGAGCCGCGCGTTCTGGCGGTGCTGGCGTATGCCTATGCCGCGGGCGGCGAACGGGAAAAAGCTCTCCGGGTGATGACCGAGCTGATTGAGTTATCGAAACAAAAATACGTTTCCCCGTTCAGTCTCGCCGTCGCTCAAATTGGTCTCGGTAACAGCGATGCCGCGCTTGACGAACTGGAGAAAGCCTACGACGAACGCTCCGACACAATGGCTATTTTAAATATTTACCCGCTGCTGGAAAGCCTTCGCGCGCATCCGCGATTCGTCAAACTTCAACAACAAGCCGGTCAGCTGCCGCGTTAGAATTTCGACGGTTGATTACTGAAACAAAAATTTTTCTTGACCGGTTTTCGATTAAAGGTGTAGTATTGAAACTCGCTTCGGCGCGAAACGGAGGCAAAATTTTTATGGATAAACTGCAAATATCAAAAATCAACACTGAGCCGCGAAACCAATCGGTCGCCGCGCACGTTGTAAAAATTAGCGGTTTTATGCTTCCGAACTGTGCCGTTACCGGTTTTATGAAAACTTGAAATTTAGTCCCATTTTACAGGTCAAGCCGTCAGGTTATATAGCCTGGCGGCTTTTTCAATTTGGGATTGCGGGTTGCGGATTTGAGATTTAATATTTCAATCCGCAACCCGCAATCCGAAATCCGAAATCGTATGAATTTAACTTATTCGCAATTATTAAAGGGGAATCGGAACTTCCGCAATCTTTTGTGGGGACAATTTGTTTCCGAGATGGGCAACTGGTTTAACTTTATCGCCGGCTTGGGATTGGTGCGCGTTGTTTCGGACGCTTCGCCGGCTGCCGCCGGGGTTTTTTTTCTGACGCGCATCCTGCCGTTCGCGCTTTTTTCGCCGATTGCGGGAACGTTTGTCGATAGGTTTTCGCGCCGCCAAGTGATGATTTTCTCGGATCTGGTTCGCGTCGTGTTCGCGCTCGCGTTTCTGCTGGTGACGAACGCGGATAATTTGTGGATTGCGTATGTGGCAACCATTTTGCTTTCGACGTTCGGCGCGTTTTTTGAAGGCGCGAAAAACGCCGCGACGCCGAATATGACGGGCAAAGACGGGCTTTTAGCCGGAACCGCGCTGATGTTTTCGACGCGCTTTTTGCTGATGGCAATCGGCGCGGCGCTGGGCGGTTTCGCGTCCGCGTATTTCGGCTACAAGATTGCTTTTATCATCAATGCGGCGTCGTTTGCGGTGTCGGCTTTTTCGGTCTGGCTGATTCCCGAGGAAGCGACGCGCGACGATGAAACCGCTGTGCGGATGAAGGACAAACGGACGCGCGAATCGTTTTTTACGGAACTCAAGGAAGGCTTTCAGTACACGACGCAGAATCATTTCGCGCTGACGATTCTGATAATGAACGTCATCTGGGCAACCGGCGGCGGCGCGATAAACGTCGTTTTTGAAAGAATGGGCGGCGTCCATTTCGCCGCCAAGGAAAACTGGCATCCCGATTTGGCGGTCGGCATTCTGTGGTTCGCGAGCGGTTTAGGGCTTTTTCTCGGAATGATGGTCGCGCACCGCGCGTCGGCGATTATCGAGCGGCGCGGCAGTCACGTCTCGTTTATCGGCTGGACGCTCGTGATTCACGGCATCTTGTTTTCGATTGGCGGCGTACTGTCGAGCTTGTGGCTGCTGGCGCTTTTCTGCTTCTTCTCGCGGGCGATTATCGGCGTCGAATACGCAGTTCAGGAAACGATGTTTCAGCGCAGCCTGCCGGATTACATTCGCGGGCGTATCTCGACGCTCGACCGCGGCGCGGAAATGACGATTTTCAGTCTTTCGAGCTATCTGGCGAGTCTCGCGATGTACGGAATTTCGGCGCAGACCCTGACCGTGATTTCGGGCATTTTATCGGCAAGCGCCGGTATTGTCTGGTTTTTGCGCGAGAGAAAATCGAATTCCGCAACCTACGACTCGCTGACGAGTGAGGCGTAGAAATTTACCGCAGAGGACACAGAGAGAGAGAGAAATTAATATAAAAATCTCTCTCTCTCTCTTTGTGTCCTCTGCGGTTTAAGTTCAGGCAGTAATAATGACGGCTTTCGTGCCGGTTAATTCGCTAAAATCCTTGGTGTAAATCGTATCGACGCGGCGGATTCGCGCGATGGTTTCGACGATGTCCTGCGTGGCGATAAAGCCGTCTTCGACGTGTGCGATTGTCCAAGTCTTGATATGCGAGGCGGTGCGCAGGGTTTCTTCCAGAAGCCGCAGATACTGCGATTTGGTTTCAATCAAAGTGCCTAATCTGCCAGCCTGCCGGATTTCCAAATCGTTCCAGAAATCGTCGCCGCCGCGCAGAAATTCTTCGCGCCAGGCAGTCCAGCCCAGGTATTTGCGCTGCGACAGGTTGTGCGCGCGCGGCAGACGCAGAAACATCAAATCGGACGCGAAGTTTTCGGCGATGAATTCATAGGCGTTTTTGTTCGTACAGGTGTTGTTTTGCCCGTTATTTACCGGCTCGTGAAGCGCGCTTAAAAGACGGCGGAAAACATTCGAAAGCGGCTGGCGAAGCTCCAGAGTGTCTTCGGTAAACGACAAAACATAATCGCCGACATTGAGCGCCGTGACCGACGCAATCGCTTTTGAGGTCGGCGAATGAAGGCGTTCGATGTTCTGGCGAACGTTATCGAACCACCACGCGTCGGTTTCGCCGAACCAGTTTCTTAAAGCTTGATTTTGCAGTCGGTAACGCGGCACATACGCGTCTTCGAGGACGATGTTAACGTCGTCGTCAGATAATCTTTCGCTGTTGTTTTGAATCGAAGCGGCGGATTTTGTCCAGCCCGCGAGCGTTAAATCGTTTGCCAGCACACGCACTTTCCAGCGTTTGAGGTAAGCGCCAAGATTGGCATCGCTCGTAAAAGGCAGCGCGGCGCTGGTGAATTTAAGCCGCTTTAAGACGTTTAGTTCAAAAGCGAGCCATCCGCGCGGCGTGTTGTTTGTTTGAATCATATTTCAAAATAAATCGTTTTTATCCGGGGCGCTAACCATTGATTAATTTAGCCGTTCGACGGGCTGATAATTTCTTTCGACCGCGTAAGATTCAAGTTCCGGCAAGCCGCTGAGCGAGAGAAAAGCTTTCACGACACTCGGGTCGAACTCGATGCCCGACCATTCGACCAGATAACGCTTTGCCTCCGAAGCGCTGATGGCGACGCTGTAGGGACGCGAATCGGTCAGCGCCGCAAAGGTGTCGGCAACGCGCAAAATACGCGCGGCGAGCGGAATCTGCTCGCGTTCGAGCGCGTCCGGATAGCCGCTGCCGTTCCACCATTCGTGATGCCAGCGGACGAGTAACTGAACCGCGCGACCCAGCCCGCGCCGGGCGGCTTCCTGTTCGCCGATTACCGTGTGGCGCTGCATGTCGATGCGCTCTTCTTCACGCAGCAGGCGGTTCGCCCTAATGTATTCGCGATTCATCACCAGCTCGCCGATGTCGTGAACGAGCGCCGCCTGGCGAAGCGCCTGACGGTCGTGCGGGGCAAAATTGAATTTCGCGGCGATGGCATCGGCAATCACGGCGATTCGCCTGCCGTGCGGGTGCGCATAGCCTTCAAATTCGTCCATCGCCGCCGAAATTTGCGCCAGCGATTCGTCGGAAAAATTTTCGGATGGCGCTTCTTCGGGCGCAACAATGCTTTCCATATTAAAAAGTTTCAGGTTTCAAGTTTCAGGTTAAATCAAACAGCCTGAAAAAGCGGAAATTTCGATAGCCTGAAACTAAGTTTAACTATTTATTTTGCAAACTGTCGAGCAAGGCGCGGGCTTCTTTGTTGTTGGGAAAATTGTCGAGCAGGCGGGTAAGCTCGCCTTCGGCGCGTTTGGGCAGGTTGTTTTGAATGAAAAATTCGGCGAGCATGATGCGAAAGGTCGGGTTCTCGGGTTCGAGCTTGATAGCGGTTTGCAGCTCGGCTTCCGCCTTGAAGCGATGATTTTTATCTATCGCAAGCAGCTTTCCGTAATAGGCGTGATAACGCGCCGCGTCGGGCGCAAGATGCACGGCGCGCAAAATATACGGCAGAGCCTGCTCGTAATCTTCTTCCATCAAAAGATTAAAGCCGTGCTCGAAAATTTCCGAGGCTGCGGTCAATGTCTTCTGTTCGGGCTTGGTTTTATTGCGCTCTTCGGGACTGAGTTTTTCAAGCTCGGCTAAAAGTTTGCGCAGGCGGTAATCGTAGCTTCGCCGTTTTTCCTCGTCACGCAGCGTCTCGTAGGCGTGGGCGATTTGGGTAAAAGCATGCTGAATGCGCGCCTGTATGGCGGTGTCCGTGCTTTTATGAAAAAGGTCGGGGTGAAAACGCTTGGCGAGATTGAAATAAGCCTGTTTTATATCGCCGGTGTCCGAGCGATGCGAAATATTCAGCAGCTCGTAATGAGTTTCCGCCGTTTCGACCTGCGCCAGATATTTTTCGAGCGTTAATTGCGGCTTTTGCGTGGTCATCGCGGGTTGTTTGATTTCCGCCGGTTTCGGTTCATCTTTGGGCTGCGCGGTCGGCGCAGGGCTCGCCGGTTCGCCCGCCGCGATTTGGTTTTTTAGCTCGAATTTCGCGCTCATAATCGCGGAAACCTGATGTTCCTTAAACGCCCGGTCCCAGTTTTCGCGGTAGAGAAATCCGGCAAGCCACAAGACGTAAAGCTTTTGCAGCGTTTCCATGTCCGACCAATGGCTGAGAGCGGTGATATCTTCGATTTTCAGAAACGATTTATCAAACCTCGAAAGCAGAAACGCTTCCTGCGGCAGCAGACTGATTTGCGCGGGCGCCGACGGCTTTTTGCCGAAAGATTCCTTGAAGCTCTTAAACCGGCGCACAACCGCGTCTTTCGGCAGATTTCTGCCGTATTCGACCAGCAGGCTGTAGGCGTCGATTTTATAATTGATATCGTCCTTAATACGCGCCAGCGGGCTAAAGCTCCAAACGCCCTCTTTCCACGTGATAACGTCGCGCAGAATTCCTTCAATCTGCCGCGTGAAAATCGATTTTATCGCCGCTGCGGAAAACAATTCCTTTTCGCGCAGCGCGCCGGCGAGCAGCATGTCATTCGTAAATTCGGGAATCTCGACAAGCTGCTTTTGGCTAATCTCCGCGCTCCGCAGAAGCCGTTCGAAAATCCGGTGCTGGCGCTGGTTGGAAACCGCAAAAACGACCTCGCCCTGCCGGACGTAGATAATCGTCTTGCTGTTGTGATGCGAAAGCCGCACAGAACCGTGGAACCGCGCCTGCAAAATTTCGACGAGCAGTTCGGCGAGCGGATGCCGCGACAGATTTCCGTTGATTTCAAGATTGTTTGGCGAACTCATTGTATAGAAAATTTTTCGGGAGCGAAGGATTGGCGGCGCGGGCGCCTTTTTTATAATAACAAATCAGGCACGGAAAAGTTAAGAA
>DASWRC010000119.1:0-10033 GCA_036403375.1 Pyrinomonadaceae bacterium
CCGTGATTATATCCATTGAAATGTACAACTGATAAAGATACAGGAATATCAAGAATAACCGCTCGAAATCAATTTTCCAAACCAAAGCTTATAACCACGTATATTTTTAGTTAAAAGTCGAACTAATTTTTAACCGGGATGACAAATAAATTGCGCTAAGATATGATTTTTATATAGAAGATGTCAGCTATTGAAGAGTCTATAAAAACAAAGGAAATTTCAAAACCTAAAACCGTACCGATTGTGAACCGCTTTTTGGATTTTTTAAGCTCGGTGCGTTTAGGTATCGTTTTGCTCTGCATTCTGGTTTTCCTGTCGGTCATGGGAATGCTCATCATCCAGCAAAACGTGCAGGGTTTCGACGCCTCGTACGCCATGCGGACGCCTGCCGAAAAATTAATTTACGGCGCGCTCGGGCTGTTCGATATTTACCATTCGTGGTATTACATCGCGCTCCTGCTGCTGCTTTCGCTCAATATCATTCTCGCTTCGATCGACCGCTTCCCGTCGGCTTGGAAGTACATTTCCGAACCGAAATTAACGGCGACGCGCGGCTGGCTGCTCAATCAAAAATCAAACGCGGTCATTCAATTGACGGGCAGGGATGAAAACGAGATTGCCCAAAAGATTAGGAGTGTTTTTGCGAATAATGGATTCAGTCCCCGCGTGACGGAAGATACCAACACGTTTTACGCAACGGACGAATCGGGCAAAAAAGATTTTTCGCGGATGGAAAGCAAAAAATCGCTCTATGTTTTCGGCGAGCGCGCTAAATGGAACCGGCTCGGCGCATACGTCGTCCACGTCTTTTTGCTGACGCTGTTTATGGGGCATTTCGTCGCGCTTCAAACCGGTTTTGACGCCGATATTCGCCTCACGCCCGACACGAATCCGGCGATTCAGCGCGATTTCAGCGTCGCGCAGAAAACCGATTCGATTCAGTTAATCGAATTCAATCTCGACCGGCAGGAACGCTATAACGTGCAGCTTCCCTTTACGATTACCTGCACCGAAATCGAGCAGAAATTAATCGACCCGAACGGTTCAATCGAAATCAACAACACGCTCGACTGGCGCACGCAGATCAAAATCGACGACCCCGAATACGGCACGACCGTCGCCGATGTCAGCCTGAATCGTCCTTTTAACTATCGCGGTTATCGTTTTTTTCAGGCGAGCGCCATTACGATGGGCAGCGCGAGTTTGATGACGCTCGAACTAAAACCCGAAAAAGGCGGTCAGCCCGTGACGGTTCAATTAAAACGCAACGAAACGGCTGAATTGCCCGACGGAACGAAAATCGCGTACTCGACATTTGTTCCCGATTTTACAATGCAGGGCGGACAGCCCTCGACCCGCAGCGGAGAATACAACAATCCGGCGGTCGTTCTGGACGTAACGCCGCCGCAGGGCGAACCGACGAAAGTTTACGCTTTCGCCGCCAAACTGCCCGACAACGCGCCGATTGCCGCGCCGAAAGCAGGTTACCGGTGGCATCTCGCGAGCTACGAAAAATCGCCGCTGGCACACGTTTTGTCAATCAAATACGACCCGTTCAGCGCGGCGTTTATCGCCTGGTACATCGGCGGGTTCGGTTTG
Organism: Pyrinomonadaceae bacterium; assembly: GCA_036403375.1. GTDB lineage: Bacteria > Acidobacteriota > Blastocatellia > Pyrinomonadales > Pyrinomonadaceae > JAFDVJ01. Next base: position 1,600 of record DASWRC010000119.1, read on the forward strand.
ATTCTGGCTTTGATTTTCGTGTTTTTTATCTCGCATAAACGCATCTGGGCGATGATTGAGCGAAAGGGCGAAAACGAATTCGAAGTGGTTTTCGGCGGCGGCGCAAACCGCAATCATCTGGCGTTTGAGGACAAATTTAAAACCATTGTCGAATCTCTGACGTCTAACGAATTGTCGGAACAAAACAATTAGGAAGTTTTAAGAATTATGGAAGAAATCAGCAGAATACAAACGGAAGTTTTTACGGCGCGTGAAAACTCGGCGAAAGTGCCGGGTTTTACATCTTATTTACCGGCGATTCTGGCGCTCGTCGGCGCGTTTTTGATGCTCGGCTTGCGCATTCAAATCGGCGCGGGTTTTATTTCCGATACGGCTTTGATGATGCTCGCGCTCGCCTGCTATATTTTAGCCGCGCTGTTCCAATTAACCAACCTTTACGCGCCGTCCGAGATGGCGCAGAAAATCGGTTTGTGGAGCGCCACGCTTGGAGTTTTCTTTAATCTTGCGAGCTGGCTCGTGCGCTGGGTCAATACCTACGAGTTTGAGCTGCTTCAGCTTCAGGCGAGCGGAAACAACATCAAGCCCTGGGTTTTCCGCTATATTCCGTTCGGCAATCTTTATGATTTGAGTCTCGCCTTCGCGTTCGGCGCCGGGATTACGACGCTCTTTTTGGCGCATCGCAAAAACTTTCAATTTCTGAGCGCCTTTACTTTACCGCTCGCGGCTTTAATTTTAACGCTGGCACGGTTTATCGGCGGCGAGCATTCAAACCTGATGCCGATTCTCGATTCTTACTGGCGACCGATTCACGTCGGCGTCGCGAGTTTGAGCTACGGTGTCGCGCTCGTCTGTTTTGCGATTGCGGTTGTTTATCTGCTCAAAGATAAAGTAAAAGTCGAGGCGATGGCGATTTTTTCGAGCCTTTTTGCGATTGCCGTTATCGGCTCGATTTCGAGCGGCTCGGTGTTTACAAGCATTGCTTACCGCGCCGGAACATTTATCCCGAATCCGTCGGGAGGAAAAGCGTTCAGCGGCTTTTTCCGCTTCGAATTACCCTTTGTCGGCTGGACTTTATTTTTGTCGGGAATCCTGCTTGCCGGGGTGATTGCCGCGTTCCTTGTTTATATTTACCAGAATAACGAAAAGGCGAAGCAAATCGGTCACATTCTGCTTAAAGCCGCGCTGGTCGCGCAGATTATCGCGATTGCCTTCTGGGTTTCAGGCATTAAAACGTCGCAGAATATTCAGGCAAATCTGCAGGCGCAATTGGAAAAAAATCCGGCGCAGTACACACTGGTCGGTCAGGAGCTCGCTTCCAAGCAGCAGCTTACGGCGCAGGAATTTGCAGCCCTCACGCCGAAACAGTTCGAGCAGGCGGGCAGACAGTTTTTCCAGCAAAACTCAAGCAAAATGTTTCTCAGCCTGAACACCAATCCGGTCGAATTCGCCGGTCTTCTGACGGCGCTCGCAGGGACATTTTTCGTAATTTTATTTTCCTTCAGAACCGAAAAATTGCGCGAGCGCCTGCCGTCCCTGGAATCGCTCGACAGTTTGATGTACAAAACGGCGTGTCTCGCGTTTGCGGGTCTCGCGATGCTTTTAATTACCGGCGCGATTTGGGCGAACGAATCGTGGGGCAGACCGTGGGGGTTCGACTCGAAGGAGACGGGCGCGCTCGTCGCCTGGCTGACTTACGCGGCGTTTCTGCACACGCGGATTTCGCGCGGCTGGAGCGGCAGGAGCTCGGCGTATTTTGCGATTATCGGCTTTCTGCTCGTTATTTTCACTTATTTGGGGGTTAGCTATCTTTTGCCCGGACTTCATAGTTACGCGTAAAATTTTTCAACAAATTCAAGGACAAATCCGTTCTTTTTGAACGGATGAATACGAAAGCGGTTTACTTCAAACGCTTAAAAGCACAGTAGTTTTTTAGAATGGTTAAATATCTTTTAGTCGGCGCGGGCTGTTTGGCGGCAGGGTTTTTCATCGGTTTTTTCGTTTCCAATAATATCAATCGCAGCGCGGTTCTCCAGCCGAATCCGGCGCAGAGCGATGCGCCTTTCCAAACCTCGCAGACACAGGTCGCGAGCGTTAAAGAGCCGCCCGGCGCAATGATGCCCGACGTTTCGGAAACGCTCGAAAAAGCCAAAAAGGAACCCGAAAATTTCGATGCGCAGATAAAAGCCGGAAAGATGTATGCGCAGATTCAGCGCGCCGATAAAGCCGTCGAGTTTTTCAACGCGGCGGCGGCATTAAAGCCGGCGGAAGTCGAAAAAATCGTGCAATTGGGCAATTCGTATTTCGACATCCGGGAATATGAGCGGGCGGAAAATTATTACGAACAAGCGCTTGCGAAAAAACCCGGCGATGTCGATGTCCGCACGGATTTGGGCATCACGTTCGTCGAGCGCAAAAATCCCGATTACGACCGCGCGATTAAAGAATTTCAAGCGTCTTTACAACAAAATCCGAAGCACGAGCCGACGCTCTATTACCTTTCGATTTCCTATTTCAAAAAAGGCGATGCCGCTAACGCCCGGAAATACCTGACACAGCTCGAACAAGTCGATCCAAACAGCCAATTGGTCGGCAGATTGAGGCAGATTTTAGCGGAAAAGTAAAAGTTTAGAGTACCGGCTTGAGCCGGCAAATCGTTTCAGAAAAGTTCCAACGCCTTATTCAACCGTAATTTTTGCAATATCCAGAATCGAGTAGCGACCGATGCTGCCGTCTTTGGCGATAATCGTCAGGATTCCTTTATCGACGCCAAACTTTAGAATCTCGCTCATCGGGCGCTCGATTTTTCTGCCGTCTTTGAAATCGACAATCAGGCGAATATTTTCAAGCGCACTCGGTTCGACCGGAGCAACGTCCGTGCTTTTTTCGGGCGTCGGTTTCGGCTTTGTCTCCGTTTTCGCGGCGGTCGTCTCCGCGCTATTCGTGCGCGGCTTGCGGGAGCGCGGAGTCGTCCGTTTTTTGGGTGTTTCCTTTTCGCTTACGGCGTCTTCCGGCTTGGAAACCGGTTCGTCCTTTTTCGCCGGCAGATTTTCGGTGATGACGATTTCGGGCTTTTTGTCTGCCTTGTTTTCTTCCGGTTCGTCCTTTTTAGCCGTTTCGGTTACAACCGTTTTTTCCGGCTCCTTTTTCTCTTCAACCCGTTTCGTCTCTTCTTTTTCAACTCTCGCAGTCGTCGGTTTCGGCTTGACTTCGATAATCGTGCCGACCGAATTAACGCGAACGTCCGTCTGCTCGTTGTTTTTAACTTCCGGCTGCTTTGATTCGTCCGTTTCGGCGGTCGTGCCCGCGAGCGGTTCGAAGCTGCCCGCAAACTTTATACGGTAACTTGCCGGGTCGTCGGTCGGCGTCCTGCCTTCGACTCGTAAAATCAAGCGCTGCGGCTGGCGCAAATAGATAACGCGTCCCGTCTCGCTGTCGGGATTGTCGGAATAAACGGTGATTTTCGTCAGCGGTCGCAGATTGTCAGCCGTAAAAATATCGATGTCACCGTCGAGATTTTTCGTCACGACGTTGATAAAAACATCGCCCTGCCTGCCGTTAAAAGCGTAAAAATAAGTCGTCAGCCGCGCGTCGCCGAGGTCGCGCGCTTTAATGGTTCCGCTGATTTCGTTTGACGTTACCGGCGTCGGGAAGCTCTGATTGATTGATTGCGCCTGAATCGCAAGCGAAACAATGAAAATTAAAACCACAGAGACACAGAGAAGACCCATTGATTTTTTTAAATTAATTGAAAACCGTGGCTGTTTATAATCAAAAATGTAATTCTCTGTCTGACTCTGCGGTAAATTTTCTTTCATTCTTTAAACCAAATCCTTTCGCAAGTGAACGAGCCGCGAAGTTTCTTCATAACCGAGTTTAAGATGCGCCTCTAAGCTCAAATCGTTTCCTACTTCGGCGTCCGAAGCCATTTCCGTACAACCTTTTTTCCGCGCCCAGCGTTCGGCGTTTTTTACCAAATCACGCCCGATTCCGTAACGCCGGAATCCCGGTTCGACAAACCAGCCTTCCAAGTATCCGACATTATCCGTATGGCAATCTTCGACAAAGGGACGAATGCTCGCTTCAAGGAAGCCGACCAATTTTCCGTCTTTTTCGGCGACTAGAACGAGCTGCGAATCGGTATGTTCATAAATGTCGAACATCTCGTCGCGGTGTTCTTCTTCAGAAAGCTCGTCCCACAACATCCGGCGCAGTCGATACCAATCGGGTAAATCATGTTCCTGAATGGGACGCACAATCACATTGTATTCAGTCATTAGCAGAGATTTTAGCAGTCTTGTTTTAATCGAACAACTTTTAAGATAAATACTTTTTACCAGACGGACAAAGGCACAGAGCTAAAAAAATTTCTCTGTGCCTTTGTGTCGCTTCGGTAAATTTATTCTGTTTACGTTTTAATTACTCGCCCGATTTTGCCGCGTTGACTTTGTCCTGCAGCAATTCGAGCGCTTTTTTCATCTGCAAATCTTCCTGCACGGTCGGCTTCGGCTCGACTTTCGGCGCCGGAGTCGGCGAGGTTTGCGGATTTTGCTGTTGTTCTTCGTTCTGGTCGACGAGGTCTTCGACTTCAATCGGTTCGGGCGTGTCCGGTTTCTTGACTTCGACCGTCGGTTTGACGCCCGAAGCGTTGCGTTCGTCCGAATAGAACGGCTTGCCGCTCGCCGAAGCCCATTTTGAAACCGTCAACAGCAGTCCGTCGCCGCCTTTCAAGGTAAATAATTGCTGATCGGTTCCGGCGCCGAAACTTCTTTCGCCGACGACTTCGCCGCGTTTTCGGTCAGCAAGCGCCGACGCGACGACTTCGCTCGCGCCCGCCGTTCCGATATCAATCAGCGCAACAACTTTGCCGTCGAAAATCGCTTTTGAAGGGTCGGCATTATAGGTCTTCATAACCTTGTTTTCGCGACCGACGACCTGCGCCAGGGTTCCGTCCTTGATAAAGAGATTCGCCACCGCGACGCCTTCGTCAATCTTGCCGGCAGCCACGCCTCGCAAATCTAAAATAATTTTCTGAACGCCCTGTTTCGCCAGACTTTGAACCTGCGTTCGAACGTCGTTCGCTTCGCCGTCTTCGAGACTGTAAACCTTAAGGACGCCGACTTTTCCGGCTTCGACGCGCGATTCCGCAACCGGAATCTTATAGCTGCCGCGCGAAACGGTAATCGTTTGCGGTTTCGCACCGGCGCGCAAAACTCTCAGTTTGACGCCCGAACCGGCTTCGCCTAAAATCATCAGCCGCGCGTCGTAGAGCGACATATCGCGCGTCGCTTTGTTTTCAACGTATTCGATAACGTCGCCCGCCTTTAATCCAGCTTTGTCCGCCGGCGAATCTTTAACCACCGAAATCACGTAAAGATACGATGAAACCTGCGAGAATTCAGCGCCGATACCGGCTAGGGTATTTTGTTTTTTCGCTTGAAAATCCCTGACCTGGTCTGCCGTCAGATACGATGAATACGGGTCTAAATTTGCCAACCCGCGCAATGCTCCGGCGCGGACTTTTTCTAAGTTTGGTTCGTCGACATAATCGTTTTGGATATGCTGAAGAACGGATTCAAAGATTCTGAGCTGGGCACCCGAATCGTTTATCGGCTGTTGCGCGTTAATGCTGAAGAAATTGCCCATGATGCCGCCCGCGATAGCGTACAGCGCAATGACCATCGAGATTGAAACAAGGATTAATTTTCCGCGAAATGACATTTATATACCTCTTGAATTTTTATTACGGCTCGATTTGCGATAATGTTTCTAACGACTAACAATTATCCACTACTTAAAATTTCTGTGCAAGAGAAAGAAACAACTAATCAGCCCGATTTTCTAGATGTTTTTCGGGTTCCGGCGAGCGGGCGAATCGTCGCGCTCGACCCCGGTACGAAGCGCATCGGCGTCGCCGTTTCGGACGAGCTGCAAATCACGACACGCGCCGTCGAAACCATTCCCCGAACGGGCTGGAAAAAACTCCTCTTACAAATCAAAGAAATACTCGCTCGATTTGATGCCGCCGGACTCGTAATTGGTTTGCCGTATAACTTCGACGGCAGCGAAAGCGAAATGTCCCGCGATGCCCGCCGCCTGGCGCGAAATTTTTCGCTCTCGCTCGATGTTCCGGTCTGCCTGCAGGACGAGCGCGTGACCAGCTACGAAGCAAAAGGTCGGCTCTGGAAACAAGGCGTTTCGGGCAAAGAATTTCGCGAGCGCGTGGACAACGAAGCCGCCGCCATAATTTTGAGCGATTTTATCGAACGAAGAAACGAGCTGAAAAAGTCAGTACCGCCCGAAATTAAGGGATGAGGGCAGCGGGATGAACAATTGTTCTTTTAACTCATCCCGTTCTGCCGCGGGCGGAACTGACAACAAAGTACCATCTGAAAATCTTTTATTTCGCCGTTAACACCCAAACTTCCTTAGCGTTCTGCTCGACCGCCGCTTTCGTGAACGGAAAAATCGCCGGGGTTCCCGTTCGCCAGGCTTCAAACTGGTCATTCCAATGCGGATTTTGCGGGTCTCCCGATTGTCCGAGCGGTATCACGTGCCGCGTGGCGTCCCAATTTCCCGGGCTCGCGATGTGCCGCATCGAAACGTACGCGCCGACGTTCGGCGTCACGCCGCTGCCGTTGACGTTCGTAAATCTTGCGGTAAACTGCCCGCCGATTAAGGGCGCGACCGATAGCGGATGCATAAAATTGGCGACAAACGCATTTCCCCAGCGCCATTTCGCCTCATCCGCGCCGAAGCGTTTGTCTTTCGCCAGATTGGCGCGCGAATTCGTGTCGCAGGTTTTCAGCAATTCCGTGTAATTCGCAAACCCGGCGGGCAGCCAGCGCGCCGATTTTTCCTTGACGACCCAGTACAACAGGCGTTCGCGCACCGCAAGCATCGGAATTTTACTGTCGTTGGCGATTGTGTTCGCCACACAGTTGCGAATTTCATTGACAATCAAACCGGCTTTCGAATCTGCCGTCATTCGACCGTCCCAATCTTTCAAAACGGCTAAAGTTTCAGGCGAAGCGGCTTGGTTTTTAACGATTTGCCCCGCCAAATCCGCGTAAACGTCGCCGTAAACGTCGTGCTGAATGTCGCGCACATCGTCCATCGTCACCTTTGTATTGTTTTTCAATAAATCGTAAATTCGCCGCGCGCGCCACGGATTGGCGGAATCGCGTGCGAAAACGTTGAAATATTTATAATCCGTCCCGACCGTCCGCTGGTTTGCCGTGACGATAAAACCTTCCTTCGGATTAAAAAGCTGCGGCAAATCGGCAAACGGAATATAGCCTGTCCAATCGCCCGCGTCGGTTGCGCCGTCGTACGGCAGAGAGCCGTCGCCGGTGCGCCGCAGAGGGATTTTTCCGGCGGCAATCCAGCCGATATTGCCCTCGACATCGGCAAACACGAAATTCTGCGCCGCGCCGCCGTAAGTTTTCAAAGCGTCCTGAAACTCTTTCCAGCTGCGCGCGCGATTAAGTAGAAAAAACGCTTCGAAATCCTGATTAACCGGGTCGCGCGCCGTCCATTTCAAAGCCCATTTCTGCCCGACTTCGTCCGTGATAACGGGACCGTGACGGGTTTCTTCAACGTCGAGCGTCTGCGTTTCGGTCGTCGGGACGAGCGGGTTCGGGCGAACCTTTATTTCTTCGCGGCGAACAACCGTTTTTTCCCAGCCCGCCGGAGTTTTGTATTCGCCTTTGTCGTTAAAAGTTTCGCGGTATAAATCCTGCACGTCGGGTCCGACGTTGGTCGCGCCCCAGGCGATGTTTGAATTATGACCGAGCACGATGCCGGGAACGCCCGGAAACGTGACGCCCGAGACGCGCATTTCCGGAGTCGAAAGATGCGTCAGATACCAGATTCCCGGCGCTGACGGCTGCAAATGCGGGTCGTTCGCAAGAATCGGTTTACCGTCCGCCGTGCGCTTTCCGGAAATCACCCAATTATTGCTCGCCGCCAGATCTTCCGCATAAAGCCCGACGCGCGCGAGCGAAGTTTCACGAATCTTCAAGTCATTTTCCGCAAACGCCAAATTATCATTTGAAATTCCCGAAAGGCTTGTGACCCGCGACTTGGGATTTGGGACCTGTGCGGCGCCGTCCCTGCCGAATAAAACAACGTCGTAAGGCGTCACATTATTCATCAAATCCGCTAATTTTTCCTTCGGCAGATTTTGAATCGACGCGCGAATCAAATCCAATTGCCACGTCGAGCTTAAACCGTCCGCCAAAATCTTGCCGATGCAAATCGTATCGGTCGCTTTCCACGCCGCCGGACTGTATTGCAAAATCTTGAATTCAATCGGCAAAGTTTCCTTATCGAGCGTCGCGATATATGCATTGACGCCGCGCGCGTAATCTTCCAAAGCCTGCCTGAGCTTTGGATTAAGGGTCGCCATACTGTCTTCGGCAATTTTCGAAAACCC
>DASWRC010000120.1:0-13625 GCA_036403375.1 Pyrinomonadaceae bacterium
CCAGCTAAACCAGACACGGCTCATCCGGTAGCCGATAAAGCCGACAACTAAAAGTGAAAGCGCGATAGACGACCAGAAGACGAATTTTTCAGTCGGCGGATTTACGGAAGAACCGAAAATTCCGAAAATCCATCCGAAAAACTTAAAAATGCCGCCGACGATTTGCGGGGTTATCCGCCGAATTGTTTGGTGCAGGCTTTCGGAGCGGGAAAATAATATAAACGGAACGAGCAGCACGATTAAACCGTAAACAACCCAGCACACGGTCAGCACTCGCGGTTTTCTTTGTTTCATCAACCACGCGCCCATGCGGAAATTGAAAAACTTCCGCAGCCGTCTCTTCCACACCGGGCTGACTTCATTGACGGTTTCGGGAAACAGGGTATTTATCCGGAAAGCGGCTTTGGAAAAACCGTTGAGCGCTATCACGAGCGCGAAAATTCCGAGTACGACCAGCCAATGAGCGTAATAAAACAAAACGAACGGCGTGAACAATTGTAGAATCGCGTGCCAGAAACCGATGATGAGAAATCGTCTTTTCCCGGCTTTATCCTGATACGCCGCGCCGGTTTCGCTGGCGAGAATAACCGCCAGCAAGCCGAAACCGCCGGCAATAACCAGCACCAAAATCAAATCCGCCAGCGTTTTGCCGAGAGCGGCGCTGCCGAAATTGCCGATGCCGAAAATTAAAGCGGCAATTGCTAAACCGACGACCAGATTTGCCGGAAAATATTTATAAGAATATTCTCTGGAAAACTTGCCGAGTATCTGCAAAAAGAAGCTGACAAATTTTTCGAGCGCTTTAAGAATAAAATTATCGGATTCTCCGAGCGCCTTGAGCGATGAATTATCGGATTCCGCGAGTGTCTTTGAAATAAACTCGTCGGCTTTTTCATTGGGGTCTTCGAGTTTTTCAGTAAAGGTTTTTCGCGGCGATTTGCGAACGAGCTTAAATCTGACCGCCAGCCAGTTTGTGTAATCGAAACTCCGCCAGATTAACGAAATGGCGATGATGAGATGAAATAAGAGAAACAGGCTTTTTGTAAATTCCTTGATTTTATCGGTGTCTAAATTGTTGGTGACAATCATCAGGAGAAAAATCACGTACAATACGATGGCGATAAAAAACGGAATCGAGATTTTTACCAGATGCAGTATTCTGCCGAGCCGCAGCATCTCTTCCTCGGTCTTTTCATCAAGGGTTTCTTCAAAATTTTTTTCCTTTATCTTTTTTATCAGGTTATTCAAACTCACCGCGCAAATTATCGTCAGGATAATGACCGAGAGCAGCAGAATTCCGGCAACCACGGATTCGCGGGTAATAAAGCTGCCAAAATTTTGCAGGGACGAATTTAACGTATTCCAAAAACCCGCTGCTCTGACACCCGCGTCAAAATTCAGAAATGATTGGCTGACGTTTGAAAACTGCGTCAAAAGGAAGAAAATTATTGCCGAAAAAATCACGCCGCCCGATTGGATATAGCCGCCTTTCTTGATATTCCATAAATCGAAAATTTTATCCGCCGTGCGGTCGATCGACTTTTGTTCGGACGGATACAATTTCTGCGGCGGAATTTCGCCGTGCGCCTTTTTGCCTTTTTTGTCTTTGAGGATGTTGCCCTCCTCATCGAGCGCATTGCCGATAAGCGTCGAGGTCGTATCGAAAAACGCGCCGCCGCCGCCCGAAACCAGCGAGGCGTAACTAGTGGACGCAAACCGTTCATTTTCAAAACCGCGCGTGTTTTCGCCCCAATATCTCGCGTAATGATGAACGTCGCCCGACAAATCGAGCCGGCAGTAGCCTTCGGAAGATTGGGCAGCGGCAGCCGAATTTTCTTTGAGTTTTAATTTACCGTCGGTCAGAAAAGGCTGTTCAAATCCGGCTGCTTCGGTAATGGTTTGCAGGTAAGTCGTGGTTTTTTCCGCCGGCAGGCTTTTTTTGCCGAAAACGGTCGTCGGTTCGGGCGTCGCCAAAATCATTTTCTTCGGCTTTTTCTCCATTATCTGCTTGAAGAAAACTTCCTGCCGGAAATCGAGTTTCTCGTTTTCCGAATCAATCCCGAAAAGCCACCAGTCAAACGGCAGGCGAACGGCGATATAACTTGCTTCCTGTTCGCGCGCGAAGGTCGGAATCTGTAGAAAAATTTTGCCTTTGCTCCCTTCGTACAGCATATTTTCTTCAACGTCTTCAAACGGCGGGCGACGAAACTGGCGGTTAAAACCGTCGATACTGTCGTAATAATCGTGATTTGCCGGCAGCCCGAACAGCGGACGCGGCGGTTCGGTATCCCAGTAAAGTTTATTTTTGATTCTGGCGGCAAGCGTGCCGTCCCATTTTTTGTCCTCGCTGCCGGCGGCTTTATCGATGATTAATCTTTCTTCGCCTTCAGTCAGGAAAAAGGTGTCTTCAAGATTTAGTTTGGGCGCGTAAGTCTTAAACAAAAATTTTCTAACGCTCGTAAAAGCCCAGCGCAAAGGCGTCTGAAATCTTTCAAAAAGAGTTGCGTAGCTTGCCGAGTGGTAAGCCGTGTCGCCGCCGACGAAAAGAAAATAACCGCGCGGGAGCAGCGTATATTTCTCACGGTCTTTTGCGGCGGGCGGCGTAAATTCGATTGCCGGTTCGACGTCTGTTTCCGTTGCGGCGTTTTCCAGCCAAAGGTCGGAGAAACACATGCAGCCGACGCCGTGAACGCCCATTTGCCCGTCACCCGAATCGGCAATGTAATCAAACCAAAACTCGTCTATCTGTTTATTATCGGCTTTGAGGTTTTTCCAAAACTCGGCTTTTTCCAAATATTCTTCCCAGAAACCGAAATGAGTGCGCTTCCATTCCCAGTAATCGAAAATTTTCTTCGCCCACTCGTCATTAACTTTCTGCACAATCTCCTGCTGAATTTTTTCACTGCTTTTAATTTCTTCGGCAGCGGTCGTCTTCACTCTCGAATTTAAAACTTCACCGTCTGCGCCGCTTTTTTCCTCATCCGCCTTGATTTTATTTTGAACTTTATCTTCTTTTTGATACCGGACTTTTTCCTCGACATTCGGATAGATATTCGGCTTCATCCACGAGCGCGGGTCCATGTTCTCGCCGTAGATTGCATACATAATGATGCCTTTCAAACTAGCAATAAACTCGCGCCCGCCAAACCATGCGACGGCTTTTTTAAATCCTTCGGCGTCTTCGGGTTTGAGCGGATAAAACTTCGGTTTCGTACTCATAAAATAGCCTCCTTTCGGCGTCGAAGATAAATTGGGATTAAAAAACGCCGCCGCCCGTAAAGACTGGATAGAAAAAGGGTTCGTTACTCGCGTTCAATAATCAAAGACAGTCGCTTACATTGAAAATCTTTCACATACTTGTACACATTAATTGAATTTTTTACAAGCTGAAAGAGTTGTCTCCGGGCGGCGCGCGTGCCGGGAAATTGATAGGTGACAGATGAAAATGCAGGCGTTTTCAAGCGGCGGGATTTTAATTTATCACGGCAGACGGTCGGAATTTATATCGAAAATTTCAAAACTTAAGTGTAAAATGAGTTTCGTGTCATCGAGAAAATTTACAAGGAGTCCCGAAGTCAGATGAGAATTTTAATTACCACCGATGGTTCCGATTTTAGCCGGACGGCGGTTGAGAAATGCTGCCGGATGGTCGTCAAACCGGAAGAGACGTCGATAAAAATAGTTTCGGTTTACGAGCTGACCTTACCGCTCGACGTTTTTCCGGCGCCGACCGATTTTTCCGAAAGATTGGAAACCGGCGCCCGCCGGCAGGCGGAAGAATTTGCCGAACAAGCCGCCGCCCTGATTCGCGAGTATTTCCCGAATTCAAACCTCGATTTAACGACGCAAATCTCAACCGGGGCACCCGAACAGATTCTGATTGAAGAAGCGAAAAACTGGAACGCCGATTTGGTCGTCGTCGGCTCGCACGGACGCGGATTCTGGGGAAGAATGCTGCTTGGTTCAACCACCGACGCACTCGTTCACCACGCGCCCTGCTCGGTTCTGGTCGTCCGCCAACCTAACAAAACTTAAAATTTAAATGAATAAGCCGCGTAAATTAAATGTAATTCACGCAGCTTAAATTTTGTGGAGCCATCCATGGGATTCAAACCCACGACCTTTCGATTACGAATCGAATGCTCTATCAGCTGAGCTAGGATGGCTAAAATTGTAATGCGCGTCTAATTAAAGACGAATAGATTTTATATCAAAAAAAGGGCGTGCTGTGCAACCTGAAAGGGTGAAGTTTTGTCTGCGTAACCGGCTGCGGCAAAATTATCTAAGGATTTTTATATTAGCGGTTGAGTAATTACACGGCGGTTTTGTTGCTTTTTTTCGGCAATTTTCGTATATTTTAGCGCACCTACTGGTTTCTAAAATTTCCGCTCCGGTAAGACATTTCGGGTAATTTATCTGAGTATTTTGATAAAAATTATGCGTTTGACAGAAAGAAACGTTTTACGAGTCGTTTATAAATATAGAAAATCTTTGTTTCCGGCGGTCGTTGTTTGTCTCCCGGTTATTTTGTCGGGATTGTCGGTTTTTGCTCAAACGCCGGCTTTATGGAAAAGGGAAAGCCGGTCGAGTTAAAAGCCGGTGAAACGAACGTTTACACGCGGCGCCGGTCAATCAGCACGGCATCGATATCGAAATAAAAGGTTTTCGGCGCAGACGAATTTGAAAACTTTTCTGATAGATTTGCGCAAGCGCGACAAACCGGCGGACATCGCGGAATGGCGCGCCGCATCCGATGCGCGCGGTCGGTTCTGGTCAGGCGCCCGATTTCGAGCCGGGCATTTTTTACCCGTCAATCGTCAGCCAAGAATTCGACGGATTATTTTTCATTGACACGACGCGCGCCCGAATCCGTCGGTCAAAAATGTCGCTCTGGAGAGGCAGTAAATTTACTTGTATCAATTAAAAAATTATGAATCCAACAGAACAAAAAACAACGGTCTCGGAAGCCGTCCGCAAACACAAAGAATTTCTTTTTCCGGCAGTCGCCACTTATTATCAAGAACCCGTCGCGCTCGTCAAAGGCGAAGGCGAATACGTCTGGGACGACGCGGGCAACAAATATCTGGACTGCTTCGGCGGCGTTTTAACGGTCAGCGTCGGACATGCCAACCCGAAGATTAATGCGGCGATTATCGAACAGACGAACAAAATTCAGCACACGTCGGCGCTTTATGCGAACGAGAATCAGTCGAATCTGGCGGAAAAGCTCGCCGCGATTACGCCCGGTAATTTGAAAAAATCGTTTTTCACGAGTTCGGGAACGGAAGCCGACGACACGGCGATTTTTGCCGCAAAACTGGCGACCGGACGCCACGAAATCGTCGTTCTGCGGCACAGTTATTCGGGCAGAAGCGCGACGGCGCTCTCGAGCGTCGGGCATTCGACGTGGAAACCTCTGCCGTCGCAGGTTGCCGGCGTCGTTCACGCGCACGCGCCCTACTGTTACCGCTGCCCGTTTAAGGCAACGCCCGATAATTGCGGAATGGCTTGCGCCAACGACATCGAGGAATTGATTCAAACCACGACGATCGGCGAAATCGCGGCATTTATGGCGGAACCGATTTTGGGCGTCGGCGGGTTTATCGTGCCGCCCGAAGGTTATTTCGAGCGCGCTTACGAAATCGCGCGCAACTACGGCGGGCTTTGCATCTCGGACGAAGTGCAGACCGGTTGGGGACGCACGGGCGATAAATGGTTCGGCATCGAGCATTGGAACGTCGTGCCGGACATTATGACGAGCGCCAAGGGAATGGCGAACGGCGTGCCGATTGGCTGGACGATTGCGACCGGGGAAGTCGCCGACAAATTCCCGGGCTTGACGTTTGCGACCTTCGGCGGCAATCCGGTTTCGACCGCCGCCGCGCTCGCCGTTATTAAGATGATTGAAGACGAAGATTTACGCACAAACTGCCGCGTGGTCGGCGATTACCTGCGCGAAAAACTCGAAGGATTAAAGGACAGATATCAAATCATCGGCGACGTTCGCGGGCTTGGATTGATGCAGGGCATCGAATTAGTCAAAAACCGCGAAACGAAAGAGCCTGCGCCCGAAGCCGTCCTGAAAGTCTTTGAAGAAACCCGGCGCCAGGGCGTGCTCATCGGCAAAGGCGGTCTTTACGGCAACGTCATCCGTACCGGAATGATGCTCAATTCGACCAGGGATAATGTCGATGAGCTGGTTGCCGCGCTCGATAAGGGGTTTGCGCTCTGTTAGCGGCGCGCCGCAATTCGTGTCTCCCGCGCAAAGGGTTTTGTTGGAAATTAAACCGAAAGGAGACTGAGGATGAATAAAAAAACATTGGTTGTCGCGGGTCTGGTCCTGATGGTTTTTTCGGGATTGATGTTTTCCGCTTGCAGTAAATCAGCGCCGTCGTCGCCGCCGAAAGAATTGACGGAAGAGGAAAAACGCGAGCAGGAAGGCAGGCAAGCGCTCTCGGAGAAAAAGGCGGAATACACCAAAGTTCCCGCCAAAGAGCAGCTTGCCAAAGAGCCGTATATGAAGAAAAAACTTATCTTCTATCGCTATGACAAGGACAAAAAGGGAACGGAAGACGAGTGGCTGAAAAACGACTTCGGCACTGATAAATTCGGTTCGAGCGTTTATTCGGAAGCGAATAAAAAGCTAGAGTTCAAATATGCCGAAAGTCCCGAAGAAGTCGGAATAATCGCCCTTATGCCCGAATGCCGGAGCGTCGAAGCCGGCTCATACGGCGGCACGGCGGCTTACAAAGAACAATGCCCGCTGATTCTTGTCGACCACGAGCTGGCGGCGGTTGTTTACCGGACAACTATTGAGGGTAAATTAGACAGCTCAAAATACATCGGCAAAGAAAGCAGCGTGACGGCGAAAGTTGAAGGCATGGATATTGTCGATTTTCTCGATTCGCTCAAATCAAAATCGAGCGATTCGTCCTTGAAATCAACCAAAAAATAAGTTGTTTTCCTTATGTTTGAAAGCAAACGATACAAGAGCAGTAAACGAAGCCGCAGATTTAAATTTCGGCTTCGTTTATTGCTCTTATTGTGCGGATTATTTGTTTTTTCGCCGCTGATTCGGGCGCAGGCGGTACATATTCGGGTCAATCAAATCGGTTATTTGGCAAACGACGCGAAAAAAGCGATTGCTTTCTCGAAAATGCCTCTCGGCGGCGATTTTCAGCTGGTTGACGCCGTGAGCGGAAAAACGATTTTTCGCGCGCCTTTGAAAGATGCAAAGGCAGATAACTGGGGCGCAGACTTTCCGTTTTATTACGAGCTTGATTTTTCGCCTCTCAAGCAAACAGGTAAAAGTTTTATAAAACTTGAAAAGAGCGGCGCAGTTTCCCGAACATTTTCAATCGGCGAGTATCCGGAATTTCAGGAAGATTTACTCTCTTTTATGCGCCAGCAGCGGTGCGGTTACAATCCTTTCTTAGATATGGTTTGCCACCGGCGCGACGGCAGAACGGTTTATGCTCCCGTCCCGGACGGCAGTTTCGTGGACGCGAGCGGCGGCTGGCACGATGCCGGCGACCAGTTGAAATATCTCATCACGGCGAGCAACGCGACGGCGCGAATGCTGCTCGCTTATGAATTGGAAAAAAACAAGTTTGCCGACCGCGTGGACGATTACGGTCGCGCCGCGCCGAACGGCGTCGCGGACGTTCTGGACGAGGCGAAATGGGGCTTGGACTGGATTCTGAAACTTCACCCGCGCGCCGGATGGCTTTTTCATCAGGTCGCGGACGATCGCGACCATCGCGGCTTTAAGCTGCCCGACCAGGACAACGCCGATTATGGCTGGGGCGCAAACAGCTATCGCCCGGTTTATTTTGCCGACGGGCGTGGGCAGGGCTTGCGCGAGTTTAAGAGTAAATCGACGGGCGTCGCGAATATTGCCGGACGCTCATCGGCAGCACTTGCAATGGCTTCGCGCATCTGGCGCAATGATTTGAAAAATGTGCTGCAAGCCGAACAATTTCTGAAAGCCGCCATCGAGCTTTACGCGATGGGCAAACGGCAGGAAGGTTTTCAGCAGGGCAATTCCTGGGGCGCGCCGTATCGCTACAACGAGGATACGTGGGCGGACGATATGGAAT
The DNA here is from genome assembly GCA_036403375.1 of Pyrinomonadaceae bacterium. GTDB lineage: Bacteria > Acidobacteriota > Blastocatellia > Pyrinomonadales > Pyrinomonadaceae > JAFDVJ01. The sequence goes on from DASWRC010000120.1 coordinate 8,100, forward strand.
GGGCAGCCGCCGAACTCTACAAAGCAACGCGGCAGACAAATTATTTAACCGATGCAAAACGCTATGCGCGAATCGCGGGCGCGACTTCGTGGATGCAGCACAACACCGCCGAGCATTACGAATTTTACCCGTTTACGAACGTCGGACATTTTGCTCTTTACCCGCTCGCGGACGCGAAAACGCGCAAAGAATTAGCGGGCTATTATCGCGAAAACATCGAAAACATCGTCCGGCGCGGCAAAACGAATTCCTATGCGGTCGGCGTACCGTTTTTGTGGTGTTCGAATAACCTGACAGTCAACTACATCACGCAGATTTTGCTGTATGAAAAGATGACCGGCGACTTGCGGTTTCACGAATCGATGCTGGCGCACCGCGACTGGCTTTTCGGGCGTAATCCGTGGGGCACGACGATGTTTCAGGGAATCCCGGCGGGCGGCGAAACGCCCGAAGATACGCATCTTCCGATCGTGCAGCTTTTAAAGAAACAGGTTGTCGGCGGTCTGGTTGACGGTCCGATTCTGGCTGAAACTTACAAGAATTTGCGCGGGCTGCGGCTTAACGAGCCGGACGAATTTGCCGAATTTCAGCCGCGCGACGTGGTTTATCACGACGATGCCGGCGATTACTCAACCAACGAGCCGACGATGGACGGCACGGCGGACGCGATTTTGATGATGGCGATGCTCAGTCGTGTGAATTCGACGGTGAAAACAAACCCGCGATTCCGTTATGACGAAGGCGCAATCGTGCGCGGCGACGCGCGCGAGAAAAAACTGGCGCTCGTTTTTACGGGCGACGAATTTGCTGACGGCGCGCGCGTCATTGCCGACACGTTAAAGAAGCGAAACGTTAAGGCGTCGTTCTTTTTTACCGGCAGGTTTTACCGCAACCCCGAATTCAAATCCGCGATTTTACGCTTAAAGCGCGACGGTCATTATCTCGGCGCGCATTCCGACGCGCATCTGCTTTATAATGACTGGAACGACCGCAATAAACTGCTCGTGACCCGCGAAGAATTTGAACGCGATTTAACCAAAAATTACGATGCGATGCGCGCGTTCGGCATTTCAAAGCGCGGGGCGCCGTATTTTCTGCCGCCGTTTGAATGGTTTAACCGCGAAATCAGCGAGTGGACTTTCGCGCACGAGGGCTTACAGCTTATAAATTTCACCGCCGGAACGGGTTCAAACGCCGATTACACGACGCCGGAGATGAAAAATTACGCGTCGAGCGAGACGATTTTGAAACGCCTCAAAGATTACGAAACAAAAGACGCGAACGGCTTAAACGGTTTTATACTGCTTCTGCACATCGGCACCGCGCAGGGGCGCACCGATAAATTTTATAATCGCCTCGGTGAACTGATTGATTTTTTGAAATCGAAGAATTATAAATTAGTACGAATCGAACAGCTTTTAAGATGAACTTTCCGAAATAGTTGCTAAACGACCGCTGGTGTTAATAACATGAAAAAAATAATCGCATTATGGTTGATTTTTTTGCTGCCGACCGTTCTAATCGCGCAGGCTAATCAAAATCGTTCGGTTGTTTTCAAACACGTTACCGTCATCGACGTTAAAAACGCGCGGACAAAATCCGATATGACCGTGATTGTCGCCGGCAATCGCATCACGGCAATCGGCAAAACCGGAAAAGTCCGGGTCGGGCGAGATGCGGAAATCATTGACGCGCGCGGCAAGTTTTTGATTCCCGGTCTGTGGGACATGCACGTTCACGCGCTCACGGATAATCGTTATGAATGGGTTTTTCCGATGCTTATCGCACAGGGCGTGACCGGTATTCGCGAGCTCGGAAACAATCTGCCAATCGAGCAAATAAGCCTGATTCGGCGCGAGATTCTGGAAGGAAAACTTCTCGGTCCGCGATTCGGCGCGGCGACTGCCCGAATTTTAGACGGCGCGGGAACGACTCTGAATGTCGCCACAGCGGTCGAGACGAGCGAAAAGGCGCGCGCGATTGTCAGGGATTATAAACGGCAGGGCGTTGATTTTATCAAGCCGTATAACCTGCTTTCGCGTGAAGTGTATCTGGCAATTGCGGACGAATCGAAGCGGCTGAAAATTCCGGTCGAAGGGCACGTTCCGTTTTCGATGAGCGCGCGCGAAGTTTCCGATCTGGGACAAATCACTATCGAGCACAACGCCGATATTTTTATGTCCTGCTCGCGCGATGAGGAAAAGCTTCGCGAGGAATTAAAGGAATTGGTCAAAACCCTGCCGGTCGGGGCGCGTCAGCAGATTGAAACAAAAGCGGCGCGGACTTTCGACGAGCGGCGCGCGAACGCACTGTTCAAAAGTTTTGTGGACAACGATACGTGGATGTGCCCGACAATTATCGTCAACAGCGTGCCGGACAGCGAAAGCCCGTTTGAAATGGACGCGCGCCTGAAATACATTCCCGCGCGAATGCAGGAACGCTGGCGCGGCGAACTAAAGCAGCGAAGACAGATTGTGCCGAGCGCCGACGACAGAAAAATGCGTCAGCGAAAAAGACTCGAAATTGTCGGTTTAATGCAGCGCGCCGGCGTGCGTCTGATTGCCGGTTCCGACACGCCGAATTTGTACGTTTATCCCGGATTCAGCCTGCACGATGAGCTCGAATTATTAGTCCAAGCCGGTTTGACGCCGGCGGAAGCGCTGCAAACGGCGACTATTAATGCGGCGCGATTTTTCGGAAAGGAAACGACGCTCGGCACAATCGAAAAAGGAAAGCTCGCCGATTTGGTCCTGCTCGACGCCAATCCGCTTGAAGATATTAAAAACACGACGCGCATTGCGGCGGTCGTCGCCAACGGAAAATATTTCTCAAAATCGGAATTGGAGAAATTACTGGCGCAGGCTGAAAAGGCTGCCGGAAAATAAACCGATGAAAACACCAGGCAAAAACTGATGCGTCGCGGGCAGCGGTGGACGATTAAAAAACAAAATTATGAAAACATCAAACAGCATTTCCCCTCCGGCAGTCGCATCGTCCTTTTCGCTGACCGGAATCATTCTGGCGGCGGGATTTATTTCCAGCGCCGCCGCGTGGTGGCTGATCGCGTTTCCGGTGGCGACATTCGGCAATGCGGAAAAGCATTCGGGACATTTCGGCTGGTTGTTTTTCCATATGCTCGGCGGAACGATTATGCTGTTTCTCGGGCTGAGCAATTTGTATATCGGCACGACCGGCAAATATTTCGGGTTTCACAAGATTTTGGGTCGCATTTATCTGGTCGGCGGCGCTTTGGGCGCGATCGCGGCGATGGTTATAATGACCAGTACCGCCCACAAAACGGCGGGCGCGAGTGTTTTTACAAATACGACGATTTCGCTTTTGACACTGGCGACGGCTTGGCTCGTAGCCGCCGGAATGTCATATCGCGCGGTGCGAAACGGACGCTACGACGCACACCGCGACTGGATTATTCGCAGTTACGTTCTCGCCTGGTCGTTTGTCTTTTGCCGTCTCGCCAGCCGTGTGCCGGTCGTCGAAAATATGGGCGGCGGCACGGCATTTATCTGGCTCTCGTGGGTCGCTCCGCTGATTGTCTGCGAAATCGCCCTGCAATGGCGTGACGGAGCCGGAAAATCCCTGAATCCCGCGACTCCTGCGGCTAAGTCTTGAAGCGCTTAATGAGTGAGCTGCTTTTGAAAGTTAAGCCAAATAGCAACAGATAACTATGAAAACACTAATTAAAAACGGACGAATTGTGATGGCGGTTGTCGTTCTGGCGGTTTTCCAAATCGCGGCTTACGCGCAGTCTCCGGCAAAAACTCCGAAACCGGAAAAGCGGAGCGCCGCCGCGGTAAAAGCGGAGGGCGAAATCAAAGAGTTTTTCGATTCGTACGGCGATGATTTACGCGCCGCGCGGCGCGAGGCAATCGCCGACCGCTACGACGCGCGCGGTTATTTCCGTCTCGGTAACGGAAACAAAACACTCGTTTCGTTCGAAGATAACAAAAAACGCTATCAGACGAGATGGACGCCGCCGAAATCTTTTACGTGGAAAGACCTTTCGATTGAAGTCCTGTCGGCGGACGCCGCTGCGGTCGTCGGGCTTTTCGACTGGCAGGCGGCGACGGGCGAAAAAGCGGCTCTGTCTTACTCGGCACTGCTCGTCAGACAGGCGGGAAAATGGCGCATTCGCGTTGAGGACGAATCAATCTCGCCGCTCGGTTACACGATTCAGCCGATTTCCGGCGACAGAAACGGCGGACCGGTCAAATACACGCTGACGGCGCAGCCCGGAGCCAGCATCGCGGCGCATCGCCATTCCGCCGAAATGCGCATCAAGGTCGTCAGCGGTCGAAAATTTATTCTGATGGGCGATTTGAATAACGCTAAAGTTCAGGTTTTCGAAGCCGGCTCGTCCTTCGTCATTCCGGCTAACGCCTGGCATGTCGAATGGTGGGAAGCCGAGACCATCGAAGAGATAGATATTATCGCTCCATGGACAACCGAACGGGCAACTCCGGCGACGCCGCGAACGCCGTAGGAATTTCCGTTTAGTTTGCCTGACATCAAAAAAATAAATGACTTACTTTTGAAAAATCTATGAAAACACTAATCAAAAACGGACGCATCGCAGGCGGCGGTTGATGATTACCGCGCGGACATTTTAATTGAACTATGAAATTCTCCAAGCCGGAAATTCTGCGGAATTCTGAAATTATCGCTGAACTGAAAAGGGCTTGGCTTGATTCAGAGCCGAATGTTTCCGGCGGACATGAAGAAGGCGGATTTGTTGTCGCCGATGACTTCGGAGTTTTGAGCGTCGAGCGTTGGGAAAAAGGAATGCAGAACGAAATCGTTTTGCCGCCGCACAGAAATTGTTTTGTAAATGGTAAAGCTATTGTCGTCTCGTTTCACACGCATCCGAATACAGGCGCAGACTCTCAGCAGGAGCCGAGTTTGACCGATATACGCGCTGTTCGCGACGATTTTGATTTGAAAGGCGAATTTTATCTTGGTGAATTCGTCATTTCGCGGGAAAATATTTATTTGATAGAGCCGGCGGGCGTGTTCAGCATAATTGGAAAAACAAGCAAAATTCTGGGGAGGTAAAAATTATGGCGACAGTTTTAAGCAAAGAAACTCTGCAAGACGAAATCGCCGTTTCGGTAGCGACAATTTTGGCTTCGGCAAATCGTAAGGCGAAAGAGCTAGGCATTGATGTCAAAGAGAGCTTGATAACCGTTTCACAGTATCTCGCAAAAGACGTCTGGCTCTGGCGCGTCCATTACGGCGCACGCGATTACGTCGGCAGGCGCGGCGGCGATTTGATGATTGACATTGACCCGGCAAGCGCTGATATTAAACAGATTTTGCGCGGACAGTAAAACTAAACCTGAAGACTTAAAATAAATGTTAGGAAAAACAATAAGACTTTATCTTGTCGAAGGCGTTCCGAGCGGAATAATTACTGCCGAGATTATGAATTGGACAGGAAAAGCTACAGTTTGTCCGCGTTCCCAGTTATCAGAACTAGCTTCACGCGATGAAGTTAGAAGGACGGGTGTT
>DASWRC010000121.1:0-6283 GCA_036403375.1 Pyrinomonadaceae bacterium
GCATTTTCTGGCATTTGCGATCTTGATGCTCAAGCGATTTGTGGAAATTATGATTTGAAGTTCATAACACGCTCTAGAGCAAATCTAAGGTAAAAGAAAGACAATTTCCCGCTTGAGGAGCAAAGGCGCATAAGAAAACAAAAACTTTGCCTCTTTGCGGCTCTGCGGGAAACTTTCTTGTAATTTATTCACTCAAGAATTGCTCTAAAAAACGAATTTTGCCGAAAGCTGAATCGTCCGCGCGCCGCCGTAGAGGTAAAACGGCGTGAAATCGGTGCTTCCGAAAGTCGAGACGGCTTTGCCGAAATACGGGTTCGGTCGGAAATTGCCGTTTGAGAATAAAGTTCCTAAATTGGCGCTCACGTCCTCAAAATTCGTATTGTTCAGCAAATTATAAGCGTTGACTGCCAAATCAAGATGCATTTCGTTGGTAAAACGGATGCGCCGGAGCAGGCTCGTGTCGAGTTGAAAAAACGGGAAGCCGCGCAAAAAGTTGCGCGCCGACGAGCCTTGCCGGTTAGTTTGCGGAATCGAAAAAGCGTTCGGATTCAGACTTTTAAGCTTGTTTTCATTTAAATAAGGCGCGGCGCCCGGCAGTAAATCGGCGCGGACAAATTCTTTGCCGAAATCGTTTACCCTGGAAAATCCGACCGATATGGGAAAAGCGGTGCGCGCGTTGGCAAAGGCGGAGATTGACCAATCTTCGGTCAGGTGTTTTTTCCAGCCGTCGTCGAAAACGGTCGGGATTTCGTAAATTGCGTAGAGACTGAGCTGGTGGCGCGCGTCGAAATCCGACGCCCCGCGCTCGGTCTGCAAATCCCCGGAAACAAAATTTGTCTCGCGAGTCGAATCGGGCGAAAAATTGTCGGTTGATTTCGAGAGCGTGTAGCGCGCGTTGAATGAAAAATTTTGCGAAAAGCGGCGTTCAAATCTGAGCTGCAGCGAATTGAAATCCGATTCCGCATCATTGTTTGTCAGGCGAACATAGTTGAAATCCGCGTTCGCATTCAAAAACGTGCGCGTAAAAAACAGCCGCCGGGCGCGCGAAGCGGTAAAGGTCGCCGTGAAAACGTGATTGCGGAAAAATTCCTGCTGGTACTCGGCGAAAATGTGCCACGCGCGGGGCGTTTGTAAATCATCGTCGAAGGTCAGGAGCGGTTTCAGGGAATTTGCCGGCGCGGCGGTGAAAAGCGTATTTCGTGCGAAATTTCCGGCAGCAAACGGAAACGAATTTGCAAATATCTCGCTCGCCGCAGCGTTTGAGAAATCGTAGTACAAGCCGATTCCGCCGCGAATGACCGCCGCAGAGTTTCGCAGCAGGTTAAAAGACACGCTCGCGCGCGGTGCGAAATTGTTCAAATTGTCGCGCATTTGCGGCGTCGAGTTTTGAAATTTTGCGTTTGCGGCGCCCGTTTGCGGCGCAAAATCCATGTCCCAGCGCAAGCCGAAATTGACAACCAGCCGCGAGAAAATCCGCCAGCCGTCCTGCGCGAAAAGCGAAAAATTATTAAGCTCGGGTTTTTCCGAAAGGTTTCGGGTCAGCTCGGTAATGCGCGCCGCCGTGCCGTCCGAACTTTGATTGATTCCGGCGAACAAGACGCTTCGCTCGCTGGCTGCCGCGCCCGTTTCGAGCGACAAACGGCGAAAATCCGCGCCGAAAGTTAAATGATGCCCGCCGGCAATCCAATCAACCGTGCCGTTTGTTTGAAATTGCTCAAGCGTCGTCTCAACGGGCGCGCCGAACGCGATTGCCGCATTTCTGCCCGCGAAATCGTATTTCAGAAAATCGAAAGGCGCTGCCGAAAGCAGCGCGGAAACGTCCGCGCCGCCGAATCCGTCAATCGAAAACTGCCGGGCGATACGGCTGCGGCTGAAATTTACGCCGCCGTTGACGACAATATCGTTTGAAGGGAAGTAGTTGGCGGAAAAGGTCAGCGAATCCGTTTTAATGCGATTGACGCGCACCGTATTGAGCGAAAAATCTTTATCGCCGCGAAAAGCGGCATTCGAACCGGCATAATTATAGCGTCCGCGAACGTTGAACTTTCGATTGATTCGCCCGTCAATGCGCAGACCGAAAATGTCGTTTGACGCGCCGTTCGTGTACCGGGAAGCGAATTCGGCAAAACCGTCGGCGGTATTTTGACCGTTGGCAAGCGGAAAAGCATTAAAAATCGGGCGAATCAGCGGGGAAGCTGCCGCACGCGCCGCGAAATCGGGAACTTCCGAAAGGGCAAACGCGGCTTGCCGGAGCCGCAAACCTTCGTAATTGCCGAAGAAATACGCTTTTTGCGGATAGAAAAAGCCGCCCAAAGTTGCGCCGAACTGGTTAAGCCGCGACGGCGGGCGTCCGAGCCCCCGTTCATTGGCAAAAAAATCGTTGGCGTTCAGCCGCTCATTGCCGAAAGTTTCAAACGCCGAGCCGTGAAACTCGTTCCTGCCCGAGCGCGAAGCAAAATTTATGTGGCTTCCGGCGACGCGCTGTTCTCTGGCGGTCGCCATCGACTGCACCACGATTTCCGAGGTCGCCGAAGTCGGCAGAATGGAATTTAAACCGCCCGAAGCCGTCAGAGTCGGCAGCGCACCGGCGTTTGATGCAATCGAAGTTTCGTCCGCGCCGACGCCGAGATTCGCGCTCATCCCTTCGACCGCAAAATAATTTGAAGTCGCGCGCTGACCGTTCGACGATACCAGCCCGCGTCGTTCGGGCGTTTGAATTTCGCTAATCTGTGTAATTCCGCTCGCCGAAGAAATAAACGTTTGAATGCCGCCGCGCCGCCAGCTCGGCACAAATTGCCGCCGCGAAGCGCTTTCGTTTAAGGAAAAACGAGGCAGGAAAAACTCGGTTCGGACAGGTTTTGCGGTGTTTGAAGCGAGCACCGAAAGGCGAAAACCGCCGTTCGGATTCGCGAAGAAAACCAGCGCCCACGCGGCGGATTTTTCTTTATCCGCAGGCGAAAGTTCATCGGGTTTGTCGGTTTGAGCAAACGAGATGAGCGAAGCGAGAATGCCAAAAAGAGAGATTCCGATTGTGCGCAGCGCAAACGCTTTTTGACGCATTAAAAACGCTCCAAAGTTTGGTATTTATCCGGATTTGAAAACCAACTGCCGTTTCCCTTGATGCTTAATGTTTTTAATTTGGTTGCTTTTGACGAAAAAAGTTCAGAGTTGAGAGTTGAGAGTTGAGAGTTAAAACGCGAAACCAGCTCGAAACTCTGAACTCTCAACTCTCGGCTTACCGGTAGCTCGGTAAAAACTTCGGCGCGCGGCGCGCTTTCGTCGCCTGTTCAAAGGCGTAGGCGATTTTTATCAGCGTCGGCTCTGAAAAAGCGCGTCCGACGAATGTCACGCCGACGGGCAATTCCTGAACGAAGCCTGCCGGAACGGTGATGCTCGGGTAACCGGCGACCGCCGCGAAGCTCGTGATGCCTTCAAAAACGCCGCAGTCGCCGTTGACTAAATCGGTCATCCACGCGACGCCGCCCGACGGCGCGATAATCGCGTCGAGCTTGTCCTTGTTCATCACCGCGTCGATGCCTTGTTCCTGCGTGTAAAGTTTGCTTTGCAGCAGCGCGAGCCGGTAAGCGCGGTCGTTTAAATCGGGTTTGGCGTCGGCGGCGATAAATATTTCCTGCCCGAAAAACGGCATTTCCTTATCTTTGTTGGCATCGTTAAACTTTATTAAGTCGGCGAGCGTTTTGTATTGCCCGCCTCTGCCGGCAAGATATTTATTCAAATCTTCCTTGAATTCATAAAGCAGAACATCGTATTCCGCATCGCCGAACTTTCCGTTGGTCGCAAACTCAACGTCGAAAAGTGTCGCGCCGCCCGCTTTTAAGACTTCCAGATGCGGTTCGACGACCGCGTCGATTTTTGAATTTTTTCCGAAAGTCTGCCGCGCGACGCCGATGCGCGCGCCTTTCAAACCGTCTTTTACTAAAAACTTTGAATAATCTTTTTCGCCTTTCGAGCTTTGCGTGGTTATCGAATCGTTCGGGTCGCTGCCGACAAGAACGCCGAGAAGAAGGGCGGCGTCGGCGACCGAGCGCGTCATCGGTCCGGCGGTGTCCTGAGAATGCGCAATCGGAATCACGCCGGAGCGCGAAACGAGTCCGAGCGTCGGTTTCAGACCGACGATTCCGCAGGTCGCCGACGGGCATATAATCGAGCCGTCGGTTTCCGTGCCGATTGCCGCCGCCGCCAGGTTGGCGGCGATTGCCGCGCCCGAACCCGACGACGAGCCGCACGGATTGCGGTCTAAAATGTAGGGATTATGCGTCTGCCCGCCGCGCCCCGACCAGCCGCTCGAACTGTGCGTCGAGCGAAAATTCGCCCATTCCGACAGATTTGTTTTGCCGATAATCACCGCGCCCGCAGCGCGTAGTTTCCGCACTAAAAAAGCGTCCTCTTGCGGCACGGGCGCGTCCAGCAGCGCGAGGCTTCCGGCGGTCGTGTGCATTTTGTCCGCCGTGTCGATGTTGTCTTTAATTAAAACCGGAATGCCGTGCAGAGCCGAGCGCGCTTTTCCGCCTTTGCGTTCTTTGTCCATCGCGTCGGCAATCGCGAGCGCGTCCGGATTTATTTCGATGACGGAATTCAGTCTGCCGTCAATTTCCTTGATGCGGTCGAGATATTTTTGCGTGATTTCGCGCGCGGTCGTGCGCCCGTCGCTCATCGCGGCTTGCAGGTCGGCGATTGTTGCTTCTTCGAGTTCCGCCGCGGCGGATTTTGTTAAATCCTCTGCCATTGCCATTTTCGCTCCCAGAATTCCGATTCCGCCAAGCGCGGAAAGTTTTATAAAATCTCTTCGTTCAAAGTTTTTCATAAAGTTTACTGAATTTATTTTTGCTCGATTGCCTTCCTTAAATTGCTTTGCGCGGGCGTGAAATTCGGGTTGACCTGCAAAGCTTTCTGAAACTGCGCGATTGCTTCCCCGGTGCGGTACTGCTCGGCGTAAATCAAGCCGAGAGTGTTGTAAACTTCCGGCAAACCGGGATTTTTCCGAATCGTCTCTTCCAGGATTTTAACGGCGTCCGCGGATTTCCCCTGTTTATGCAGCGACATTGCCAGATTCCGCTGAAATTCCGCATTGCCGGGCGCGAATTCAATCGCTTTCCGGTAAAATTCCGCCGCCTTGTCGTAGCGTTTTTGCCGGAACGCGGCAGACGCCAAACTCGAATAAGCTTCGAGCCGCCGCTGCGAATCGAAAAATCCGCCTTTATCGAGTTCAATCGCTTTGTTCAGGTTTTCGCCCGCCGCATCGAAATCGTTTTCGTTCGCGGCGACTAAAGATAAATTAGCATAGCCGAGCACGAAATCCGGGTTGAGCGCGACCGTCTTTTCAAAATTCGCCCGCGCTTCGTTAAATTTGTTTTGCTTTAATTGAATCGAGCCGAGCGTGTTGTAGGCGTCAGGCAGCGCGGGGTCGTCGGCGATTGCCGCTAAACATTGCGCCGTCGCTTCGTCAAGTCGATTTTTCTTGTCCAGATAATTACAGAAATTATTTTTTACGAGATAGTTTTTCCCGGTCACGGAAAGCGTCCGCGCAAAAAGCGTCTCGCTTGTTTTCCAGAACGAAGCCTGGCGGAAAGCGGCGGCCATCAGCGCCAGGAGACAGGCGGCGCTGACGGCGGCAGCGACAGTTTTATTTAATTTCAAACGCGCGAAAATTTCCGCCGCCAGCCAGACGACCGAGACGGAAAGACCGATGTATGGAATGTATGTGTAGCGGTCAGCGAGCGCCTGCCGACCGACCTGAAGAATGCCGATGACCGGAACGAGCGTGCCGAGAAACCAGAACCAGCCGACAAATAAATATTTCCGCGCGCGGATTTGCCACAGGCAGGCAGCGGTCACGCCTGTCAATAAAAGAACCGCTGCGAAAACGGTCGGCGCGCTGAAAGCATTGTCGAACGGATACCAAACGCCCAGGTTAGCGGGATAGAAAAACATCGCCACGTATTTTGCGTACGAAACGACGGCGTTGACGAGGCGTTCGGAAAGCGAAATCGTTTCGACCGATTGAATCGCGCCGCCCGTTTTTTGCGCCAGAATAGTCACGACGGCGGAAACTGCGGAAAGCGCGAAAAGCGGAATTTTTTCCGCGACGAGCGGCAGCAGATTTTTCAAATCCCATCTTTCGAATCGTTCGAGCGCCCAGTAATCCATCAAAAGCAGAACAAACGGCAGGGTCACGAGCATCGGTTTCGCCATTAGTCCGAGAGCGAACAGCACGAGCACCGGCAGGTAAGACGAGGAGAAGAAGTAGGGAAGCCGGGAAGCG
>DASWRC010000122.1:0-10900 GCA_036403375.1 Pyrinomonadaceae bacterium
GGGATGGTTTATGAATTGAACTATGATATGCAGAGTGCGGCTATTCTCTCGAAAAAGTTAGTCGAGCGCGAGACGACATTGTCCGAGACTCTCAAGCACCTAAACTTGTCGGCGGCGGCGGCGAATGTCGGAATGTGGACCAGAAAAGCCGGGGAGGAAGTAGTCTGGCTCAGTGAAAAAGGGCTTGAAATCTGGGAGCTTACGGGCGAGCGGCAATATACTCTGGAAGATCTTATGGAGCGCATCTATCCGGACGACCGCCAGATTATCATCGCTGCCGGCGAGGACTTTGAAAACGGAAACAGCGAATTCGTGAGCGAATTCCGGATTGTCAGAAGGAACGGAAAACTTCGATGGGTCGAAACGCGCGGCAAGGTCGAGCTGATTAACGGCGTTCGGACAGTGCGCGGAGCGGTCGTTAACATCAATAAACGCAAGTTAGCTGAAGAAGCGGCACGGCGAAATGAAGAACAAAACACCGCTATCGTCACCGCCATTCCGGACATGATTTTTCTGCAGGATTCGGACGGCGTTTATCTCGGATTTCATGCTCACGAAAAAGAAAACCTTCTGTCGTCGCCGGAAGAATTCATTGGAAAAAACATGCGCGATGTGCTGCCTCCGGCGTTGGCAGGAGAATTTCTCGTGAGCTTCGAGCGCGCCGCCAATGGGCATGGACCGCAAATCGTGGAATATAAACTTAACCATAATCACGAAGATAAATGGTACGAGGCGCGCATCGTTTGGACGGGTAATATTTTTCTCAGCGTGGTGCGCGACATCACCCGGTTAAAACTTGCATCGGAAGCCGTGTATGACCTTAGCCACCGGTTGCTGGACGCGCAGGAAAAAGAACGTGCCCGGCTCGCGCGCGAGCTGCATGACGACCTCGGACAGAGCCTCGCGCTGCTTTCGATTCAGTTGTCGCAGCTCAATGAAGACGTCGGCGATGCAAGCGCGGCGAGACACGTGATTGAACATCTGGTTTCGGAAATATCGCTCCTCGCGGCGCATGTTCACCGAATCTCGCACGAGCTTCATCCGGCAATACTCCAGCAGCTCGGACTGGTTCCTGCCCTGCGCGGGATTTGCCGCGAGCTGACCGCCGCGCATCATAATCTAAAAATCGATTTCGAGTCTGAAAACATAACGAGCAAGATACCGAACGACGTTTCACTGTGCCTTTACCGGGTGGCGCAGGAAACGCTGCAAAATGTCGTCAAACACAGCTGTGCAACAAGTGCGCAGGTCAATCTTAAAATGGAGAGCGGCAAGCTGCTGCTGTCAATTTCCGATAACGGCGTCGGGTTCGACATGAACGACCGCAAGATAAAACAATCGCTCGGACTAATCAGCATTCAGGAACGCGTACACGCCGTCAAAGGCGCGGTCAAAATCGTCTCGGAACCCGGAAACGGAACCAAAATCGAAGCTTCGGCTCCAATCAATCGACGGGGTTAGAATTTCCCCTCTGCGCCAACCAAATCCGCGGATTCAAACAATCATTAATACCGTGCGCGTGATGCGTTTCGCGGCGCATCACGCGCACGGTACTTTAATACACCGGTCAGTATTCCCGTCAGGAGAAAAAGACCCGACCGACAAAAAACTAATCTGCACCGCAAAGTTCACAAGCGTTCTCCTTAAAAAGCGGGTTTATTCGTCGGTTGTCGTTCGCCTTAAACCGAACGCGCGGCGGCGCAAATAATCTTTTTGTAATTGTGCGCAAAGTTCAGGTAGAAAAAATCTTGACTAATCCGGCGTAAAGTAGTAGAAGATTGTAGTAGTGACTGACAAAACCCGATACGGCATGTGCGCTTTCCCCTGTCTTCCGAAAAATTGACAATAATTTGAGTTTTAAAGCCGATTTTGAGTAGTTTGGCAGTTTTAAGAGGCTTTTGCCGCGCGACACTTCGCTTTGTAGGGAACCGAACCGAAACCGCGCGCGGTAAAAATTAAAGTTAATCAGCAGTTCATCAAAAGGGGGTTCAAGGTGTAATGAAGGTTTGTTCCGTTTGTCAGCGGTGTTACGAAGACTCCGTATTCTCCTGTTCCGAAGAAAATCACGATATCTTAACCGGGTCGCGTGCCGGCGGCTGCGAGGTAATTCCAAATTACCAGATAGAATTTCTCCACGAATCTTCCGGCACGAGCGAAACCTATCGCGTCGTTAATACGATTCTCAAAAAGCCGTATCTTATCAAAATTCTCGCGCCCGAATTGTTTGACGAAAAATCGAAAAAGCAGTTTTTATTCGAGGTCAATGCCCTTTCCGGCGTAATTCATCCGAATCTGGCGCGCGTTTTTGAATCCGGCGCGCTGGCGGACGGTTCGCTCTACGTCGTTACGGAATTTTTTACGGCGCAGACTTTGCGCGAATGCCTGACCAATATCGGCGCGCCGTCGGAAGTTACCGCGCTGACGATTACGCGGCAGGTCGCGGAAGGCTTGGAAGCCATTCACGCGGCGGGCACATTTCATCGAAATATCCGACCGGAAAACATAATCCTGACGGCGGACGCGGAAAATCGTTTTCTGATCAAACTGCAGGACGTGGATTTCGGCGGCGTTCGGCAAAAACAGGTTATTGAACACGCCGAAGAAAACCTTGCGGATTTAAGGTATTTTTCGCCCGAGCAATGCGCCGGCAAAGAAGCGGACGCGCAGGCGGACGTTTACAGTCTGGGCATCGTGCTCTACGAAGCGCTTGCCGGACAAGTGCCGTTTGACGCGCCTTACGCGGATGCGCTTATTCACAAACAAATTCACGAAACGCCGCCGCCGGTGAAGATAAAGAGTTTCGACATTCGGATGCTGCTGACGCATACCTTGTCGGACGCGCTTCAGAAACAATCGCGCACGCGCCTGAAATCGGCAAACGCTTTTGCGCGGCGCATCCGCCATATCGAACAGCTCGCGACGCATTCGCCGACACCGCCGCCCGCCGTTGCTTATCCGGCGACGATGAACAAAGCCGCGATTGCTTTTACGCCCTTCGCAAAGATTGAAACCCCGGCAACAGTCGAACACCAAAATGTTGTCGAACACCAAAATGTTCTTCAAACGCCGGCTGCGATTCTCGTCGAAACAACTATCGAACCCGTTATTCCGTTCGAAAATCAAAACGTTCCGGAAATGACGGTTGCGGCGGCGGCGGTCGAACCATCTGCGGCAGCGGTCGAAACAGTGGTAGAACCTGTTATTCCGGTTGAAATCGAAACGAGGACGGAAAATCCGCCGGCGGTTGAAGTTGAGTCGGCGGTTGAAGTTGAAAGGATTAGTGAAATCCCGGTCGTCGCCGAAGCTGCCGCGATTTCTGAAAACCCGTTCGTTGTTGAAACCGAAGCGATTCCCGAAAATTCGCTGATGCTCGAAAATCTAACCGCGAGCGAAAATCCTTTAGCAATCGAAGCGGAAACTAATTTCGAGAATCTCGCGCCGGTTGAGCCGGAAGCGGTTATCGAAAATCGGGTTTTGACTGAAAACGAAACCGCCGCCGAAAATCCGCTCGTGATGCAAACCTTTATGGAAGCGGCGTTTGAAGAAGAAAGCGTCATTGAAGAAGCCGTGCCGATCGAAAATGAAACGCCGGCGGAAATCGCGGCGGTGTTTGAAAATCCGTCGGCGGGCGAAGATTTCGCGCCGGTCGAGATTGAGGGAGTCGCAGACGAATCGGAACCGGTTTTTATTGATTTAACGACCACCAAGCTTCCGCTGCTTGAATCCTTCATCGAAAAAACTCTGCCCGAAAATATTAAAATAACTGAAATCGAGCCGATTTTTACTCTGAAATCAGGATTTTCCGATATTCACAAAACCGTCGAACCGCCTTTAGTCGAATGGGAACAACCCGACGATGTTCCGACCCCCACGCAGGCGCTCAGCGAAAAGCGGAAAGAAATTGCCGATGCGGAGTTTGCGAGCGCGCCAGTCTTTATCGACCACGACGACGAAGAATATTTGGTCGATGCGGGCGATGCCGATGCGGCGACTGATTACGAAGCGGACGAATTTCACGGTCGATATGAGCCGTCGGCGATTTTTTCTTACGATGATTCCGGTACTTCATGGAATTTTTCCGCGCCGCAAAAAATATATGCCGGCGCCGGGATTGCCGCGCTGGTTGTTTTCGCGGTTGCCGGTACGCTGCTTAGCGGGCGGTTTCAGATGGCGCACAGCACGCCGCTAACGACGGCGCAATCAGCACCGAAAGAAATTCCTGCACCGCCTGTCGAATCCGTTAAGGTTTCGCAGACTAACAATTCTCCAACCGAATCGAGCACCAGCAAGCCGATTTCCGATGTCGACACGACGGAAATTCCCGAGCTGCCGAATTACCAGCCGCGCGAGCCGTCTGCGCCGACACGCGGTAAAAAACCGGCGGTTAAAGCGGTCGCCGAAAACCGCGAGCCGGTCGCTCAAACAAAGACTGTTGCAATTGAAGTTTTCGATAAAAAAGGCAACCCGAAATCGTCGCCCGATAAAACATCGGCGGTTAAAAATCAAGGTTCGACCTTGCCGAAAATCGATATTTTCAGCCGCCCGCGAATCGTTAAAAATCCGAAGAAGTTTTAATATCGGAGCGCCCGTCTTCCGCCCGGCGCTCCGCCCTTGAAATTCGTTTATTCGCGTAAAGATGAGCCGCGCCTTTGTCTTTTTCAACCGGAGAAAACCTTCGCTTTCCAACGCTTTTATCCCGAATTGTTCAGCAAAATTTCTCGAACATAAAAAAAGTCTTGACTGCCGCCGTCGTGGGGTCTTACAGTCTAGATTGCCGGGGAAATATAAGCGCGAAGTTTATGAAAAGATTTTTGCTTTTTTTGAGTTTATTCGTCACATTGCTTTTCAGTTTTGCCTGCGGCGTTGAAGCGCCCCGCGAAAACGCGCCGGCTGCGGCAACCGAAAAGCCGACTATCGCCGAAATCGAATCGCCCGCCGTCAAAGCCTTGCTCGAAAGCGCGCTCGAACAGACGAAAATTACGCGCGGTTACACGCAGAATTATTACGTGATTGCCTACCCGATGGGCGACGTTCCGGCGGAAACCGGTGCGTGCAGCGACGTTGTCGTTCGCGCCTTCCGCCGGGCGGGCGTCGATTTACAAAAGGAAGTTCACGAAGACATGAGCGCGAATTTTGCCGTTTACCCGCAAAAATGGAGCCTGCCGAAACCCGACACGAACATCGACCACCGGCGCGTGCCGAATCTGCAAACCTTTTTCGCGCGCAAGGGAAAATCTTTGCCCGTCTCCGCGCAGGCGGCAGCTTACCAGCCGGGCGACGTCGTGACGTGGGATTTGAACGGCAAGGGAATGACGCACATCGGCTTGGTTTCAAATCTCTGGAACGAAGCCGCCCGGCGCTATCTGATAATTCACAATATCGGCGGCGGAACGCGTGCCGAAGACGTTTTATTCAACTGGAAAGTGACCGGACATTTTCGATATTTTTAGAAACTAAGGAGATGGGCGCTAAAATTCGGCGCTTGAAAAAACGAACCCGCGCGACGAAATTTTGCCGACTTTGATTTGTAACTCCGGAGCGGGCGAAACGTCTATCTTCAACACCGCTCTAAACAAGTTCGAAATCAACTCGTGTGGTCGATAATTATTTTCCAGCCGTCTTTGAATTTGCGGAAATTCAGCGTGAACATTCCGGTCGGTTTATCGGTTTCGCGCACCAGCGTAAAACGTCCGAGCACGACCGCCGATTCTTTGCTCGTGACGGTTATTTCCAAATCCGTAAAGCTTAGAACGCCCATTTTGGCGCGTGAATTATAGGATTTTTTATAGCCGTCGAGCGTCGGCTGCCAGCCTTTGGTCACCCTGTCGCCCGAAACAAAAACCAACTGCTCGGATTTCCAATAGCCTTTCATAAAGCCTTCGATGTCGCCCGTGTTCCACGCCGCGACCTGCTCGTCCATCACTTTGCGAATGTCGGCTTTGATTTTTTCGTCTTTTGATTGGGCAAGCGCCGTCGCCGCCGTCCCCAAAATTAAAATCATCGCCAGAAGAATGTTTTTCATAATGCGAAAAGAATAACAGAAGTTCGTTAAACCGGCACCCGGTGCCTCCGGCGGCAGCAATTACAAGTTACAAATTACAAATTACATAAATTCAAATTTTGCTTTTTGCTTACAGGTTTGAATTTGTAATTTGTAATTTGTAATCACGAAGGTGCGCGAGTGCGTGGCGCGGAATTTGCAAAATTTACCGTTTACAGGGGAAAAGTGCTTTGAATTAATACGAAGGCTTTCGTTTTTAGCAAAGCGCCGGCGGGAAAATATTTGAGAATGAACACGAGGGAGGTAGAAAAATATGGTAAATGATGTTATCGCGATTGATAAGATTATCGGGATGCCGGTTTTATCGCGTGCGTCGGGCAACAAACTCGGCGAAGTTTATGATTTGTACATCGACCCGATGAAGGGAATTTTGATGGGCGTAACCGTCAAAGCGCCGAACGGCAAGCTCGGCGGCGTCGATTACCGGAACGTTTACAGTTTCGGCAAAGATGCTGTGATGGTCAATGACGAAAGTCAAATCACCCTGCTGACGGACGAATGGGTGACGCAGCACCCGCACGCTAAAAAGCACTTAATCGGCACGAACATTTTGACCGAAGCGGGCAATCACCTGGGCGAAATCGGCAACATTTTCGTGCGGCTGACCACGCCGCCGGCGGTGATTTACGAGATGCGTGGTTCGATGTGGGACAGTCTTTTAGGACGCGGAATGTTTATGTACGCCAGCTCGGCAGGCGCGCTTTCGAGCAACGCCGAACGAATGATTGTCCCGAACGGGGTCGTCAACAATTCGGCTTCAAGCTTAAACGAACTGGTTACGCGTCCCGTCGCATCAGGGAATCAGGCGGCAAAAAGAACGGCTTAAACAATGAGCGCCTTCTGCATTTAAAAGGGCTTTGCACCAAAAGTCGGAATTTTTAAGTACGGTATCGGCGCAGGAGGCAATAAAGGCGGAAACGCGCGACCGCCACTGAGAGCGTACCAGGTGCATTATTTTCACGCTTCTCTACGGTCGCGTGTTTTCCGCCTTTGTAAAGCAGGTTGGAAACATTTGTAGAAACTCCGACGAACCTTAAAGAAGTTCGGACAAAGTTTGTCGAACCTTCTAAAACTTTTCTGCCTTTTGCCTTTTGCCTTTTTACCTTTTAATTTTTACTTTTTAAATATGAGTATTGCGACCAAGACGGGTGACAAGGGAAAGACCGCGCTGATTGGCGGCGAGCGCGTTTCAAAAGCGGATTTCCGCGTCGAAACTTACGGCACGATTGACGAGCTGAGCGCGGCGATGGGCTTTGCGCGCTCTATCTGCGGCGACGAAGAAATTAATGAACTGACGAAAAAAATTCAGCGCGAATTGTTTCTCGTCGCGGGTTCGGTGGCGAATCCGCGCTTTGAAGACGCGCCGAATCCATACGTGACGCCGGAAATGATTGACCATTTAACCGTGGAAGTCTCGCGCATCGAAAAAATGGAAGGAATTCTCTCGGATTGGAGCCTGCCCGGCGACGTTTCGTCAGCCGCCGCCTACGATATTGCGCGCACCATCTGCCGCCGCGCCGAACGCTGCGTCGTACGCATGAACGAATCGGGCGAAAACGTCGATACGCAAATAATCACATACTTAAACCGTCTGTCGGACTTGCTTTGGCTCGTCGGCAGACTTCTCGAACTCAAGGCGGGCGTCGATTCGTCTTTACGCGACGACGAACACGAGGGAACAAGATGGTCGCGCGCCTGGTGAAAACGGTCGGATTTTCAGCCGCGGCTGATTTTTAAAAAATATATTGCAAAATTCACGGATTTATGGCTTCATACTGTTTGAAAATTTCGCGCCGAAAATCTTGAAAATGCAAAACTCATCAAAACCGGAAAAAAGAATTCATACCCGCCCGCAGGCTTTGGTTTTTCGCGCCAAAGCCTTTTTGCTGCAATTAAAACGCGGCGCGGAAAATCTTTTTGATTCCGAAATCCGGCGTTTTCCGAAAAGCGAAAACCTACTTTATCAGCCGGTGATTGCCGAATCGAAAACGCCGCTGTGGACGGAAAGCGCGCCAGCCGAACAAATTCTGCTCGCCGGGAAAGTACACAACCTGCGCCTCGCGGTGAGCCGCTTAGACGGTTTGGAAATTCCGGCTGGCGCGACGTTTAGTTTTTGGAAACAAACGGGACGCGCCGGCGCTTCGAAAGGTTACGTCGCCGGGCGCGAGCTGCGCGAAGGCTGCATCGTCCCGAACATCGGCGGCGGTTTGTGCCAGATTTCAAACGCGCTCTACGACGCCGCACTTGCCGCAAATTTTGAAATCGTCGAGCGCCACGCGCACACGCAGATCATCGCCGGTTCACTTGCCGAGCGTGGACGCGACGCAACCGTTTTCTGGAATTACGTCGATTTGCGTTTTCGCTCCTCCAAACCTTTCCGCATCGAGGCGCGGCTTGGCAAAGACCATCTGCGCGTGACTTTTAAAGGCGTGAAAGAAACTTCAAAAACTTTATTTCAGATTGCAAAGCTCCGAACTCCGAACCCCGAACCCGGAAC
Source organism: Pyrinomonadaceae bacterium (assembly GCA_036403375.1). Classification (GTDB taxonomy): domain Bacteria; phylum Acidobacteriota; class Blastocatellia; order Pyrinomonadales; family Pyrinomonadaceae; genus JAFDVJ01. Next base: position 8,559 of record DASWRC010000122.1, read on the forward strand.
TCCAGCGAATAGCTGCGCGACGTGCGGCGTCGAAAGCTGTTTTCGGAGCCTGAAAACGGACGCCAATCCGGATTTCGGACGCACCGCGTTTCTGCTGGACGAATTCGCGCCCGAATTTAACGAATACGTTCAAAAAACGCGCGGCGCAAAGGATTTTTTGTTTATTCCGCTCGACGGCAAAAGATTCAAAAAGGCAAATTACGCCTGGGAAACGAAAGGTTTCGCACGCGTGCGTCAAAGTTTTTTCCAGACATTTCTTCGTTCCTACCGTTCGCGAAAGCTCGCCGCGCAGGGCGCGACACGGCAAAAATCGCTGCTCGAAAGCGCGGAAAAATTAGCGGACAGTTACGCGAAAAAACTGACGTTCGATGCCACGCATCTTGTTGTTTCGCAAAATCTTCTGCCTTTCCTGTGGAAGAACGGATTCTTAGGCGGCAGAACTTTCGATGTGCTGATGAGCGCTCTGCCCGTGAGCGAGATTCAAAAACGGCTCGATTTCGCGTTTTCATTAAATCCGAACAGCCCGACGCTCGGCGATTTTCGCGCGGCTGATGGGTTAATCCAAACCGAACGCGAAGCCTTGGAAAACGCGCGGAAAATCATCACGCCGCACACGGAAATCGCTGAGCTGTTCGGCGCGCGTGCCGAACTTTTAGACTGGCATCTGCCAGAAGCCAATCAGCTTATGAAAGGCAGGAACAATAAATTTACAATCGTTTTTCCGGCTTCGACCGTCGGCAGAAAAGGCTGCTACGAGTTGCGCGAAGCCGTTCGCGGGCTTGACGTGAAGATTGTCACGCTCGGCGCCTGCGTTGAAGAAAAAAGCTTCTGGGACGGGATTGATTGGGAAAAAGGCGACGACGATTGGCTCGGAAACGCGGATTTGGTCGTTTTGCCCGCGTTTGTCGAACACAAGCCGCGAAGGCTTCTGGCAGCGGCGGCGCATAACATTCCGGTGATTGCTTCCGCTTCGTGCGGCGTTAAAAAAATCAAGGGCATTGTGACAATCGAAACCGGCGACGCGGAAATTTTAAGAAGGGAAATCGAGAATATTTTGAAACCGGATGAGAGAATAGAAAGGAGCGCGGCGCGAGTTTTCGTTTAACGCTTCGCCGGCGGAAGAGATTTTAACGACCGCCCGAGCGGAACGCAAATAATTTTTCGCGTTCTACAAGCAACTAAAACCGGAGTTTATGCACCAATAGGTTGCAGAAATCATTCACGGTCAGTCTGAGATTTCGGGAACGAAAAGTGAAAATTATTTTTATTACATTGCTTTGTCTGTTATTAGCTTCGGGTGCTTTTGCGCAAGTCGGGGATAAAGCTCCCGAATCGCAAACGGTCGGTATCGAGGAAGTTTATCTTGCAAAAGACAACGGCGAAGGCAAGGCGGGCGAAGCGGTCGAGAGTTTTCTGACGACCGACGTTCCGATTTACTGCATCGTCGAGCTTGATTCGATGAAGCCCGCGACCGTTAAAATGAATCTCGTCGCCGTCAGCGTCAAAGGCGTCAAGGCGGAAAGCCAGGTCATTACCGTGACCTTTAAAACCGACGGCAGCCAGAATCGCGTCAGCTTCAAAGGCAAACCCGAAGGCGACTGGGTCGCCGGCAGCTATCGCATCGACATTTTTATCGACGGCAAGCTCACCCGCGGGAAACCGTTTGATATTAAAAAATCACCGTCCCAGATTCAGAAAACCGAGGCGCAGGTCGATAGTTTTGCGCCGCCGAAGCCGAAAACCGTCAGGCAAAAGCGCAAAAATTAACGATTGCACGATTATCAAACGCTTCATTCCGGCAGAATCGCCCGCCATCTCTTCAGACACCAATACCAGACAGCGCTGGCACATTGCTTGCAGACTTAATCGCTCTGAAAAGTAAGGGGAGGAATTTTTTAGCAATGGGTGACACGACAGCAACAAAAATAGATTCAAATTATTCTCCGCACGGCGAAATGGGGCAAAAATATCTGGCGTCGGGCAAATCAGTCGCGATGCGTTTATGGGAAAACGAGCCGCCGATGGACGATAAAGAACCGCGCACGCGCGATTACGAAACGGTCGGCTATTGTTTGGAAGGCAAAGCCGAGCTGCATCTGGAAGGGCAAGTCTTAACGCTCGCGAAAGGCGATTCGTGGGTTGTGCCGCGCGGTGCGATGCACACCTACAAAATCCTCGAAACTTTCACCGCCATCGAAGCCACTTCGCCGCCGGCGCACGCCAAAGGGCGCGATGAAGAATAATCCGGCGTTTCTAATAATTACTTAAATTCAAAGTGAAAAAGCCTTCGATAAATATCGAAGGCTTTTTTGATTGCAATTAAAATTACAAAATTACCAGCG
>DASWRC010000123.1:0-13066 GCA_036403375.1 Pyrinomonadaceae bacterium
TATTAAATTTAAAAGCCGATTTTGCCGATTTCGCAAAGTCGGCTTTTTCATTGTAAAATCTTGATATGACGGAAGAAACAAAAGAAACGCAGGAAAACGCGACGGTCGAAAAACTTGAATCGGTCGGGCAAATCATAATCGGCGAAATGGAACGAATCGGCGGCATTCTGACGGCTGACCCGGTTTCGCAAACCGAAGGAATGTTAACTGAAGATGCCGGCGAAGCGCACCTTGAAACCGCAAAAGATTTAGACGAAGGCGAAACCGAAAATCCCAAACCAACCGAATAAAATCAAATGACAAAGAAAATTTTTATTGCGGGTGCGGGCGGCATCGGTCAAGCCGCCGCGCTTCTGCTGCGCGAATGGTCTGAAATTCCAATCGAAATCTTTTTGGGCGACATCAGCGAAGAAAGTCTCGTGCGGTCGAAAGATTTCGTCGAGCGTGATTCCGACAAGACTTCCAAAATCGAAACGGTTCTGATGACCGGCGGCGAGGCGAGCGAAGCGATGAAAACCGCTTTTGAAGCGTGCGACGTGCTGCTCGACTGTACGCCCGGCAGCCAGGCGCCGCGATTTGCGCGGATGGCGAAAGACTTTAAGATGCATTACGCGAATCTGACCGAATACGTTGCCGAAACCAACGAAATTACGGCGCTTGCGCAAGACGCCGGGACGGGTTTTATCCTGCAGACCGGACTCGCGCCGGGTTTTATAAACGTGCTCGCGATGTCGCTTTATAACCGGTTTGTCGAGCTGTTTGAAAACGAAAAGGTCGAAAAAATCGGGATGAAGGTCGGCGCTCTGACGGCGCACGCGCACGAACCGCATTTTTACGGTTTTACGTGGTCGCCGATTGGCGTCGCGACCGAATACGTCAAAAATTCGCGCGTCCTGCGCAATTACAAAATCACTGTGCGACCGGCGCTGTCGTCACGCGAAACGATCGTCATCGGCGCGCGCACCTATGAAGCCGATTTAACATCGGGCGGCGCGGCGGATTTGCCGGATTTTTTTGCCGGAAAGGCGCGAAATCTGGATTACAAAACGCTCCGTTACGTCGGTCATTACGATTGGGTCGAGCGGGAGATTAGAAAATTGCCGAAAGACGAAAATCTGCCGAATCGTCTGCAGGACGTCATGCTCGAAGCGGTTCCGTCGGTCGAAGACGACCTTGTGCTGGTTCATGCGTCGGTTGACGGGTTTGCGGCAAACGGCAGGCGGCGAATGATTGAAAAAGCATATTATGCCGAGCCTCTGGAAATTGACGGCAAAAGTTTGCGGGCGATTCAAACCACGACCGCCGCGCCGCTCTGCCAGTCGGCGATGATGCTCCTGACCGGCAATTACACGGGCGTCGTTCAGCAAAGCCAATTGAATCCGGCGGAGTTTATGAACGGCAGTTTCGTGTCGCGGATTTACCGGACGAGATAGAAAGAGAATTTCAACTTACGATTTTTGCTGGTGTTTTTTTTCCTCGATGTCGGTGATTAAAACTTCGTGGCGCTCGGCTATTTCGTCGTCGGTGGCGTCTTCCAGATTGCGGTCGCCGGTTACTTCGTCCCAATCGTAGCCCAGAAAATCGGCGAAATGATAGAGCTGGCTTTCCCACGCCGCGCGGTCTTCGCGATATTCGCCGAATGCCTGTTCGATGTCGGTGCGGGTTTGGATTTTACCCGATTTGAGATGCCGGAGCGCGCGGTTAAAGGAATTTTTTTGTCGTTTGAGCACCACTTCCTCGCTTTCAAACGGTTCGGTCGCGGCATTTTCGAGCGCCAGCGAAGTGACCAGTTCGGCAAGCACGTAGCGCGCGTTATCGCCGGCAATTATCACGTCCGGATGGTCGCCCGCCTCGACGTATTCGCGCTCGTCAACGTGCGCGTTCAGGATGGCGACGGTTTCAAGTACGACAAAGAGGGCGCGCGGCAATCCCTTATAAACTTCGAGCGGGTGAAAATAATTAATAATCGGGTGTTCGAGATGCGATTCGAGCAATTCCTGCAAATCGCGCGTCGCGTCGCGCAGGGTTTCGGTCAAACTGTGAAATCTTCCGCGCGAGAAATGAGCGGAAATAAAACCGGCGACATCCGCGCCCTGCCGCGCCTGGTGATAAAAACTAAGCGCGAGCGTGCGTTTTCGTTCAAGCGCGCCGTAGACGGTCAAAAGGTATGTAATCGAAAGCGAAAGAATCGCAATGCCGCACGCGCCCTCGGCGATCGCGAGCACGCGCGTCCATGTCGTGCTCGGCAGAACGTCGCCGTAACCGATAGTTAAAAACGTCACGCCGCTGAAATAAAACGATTGAAAAACCGGGCTATTCGGCTCGTGTTTGCTGATAATGAAATCGGTTTCAATTTGCGGCAGGTAAATAAGGGCGAATCCGGTAACGAGCGTCGAGACAAAAACGATTATCAAAATCGGCATCAAAAGCGGTCCGACCATCGAAAGTATCCGGTGACGGCTGCGCCGGTCGAGATTCCGCGTCAGATTTGAAAAAATCCACCACAACCCGCGATTAATTAATTGGCTGATGGGTCCCGGATAACGCGTGGCGCGCAGGATGGTCGCGAAAATATCGTAAAAAACCAGTATTAATAAAAAAAAGCCTGCCGTGGTGAGCAAAATATTTGTCGTCAGATTCATAACCTTTCCCTCGCGCGATTTTTTTTATTATACAAAAACGAGCCGCGCCGTCATCAAAATTTATTTGAGACGTTCGATTAAAAGCCTTCGAACAATTTAAAAAAACTACAAACTTAAGTTAATATTCGGTTGAAAAAACCGATGCGCGTGCGATGAATCGTACACGCCGACGCAAAGACCGATGGTAGTTGAATTATGACGTTAAAAATTATCAGAACGGATTCCGCGAACGAGGATTTTCAATCGCTCGTTCGCCTTCTGGACGAGGATTTGAGCATTCGCGACGGCGCGGAGCACTCGTTTTACGCGAAGTTTAATAAAATCGACGCTATAAAAACGGCGGTTGTCGCTTATGAAAACGAAACGCCTATCGGCTGCGGCGCGTTCAAAGAGCTCACGGACGAATCGGTCGAAATCAAGCGAATGTTCGTTCGTCCGGAAAACCGTGGAAAAGGCGCGGCGCAGGAAATTTTAACGGAACTTGAAAATTGGGCGGCGGAGACGGGTTTTAAATCGGCGGTTCTCGAAACCGGCAAAAAACAGCCCGAAGCAATCAGGCTCTACCAAAAATCAGGTTACCAAACGATTCCGAATTACGGGCAATACGAAGGCGTCGAAAACAGCGTTTGCATGAAAAAATATTTTCAATAAGCCGATGCCGCTGGCGTGCAAAATCAGCTTTCGGATTTCTCAAGCGCCGTCGATGCCGCTAAGAACGCCGGCGCTGAAAGTTTCAATCCGGAATTTCGTAAAATAATCTGTTTTTTTTTTCTCGGTTCGGCAAAAAGGGGCGGAAACTTCTATTTAAGTTTCCGCCCCTTTTGTTTTAACGAACGTAAGCGTTTGGAACTGCGGCGTCGCCCGATGTTCCGAATCCGGTAATCAATGTTCCGGCGGTCGAGCGTTGGACAAACCACGTATTGGACGACGGACGAAACACGGCGGTGTCGGATTTACCGTCGCCGTCGTAATCGCCCGGCGCGGGAACGTCGCCCGTAGTGCCGAACGGAACCGAGTAAAAGCTCGCGTTTTCGCTTCGGAGAATGTACCAGAATCCGGTCGAAGGTCGCCAGACGGCAATGTCGGGAATGCCGTCGCCCGTATAATCAGCCGGGACGGCTTTATCGCCGACCGTGCCGAACTGGGTGGCGATTAAACCGGCACCGCTTCTGAGGAGCCACCATTGCGCGACCGATGGACGGAAAATCGCGATGTCCGATAAACCGTCGTCGTCGTAATCGCCGACCACCGGCTTGTCTTCCGCGATGCCGAACTGCTGAATTCTCGTTCCGCCCGATGAAAGCGAAATAAACCACGTTCCGGTTGACGGACGATAAACGGTCACGTCCGCGCGCCCGTCGCCGTCGAAATCGCCCGGCGCCGGGATGTCGCCGCTCGCGCCGAACGGGACGGAGTAAAACGAATTATCTTCCGAGCGGAGGATAAACCAGAAACCGGTCGAAGGTCGCCAGAAAGCGATGTCGGTTTTGCCGTCGCCGGTAAAATCAGCCGGCACGATAACATCCGAAGAAGTGCCGAATTGCCCGACGCGGATTCCGTTGTCCGACGAGCGCGTGTACCACCATTCGCCCGCCGAGGGACGATAGATTGAAATGTCGGTTTTGCAATCGCCGTCGAAATCGACAAAGCCGCGAAGACAGGGCGTGCTGCTGGTAATCGAAAAATTAGCGTCCGAAATGTCGAAGAAAATATTGCCGACGGCTTCGATTTTGATGCGCGCCTGCGTCGTCGCCGTGTTGGGAATCGTGACGGCTTGCGAGCCGTCGTTCGGCGTGCTTGCCGCCAAAACGGTCGGGAAAGTTTGCCCGCCGTCGGTCGAAAGCGAAATTTTGACGTTCGCGGCATTGACCGGCGCGCCGGTCGTGTTGGCGACGTTCCACGCCACGGTTTGCGACGCGCCGCCCGCGACCGAAACGTTCGTGTTCGGCGAGGTAATGGCAAACGGACCGGAATTGGCGTCAACCACGACCGTCGCCGTTGCCGTATTAATTCCGCCCGCGCTCGTATGATTGTCGCGCGCGATAACCTGAAAAGTCATCGTCCGCCCGATTGACGGTAGCAATTCGCCGGTTAAACAATTGGCTGTGCGCCCGCAGTTGTAGCTGGCGGGCGGCACGTTGGCATTGTTCAAAATGTATTGCAGCGCCGGAAAAACGCGCGTGCCGCTCGCCGTCGGCGGATAAGGACGGAAAATCGGACGCGCGCCGCCGGTTGCATCGGTGTTCGGAACGGCAGTTGTCGAATTTCCAAGGTCGTATTCCTGCCAATCAAAGGTTAAAGAATCGTTGTTGGCATCCGTTGCGCTTGCTGTTAAAGCAAAGGGTGTTTGTTTCGGAATATTAAACGAAGTTCCGCCAACCGTTGAAACCGCCGGCGGCGTGTTGCCGCTCGCGGTCGTCATCGAACAGCTATTTCCGGCACCGGTTTGGGTATAAGCGATGATTCTTTCAATGCTTTTAACATGAAATGTATCAATGCTGTGTATAGCCAAATCCTGGTTTCCGCAGATTCCGGCGTAACCCATAATGGTGATTCCGCTTCCCGTTTCGTATGCTTCTGAAGCGGCTCGGTTGCCGCCGCCGCAATTGGTGACAGTGCCGTTAAAAGTATGGTCAGCGCCGAATTGATGTCCCATTTCGTGCGCGACGTAATCGATCGCAAAAGCGTCGCCGGTCGGATTCGTCAATCCGGTTACGCCGCCTGCCTTGAAGCCGCCTTGACAGATAATGCCGAGAAAAGCGACGCCGCCGCCGCCGGTCGAGAAAACGTGTCCTATGTCGTAGTTGGCTGTTCCGACGACCGCATCGACCTTTGCCTGATTTTCGTCGAGCATCGCGTCGCCGTCGTTGTTGGTATAACCGTCGTTCGCCGCCGTACAGGCGACGCCGCCGCAGATAATATTGTCGGCGGAAAAAATCAGCAGATTGTTGTTGGCGACGATGTTCATGTGAATCGCCAAATCGCGCTCGTAGACGGCGTTGACGCGGTTCATAATCAGCACCTGCGCGGCGAGCGTTCCGGCGAGCGTGTTGCTTCCGACCGCGACCGCGTATTCATTGGTCGCCGCCAGCGCGAGCCGGTACGTGCGAAGCTGCGTGCCGGACATGACGTTTTCCGAAGAATCGGGCAAAATGCCGCTCGACAAAAGCCCTTCGGGCGAAAGAATCTCGCTTAAACGTTTGCGGTCTTTAACATTGCAGACGAAATTTTCCGATTGCGGCGCGTCCGCTTTGCGGTAACTGATGTAGTTTTGGGTATCGCCTTTTGCAAAATACGGGTCAACCAGAACCGTGCCGAAGCGCGACAGAATCATCGAGTGAAAACCCGAAGGCAGAAAATCGAACCGCGCTGTCGCGGTCGGGTCGTCCACACCCTGCCCGCGATAGGTTTCGCCAAGCTCGGGAAATTTTTCCAGTAAACCGGCTTCGGCGACCGGCGATTTTTCGATGCGAAACCGCTGAAAACTTCCGTCGGGCATCGGCAGCGTCAAAATAACTTCGCTCGCCGGCGCGCCGCCGTTAAATGCCATCGGCGCTTTATTTAAAATCGAAAACAGATTCGTTTTATTAAGGCTGAAAGTTCGGTAAGCTTTCGGCGTAACGGTGCGCGCCGAAGCCGTAAATTGCAGCGACGCCGCCTCGCTTTCCTGCCAAACGTCGTCGTTGAGCGACTGGCTAAGCGCTGTCGAAACCGAAAAAACCACGATGATAAACAAAAATAGAGATTGAAAGAATCTTCTGAACATTAAACGCTCCTTTAAATTTTTAGGGGAAAATTCGTTTCAAATCTCAAGTATCGAGAAACAAGAAGGGGTTGAACTTTTGCCTTTAAATTGAATTTTGAAACCAGCTCTGAAAAGAGAAATAGATTGATATTATCAGATTAAATCCGCCTTCTTGTCTATTGCCGAATCAATATTTGGCGGCAATTTTACGAAGCCTTTACAAAAAACAACGGTTTCGGTGATAAAATACATTTTTTTTGAACTATGCCGGAAAACACTTTAGCGCCCGAACAAAAATCTCAAATTGCTAAACAACCCGAAATTATCGAGCCGACCAGCGAAGAATTAGCCGTCCTGAACATGACCGAAAAAATCGGTTTTCGCCTTACTCACCGGATGAATCAGGGGGCTTGGAAACGCTTCTGGACTTTTTGCCAGCGGCACATCGGCTCGCTCTGGATAAAAATCTGCACATATAATTTAATGAACGTTTTCGGGATTGAAAACGTCGAGCGCGCGGCGCCCGAAAAGCCTCTGCTGCTGGTTGCCAATCATCGCTCGTTCTTTGATATGTACACGGTTTCATCCGTTATTTTCCGGCAGACAACCCGCCCGGTGAGTCTCTATTTCCCGGTGCGCGCGAAGTTTTTTTACACCAGTCCGCTCGGCTGGTTCGTCAATCTGGTGATGGGGTGGTTTTCGATGTACCCGCCGTTTTTTCGCGAAGCCAAAGAAGCCGAAAAGCGCGAATTCGACAAGTTCAGCCTGCGCAAACTCATCCAAATCGCCTCGGAAGGTTACGGCACAATCATCGGTTTTCACCCCGAAGGCAAGCGCAGCATGAGCAGTAATCCATACGAATTTCTGCCCGCCCAGCCCGGCGTCGGCGCGGTCGTTTTCAAAGCTCAGCCGCAGGTCATCCCGGTTTTTATCGCCGGACTCGGAAACGATTTGCCGAAACAGGTCATGGGAAACTGGACAGGCGGCGAAAAAGTTCGAATCTGGTTCGGCGAGCCGGTCGATTTATCCGGGTTTTATGAAAAGGGCGACCGGCTCAGAACGCACAAGGAAATCGCCGATTACCTGATGACCAAAATCGGCGAGCTCGGCGAGCGCGACCGCGAAAAATTTGCAAAATGAGTCTTTTCAATCTTTTTCGGAAAACTTAAAATAGAAAGAGTTTAATTTTTTGAGGAAGAGAAAAAGGTGGAAGCAACTTCAGACGCATTAGCAACAACCGCACCGAAACCCATGCTTGAGATGTCTTCGCGCCGCCGCTGGGCGGTAACTGTCGGCGTGATGACCGGAATGTTTATCGCGGCACTCGAAGCAACCGTCGTCGGGACGGCGATGCCGACCGTGATTTCCAGCCTCGGCGGGCTTAATCATTACAGTTGGGTTTTTTCGGCATATCTCGTGACCTCGACCGTCACGGTTCCGGTCTGGGGAAAACTCTCCGACCTTTACGGTCGCCGCCTGCTTTATCAAATCGGCATCGGGGTTTTTCTGCTCGGAACTTTGCTCTCGGGTTTTTCCGGCTCGATGACGCAATTGATTATCTTTCGCGCGATTCAAGGTTTGGGCGCGGGCGCGCTCGTGCCGCTCGGGATGACGATTATCGGCGACATTTTCACGCTCGAAGAACGCGCTCGTATGCAGGCTTATTTCAGCGGCGTCTGGGGACTTTCGAGCGTCGTCGGTCCGGTCGTCGGCGGTTTTATCACCGACCAGATTTCATGGCGCTGGGTTTTCTTTATCAATTTGCCGGTCGGAATCCTCGCCGCCATTATCATCGGCTTGGCTTTAAAAGAGCCGAAACTGACCGAGAAACCGAAAATCGATTACGCGGGCGCGGCGCTTTTGATGATTGCCATCAGCCTTTTGATGCTCGCGCTGGTCGAAGGCGGAGCGTCAATCCGCACGCTTTTAACGCTTCATAATATTTTGCTTATCGGCGGCGCCGTTTTGTTGCTGCTGCTGTTTTTTGCGGTCGAAAAGCGCGCCTCCGACCCGATAATTCCTTTTGACCTGTTTAAAAATCGAACGGTCTCGGTTGCCGTCGGCGCGGGGTTTCTGGCGGGCGTCGCGATGTTCGGGGCGATTTCGTTTATTCCGCTTTTCGCGCAGGGCGCGCTCGGTTCGTCCGCCACCGAAGCCGGGTCACTGCTGACGCCGCTGATGCTCGCGTGGGTTTCAATGTCGGTCATCGGCGGTCGCCTGCTGTTGCGCGTCGGGTATCGAAATATCACGATTATCGGCTTTATAATTTTATCTATCGGGTTTGTTTTTCTCGCCATGTTTCAGCGCGACACGCCGCGCTTCTGGTTATATGTCGATTTAGTTTTAATCGGTGCCGGTTTGGGATTGACCATGCTGACGCTGCTGATTGCCGTGCAGCAGGCGGTCGAACGCTCGAAACTCGGGATTGTTACTTCGCTCAATCAATTTGCACGCGCCATCGGCGGCGCTTTCGGAGTCGCGATTATGGGCGCGTTTTTAACCGCCGGACTCGCCGCGCAGCTTAATGCAGCCGCCGAAAGCGGAAATACGAATCTGACCGTCGAACAGGCGCGCGTCTTTGCCGAAAATCCGAACGCGCTGGTTGACCCGTCGGCGAAAGCGCAGATTTCGCCCGCCACGCTGGATGTTTTACAGCAGGCGATGGCAAATTCGATTCACCGCGTCTTCTGGGTCGGCGCGATTCTTTCGGTTTTAGCGTTCGGCGTCACGTTTCTACTTCCGGTGCAAAGGAAAAAAGAGGGCGAAGAAGAAATCCACCTTTCGAAAGATTGCGGCGAACGCCTGATAATGGCTGAGCAAACGACCATCAACAAACGAAATCAGCCCGAAGCGATGGAGTGAAAAAAATTCCTGCTAAGATTTTGAGTCGAATCCGATGAGGTTTGAAACTTGAATTGCCGCTTTTTTAACCAGTTCGACGACTTTCGTAAGCTGCGTTTCGTCGAGCCGTGTAATCGTATCGCTGGTTCCGAGCGCGGCGACGATTTTGCCCTGCGCGTCGAAAATCGGCGACGCGATGCAGCGCACGCCGTCGCTGTTTTCTTCGTCGTCAACCGCGAAGCCGTATGTCCTGACCTTTTCCAATTCCTTCAGATAGCGCTTCGCGCTGGTGATGGTTTTCGATGATTTTTTCTCCATGCCGCGCAGTTCGAGAATCGACAAAACCTCTTTTTCCGTCATTTCCGAAAGCAAAACCTTGCCGATTGCCGTCGAATGGACCGGAAGACGATGACCGACCCATATGTCCATCTTGATAAAGCTGTTCGCGTTTTCGACCTTTTCGACATAGACGGCGCGCCCGTTGTCCAAAACGGCTAAATGCGTCGCCAGATTCGTCCGTTTGACAAAGCTTTCCATAATCGGTTTCGCGACTTCGCGAATGTCCGTATGCGTCGCCGATTCGCGCGTCAAACCCATCAATTTTAAGCCCAGACGATATTTGCCCGATTTCGTTTCGCGCGCCAGGTAACCGCGCTGCTCCAGGATGCGCAGGATGTAGCTTGCCGAGCTTTTAGGAAGTTTGAGCCGGCGGCTGATGTCCGAATTCGTTAAACCGCCCGTGCTGTGCGCCACGGTTTCGAGAATCGAAAGCGTGCGCTCGACCGTATTTTTACTCTCAATCATTTTCTTTGAAATGCCTTATTGGATTGGTGTTTCTCGCACGACGAGTCTAACAGATAATTTATTAAATTTTCAAGCCTTGTTCGCTATTGTGAAAAAACGTTCAAAATTTCGAACAAAAGGGGAGATTATTCCTGACGCTGAAAACCGAATTCAGCTCCTGCTTCACGACAAATTATGAGATAACCGGATTTATAAAATTGCCGCAGTCTCTTGGAAACGATTTTGATTAAACGATATAGTAGTAAAATCAATTCCTTCCCGCAAAAAAAAAGAGCAAATTATCGGAGCGAGAATTTAATGTCAACATCGGCAAAGGACTTAGGCGATTTATACAACAAGGAAATTTCACAGAGCAAAATATGGCAGGTCATCGGCGCGTCGGCGGTCGGGACAATGATTGAATGGTACGACTTCTACATTTTCGGAAGTCTTGCGGGAATCATTTCGCCGCTTTTTTATCCGCCGGGAAATGACACGTTTGCTTATATCGCTTATCTGGCGACGTTCGCGGTCGGTTTCCTGGTTCGTCCGTTCGGCGCTTTGTTTTTCGGGCGCATCGGCGACGTTGTCGGTCGTAAATACGCGTTTCTGGTGACGCTTTTGATTATGGGCGGCGCGACCGCGGTGATAGGATTTTTGCCGACTTACGCACAAATCGGGATGGCGGCGCCGATTATTCTCCTGCTGATTCGCGTGCTGCAAGGTCTGGCGCTCGGCGGCGAGTACGGCGGCGCGGCGGTCTATGTTGCCGAACACGTTCCCGACACGCGGCGCGGCTTTTACACCTCGTTTATCCAAATTACCGCGACGCTCGGGCTTTTCGTGTCGCTAGCCGTCATCCTGTCTGTTCAAAATACGATGAGTGCCGACCAGTTTGCCGGAAAAACGGGCAGTTTCGCCGGCTGGCGCATTCCTTTTCTGATTTCGATTTTCCTCGTCGGCATCTCGCTTTACATTCGCCTGCGGATGAAGGAATCGCCGATTTTCCAGCACGTCAAATCAGCCGGAATGACTTCCGCCAACCCTTTAGTCGAAGCCTTCACGCAATGGGATAACCTGAAACGCGTTCTGATTTCGCTGTTCGGCGCAACCGCCGGGCAGGGCGTCGTCTGGTACACCGGACAATTTTATGCCTTGTTTTTTCTGCAATCGATTTTGAATGTCGACAAAACATCGTCAAATTACATCATCGCCGTCGCGCTGTTTCTCGGAATGCCGTTTTTTGTGTTATTCGGCGCATTATCCGATAAAATCGGGCGAAAATGGATTATTATGGCAGGGCTTCTGCTCGCCGTTTTGACTTATATACCGATTTACAAGGCGATGCAGGCGGCAGCCGGTTCGAACGTCGTGACGGCGTCGTCGCAGGCAAATCCGGTGACGGGCGAGATTAAATTGACCCCGCAGACGATTGACGAAACCGGCAGTCTCAAGCCTGCCGCGCAGGTTTTGCCGTATACCGGTTTCGGCGATTTTATTTCGAAAAAACAGGCTTGGGCGCTGATTTTGCTGGTCTTTGCACAGGTTCTGTGGGTAACCATGGTTTACGGTCCGATTGCCGCCTATCTGGTCGAGGCTTTTCCGGCGAAGATTCGCTACACGGCTCTATCCCTGCCGTATCATATCGGCAACGGCGTGTTCGGCGGGCTTCTGCCGCTTATCGGGCTGTCGGTGATTGCCCAGACCGGAAATATCTATGCCGGTCTTTATTACCCGATTATTGTCGCGTCCGTGACATTTATCGTCGGTTCGCTGCTGCTGCGCGAAACGCACGGTCATCGTATCTGGGAAGAAGTGCAGATTGCGCCGGTCGAGCTTGAGGCGACCACCGAAGCAGGCGAAGAGGCAGACGATATGATTCCGTAAATTTTACGAGTGAAAAGCATCGCGGTTTTTGAGTGAAAACCGTCTGAAATGTTATATTTTGCCTAATCGAATTAATAATTTTGTAGTAATTCAGAGGAGAATTTATGTCAGAACCAGCAAAAGAATCCGCCAACGCCATCGAATCCGTTCTAACCGAAGACCGTGTGTTTCCGCCGCCGCCGGAATTTTCCGCTGCGGCGCACATCAAATCCTTTGAGGAATACGAAAAACTCTATTCGGAAGCGGAAAAAAATCCCGAACAGTTCTGGGCAAAACAAGCCGAAGAATTGGATTGGTTCAGGAAATGGGACAAGGTTCTGGAATGGGACGAACCGCACGCGAAATGGTTTACCGGCGGCAAAATCAATATTTCCTACAACTGCCTCGACCGTCATTTAAAGACGTGGCGCAAAAACAAAGCGGCGATTATCTGGGAAGGCGAGCCGGGCGAAATCCGCACACTGACTTACTTGCAGCTTTACCGGCAGGTCTGCAAATTCGCTAACGTGATGAAAAAGCTCGGCGTCGTAAAAGGCGACCGTATCGCGCTTTATATGCCGCTCGTGCCGGAACTGGCGATTGCGATGCTCGCCTGCGCCCGCATCGGCGCGACGCATACGGTAATTTTCGGCGGATTCTCGGCAGACGCGATCCGCGACCGCGTCAACGACGGAAACTGTAAAATGATTGTCACGGCAGACGGCGGTTATCGTCGCGGCTCGATAATTAAATTAAAGGACGTGGTTGACGAAGCCGTCGGGCAGACGCCGGGCGTTCGAAGCATCGTCGTTTTCAAACGTACCGGCGACGATGATGTCAAGATGCGACCGGGACGCGACCACTGGTGGCACGAGATGATGCAGATTGCTCCGGACGAAATCGAGCCTGCCGAACTCGACAGCGAACACCCGCATTTTATACTTTACACATCGGGCACGACCGGCAAGCCGAAAGGCATTCTGCATACGACGGGCGGCTATCTGACGCAGGCGGCTTACACGACAAAAATGGTTTTCGACCTCAAGGACGAAGACGTTTATTGGTGTACGGCGGACATCGGCTGGGTGACCGGGCACACGTACGTCGTCTACGGTCCGCTGGCGAACGGAGCGACCGTTTTTATGTACGAAGGCGCGCCGAATCATCCCGAACCGGACCGGTTCTGGCG
>DASWRC010000124.1:0-11972 GCA_036403375.1 Pyrinomonadaceae bacterium
ACTTGCACTGACCTCGAATCGCTCGGCGACTTCGACAATGGTTTCAGGTTCGTTTTCATAGACTGAAACGACTTTCTCACGTAAATCTAAAGAATAGGCTTGCATATTTGCAGATTAACCTCATTTTTAGTCTTCACGCAATTGAAAACTGCTATAGTGACAATGCATCAGCTACTCAAAATGTTAATGCGAACGACACCGCAGAATTAAACGCGAAGTTAGACGCAATGTTTGAAAAGTTAAACCAAAATCAAGCTGTTGAACTAGAAAATTTGACTAACACACTTTTCAAACTTATTGACGAACGACTCGTCAAGACAAACAAACTTTCCGAAGAACAAGTCAAAGAATTTGAAGACGCAAAGCTCAGCAGTGATACGAAATTCAAATTAAAAGTCGGCTTGCCTTTAAGTCAATTGACAGGTATTACAGCGGAAGTAGAAAAAGAGTGGAAAATTTCCAAAGAAATAAAGGCTGACGGCATCATTTCATCTTTAAGAAAATTGCTTCGGCACGAAGAATTGCAAGTAACGGAATTTAACCAATTGCAAGAACCGGATTAAGCACTTTGTTTTAGTCAGGCAGATTTTCGCTCAAAATCCTGATGACGTTGCCACCCATAATCGCGGCGATTTCTTCGTCCGTAAAGTTTTCGTTGAGCAAAGCTTCGGTGATTAAGGCTTCGCCGCTCGTGTCGAACGGGACTTTGACCGAGCCGTCAAAGTCTGAACCGAGCGCGACGTGGTCGGCGCCGATTATGTTTGCCGCGTAGCGAATGGCTCCGGCAATGTCCTGCGCCGATTCGCCGCAGACCGCCGTGTCCCAGAAGCCGATGCCGACGATGCCGCCGGTTTTGGCGATTTTCCTTAATTGTTCGTCCGATAAATTTCGCTGGTTGTCGCACGTTCCGCGCACGCCCGTGTGAGAAACGACGACCGGTTTCGCGGCAATCGCCAGCACGTCGTCAATCGCGGCGGCGGAAGCGTGCGCCACGTCAACCAGCATTCCTCTTGCTTCCATCCGCCGGATAAGTTCCCTGCCTTTGTCGGTCAAACCGTATTTCGCCGTGCCGTGCGCCGAGCCGCCGATGTCGTTGTCGAAAAAGTGCGACGGCGACATCATCCGAAATCCGGCGTCGAACAAAACATCGAGGTTTTCCAGTTTACCGTCGAGCGCGTGCGCGCCTTCGATGCCTAAGAAACCGCCGACTATTTTTTCAGTTTTTCGCCGTTCGAGAAAATTCTTCAAGTCGGTTTTCGTCTTGATTAAAACTAACCTTCCGCCGGATTTTTCGCTGTATTCTTTTAATTTACCGGCTTGATAAACGGCGCGTTTTGTCAGGCTCGAAAGATTTTCGAGCGGCTGTCGCTGGGCGAGCGCGAGCCAGAAAATATTATCGGTTTCGTCCGTGTTGCGCTCGATGTTAAGCCCGCGGGGCGATTTCGTGACAACTGTAAAGGCTTGCAGCGAAACGTTGCCTTCCAATAATTTCGGGACATCGACCTGGCTGATTTCCGACCTTTCGAGCAAATCGCGATTCCACAGAAGCGCATCGGCGTGCATATCCGCGACGAGCAGTTTTTCATGCAAAGCGGCGGCTCTTTCACTCACCCGGTAAGGCGGTTTATTGATTACCGGATTGAGCGATTTTTCGACCATCGACGGCGCGAAGCCGAAGAAAAAGACGAGAAAACAGATAATTAAAACAACCACCATGACTGCCGCGATTTTTAGGAATTTTTTCATCTTCGATTAAATTTTTACGACGCCGCCGGTTTGGTTCGATTCGTGCGCGGCGTCCAAAACTTTTTGCACTTTGACGCCGTCTTCAAACGTCGCGGCGTGTTCAACCTCGCCTTTTCCGCTTAAAATCGCTTCCACGATTTCGGGCGCGAAATTCATAAAGCCGCGCGCGAAACCGGTGTCGGCGACGCCTTCGATGTTTTTGCCCAAATCCGTTTCGATTTCCGTCCAATCGCCCGCGTCCGCTTTTCCCAGAAAAACTTCACCGCGCGCTTCGACGCGGATTGCGCCGCGCGAGCCGAAAAACTCCATGCGGTTTTGATATTTCGGGTATTCGGTCACCGAGATGGAAACGTTTCCGGTCGCGTCTGTCGTCAAATCGCCGTCCGCAAAACGCAGGATTAAATTTGCTTCGTCATCCGAACTTACCTCGCGCATTTCGCCGGTTTCCGGGTCTTTGCGTTGCTTTATGTGTGTTTGAAGCTGGCAGAAAACCTGCCCGATTTCCGCGCCCAAAAACCAATTGAACGAATCGATAATATGCGAACCGATGGCGCCGAGCGCGCCGCCGCCCGATTGTTTGTCCGACCACCAATTCCACGGTGAATCGGTGTCGCCGCGATGCGGGGCGCGAAAATTTGCCTTGGCGTGGCGAATTTTCCCGATCGCGCCGCTTCGGAGCATTTCAAACGCGCGCCGCCGCCCGTAGAGAAATCTAAGCTCGTGGTCAATCAGCGTCAGAATTTGTTTTTCCTTCGCGAGTTCGGTCATCGCGCGCGCTTCTGCCGCGCTCATCGCCATCGGCTTTTCGCACAAAACGTGTTTGCCCGCTTTGATTGCCGCGCGCGTCATTTCAAAATGCGTGCCGGGCGGCGTCGTGATGCAAACCAAATCGACATTTTCGTTTTCAATCGTCGCGCGCCAATCGGCGGTAAAATGCTCGATTCCAAATTCTTTTGCCGCGCTTTCGGCATTTTCAATCCGACCGCTCGCCACCGAGATAACGCGTGCATTTTCGCATGCCAAAAACGCCGGAATCTGCACGCGCCGCGCAAATCCGGTTCCGATAATTCCGATTCCCACCTGTTGCTTCATCACGAAAATTAAATCACGAATCGCAGGCAAAACAAAAAGCGTGAGAAATTAAATTTCTCACGCTTTTTAGATTTTATTTAATCTAACAATTCAAATTTGAATTCAGCCTTTATCGACGCCCAAGGCAAAGCTTCCTTTTTTGCGCTTGTTGCCGTGCCGCAGAAAGTATTCGTAAATCTCGCGGTCTTCGTCGGAAATCTGCATAATTTTTGCGCCGACCAGAAAACGCGCGGTCGAAATATGCTCGCCGACTTCTTCATAGCGCATCCCGACCACCTGCATCCCGACTTTGCCGCCCGGTAAATCCAGCTCGACATTTAACGTTCGGCTGCCGCCGACCAGGTAATTCTCCTGAATCCGAATCGCCGGAACGATAAAACCGATTCCGGTTTTACTCATGTCCTTGGTTTCGCCCGTTATGAACAAACTTTCGAGCGGCATTTTCAATCTGCCCGTCGCGCGGTCCGGTTCGAACCAGATTTTTATCGGAACCTCGTATTTCCGGCGCTGTGCAACCACACGCTCAGTTACGGTTTTGCTAAACTTGGAAATCAGTTTTCTTATCATTGTTTTTGCTTTTTCAGCGGTCGGTTTGCTCAAAAAACATTGTAGTTAAACAACTTATAACTCTTTTTTCGTAAAATTTCAACAAATATTTACAAATTTCACGAAAAGTTCATTTTTTGAGCGATTGACCCTGATTTTCTTTCGCCGTCAGACGCGGCGCTTTTTTGTCGTCGAGTTCGAGCAGAAATGAAAGCTTGCCCGTTTTTCCGAATACCGCCGGCTCGGCGGTCGCGTAATATTTCTTCTTGTCCGAAGAAACAAAAATCTTGTAATTGTATCCGGTCGAATCTGCCGTCAAAGCGTCTTCGGGCAGTAAACCGTTTTGGACGAGCACCGACATATCGCCGTAAATGCCGCCGTTTTGCAGCGCGTAAACCATCTCGGCTTTGTAAACGCGCTCGACCATTGCCTTGGCGTCCGATTCATGCGTTTGCAGCCGCAGATTGAAGAAATATTTATTGCCTTCTTTTTTAACCGTCGCTTCCGCCTGTTCGTCGATCGTCAGAATCACCCAGTAATCGGCTTCTTTGCGCAGGCGAATTTCCTGCAAACTTATCTGTTTGGTTTCGTTGTCGGGCAATTTGGCGGTGACGGTCGCGTAATTTCCCGAAATGATTTCGCCGTTAATTTCAATTTCCGCCGGAATCTGCTGTGCGAGCGGCGCTAAATCGAGCTGCAAATCCGCTAATTCGGCGTCGGTCAAGCCTTCGATTGCCGGGCGCAGGTTGGTTAAAAACATTGCTTCGCGGAAACGATTTTCGCGCAGGGATTTGTAAAAAACGCGAACCGTGTCGGCAGGCGAATTCTGCGTGATTTCGATGCTCGCGCCTCTGGTTGTTTTGGTCGCCGTTTTTATACTGGATGATTGCAATTCCGTGTTTTTGACAGCCGCAACTTTGTCGCCGTCGCTTATTTTCGCGGCTTCGACCGTGCAGCCGCCAACCATCAGAACCGATGCCGTGAGCATTAAAAGACAGAAATTTGAAAGACGTTTGAACTCAAAAGATACTTTGGACATTAGAAACTGTTCTCCGAAATCAAGAAAAAGAAAATTTTTATTTGAAAAAATAGGTTTTATGCGGAAAGCGTGTCAGGAAAAGAAATGACGACACGTGAAAGCATTATAGCGCATCGTTCATAAAAAGGTAAAACAAAATTTTACACATTTGGCACAAATTTTTAACTTTAAATTTAAAGTTTTGCGTTTGACATTAATTCTGCTTATTCTTCTTCGACCGTGCATAGCAGCGGGTATTCGTGCGCGCGCGAAAGATTCATTGCTTTCTCGGCTTTCATCTGCGCGATTTCGTAAGGATAGATGCCCGCGACGCCGATGCCTTCGTTGTGGACCTTAAGCATGATGCTGAACGCCTCCATTTCCGAGCGCTTGAAGACTTGAATCAGGATAAAGACGACGAATTCCATCGTCGTAAAATCGTCGTTGTGCAGGACGACCTTGTAAAGCTTCGGCTTTTCGAGTTTCGTTTCGCTCTCGGTCAGAACCTCGCTATCGTGTTCAATTTCAGCCATGGTTTACAGAAAGTTGCGGTAAGTTACAGACAAGTTTCAGACGAGTTTAGAAATTAGATTACAAAAACTCTGTAACTGTCCGCAACTATTTCAAAGGTTTCACCTCAAAATAAGTTTTAATCGCGTTGTATTTAGCGGAATTGTCGAGAATGTCGAAAACACGAGCGTAATTCTCCAAGCCTTCGACCTTGTGCGTCAGCATTCGTGCGAGCCAGCCCGGATACATCGCTTCGCAGAGCGCAAAATCTTTCACGCCCATTTCAAAATGCTCGCGGTTGGCGTTGACCGTGCCGACCATCGCGCGATTGCCGAGAACGAACATCTGGTTGATTTTGTCGGACGGAACCGCGTCGGTTTTGCGCTCGCCGCCGGTGACCGAAGCGAGAATCAAAATGCCGTTCTCGTTTAATGACTGCATCGCGTCGAAAATAATCGGCGAATAGCCGGTGCATTCAAAAACGAGGTCGTATTCACCATATTTTTCGGTTGAAGCGGCAATCGAAACCGTATCGGTCGAATCATAAGTCGCGCCGATTGCCTCGCATAATTCGGCGTTTAAATATCCCGCCCGCGCAGATTTACCGAAGCCGTGAACTTCATAGCCGCGCATCCTCAGCGCCATCACGGTTAAAAGCCCGACATTGCCGGTTCCGAGCACCGCTGCTTTTCGGGGCTGCCAGATTTTCAGCCGTTCCTGAATGTCGCTCGCCTGTTTCAAACCTTTTTCGATAATCGAAAGCGGTTCCAAGAGGACGGCGACTTCGGCGAGGCTCGCCGGAACTTTAATCAAAAAATCCGCGCTTTCCGAGTAGAATTCCGCCATGTAGCCGTGCAGCCGCGAGATTCCGCGCTCGTAATATTTATTGTCGGTCGTAAAATCCTGCTCGCCGATTTTATCGTAAATGCTCGACCCGCGCGGACGCCGCACGGTCGCGACGACGTAATCGCCCGTTTTAAGCTCCCGGATGTTTTCGCCCACGTCGACGACGCGCCCGAAGTTTTCGTGCCCGAGCACGAGATATTCAAACCCGCGCGGCGCGACGCCGTATTCGGCATTGTTGATTTCTCTATCCGTTCCGCACGCGCCGACGCGCAGGACTTCGACGAGCACGCCGCGCCCGTCTTTGAATTCCGACGCATCAGGTTTGTCCATCTCGACCAGATGAACTGATTTTTCTTTTTTCGGTATCACCGCCACTGCTTTCATATTTTTAATTTTATTTCGATTACGAGCTAAACGAAAAACTTAATTTTTCTTTCATACAAAAATTAAGTGTTTTAACAAATATTCGATCTTCGATATTTTTTCGGGGAAAGCCGGGTTTAACATAGATTTCCAATCGACAATCGTATTTCTTCTCATTATCTATCCAGCTTAATATCGCAAACCCGATGATTTTCCCTTCCAGCAAAACCAGCCAGGAAGAAACCAGCTTTGGCGAATACTCTCGATAAAAAAGATATTTTCTGATAAAAGCTATCCGAATAATATTTTGACTGACTAACGTTTTCCACCTCGCCGGCGACCGATCAATCGAATCAAAATACATTTCCGTTAAAATATTTTTATCCGGGCTTTCAACTGCTTTTAGCTCAACTTTCATAAATAACAGCTTTCATAAGTTTCATTTAGCGTAATAACCACGACGGGTTTTCGCAACCAGGTTCGGCTGATTTTTGATTCTCACGAGAAGCGCGCGCCACGCGGCGTCGCGCGCCTGGTTTTTCGGTTCATACCCGATGCTGTAAACCTTACCTAAATCGTTGATGACCTGCTCGTAAATTCCGCTTAAATCCTTGGCGTCCGCCGCTTTGTAAAATTGTCCGCCGCTTTCCTCGGCGAGCATCGACAAAGTTTGCTGCGATTTGCGAATGAGCCGTTCGCCGTAATCGCCGGTGCCGCGCAGCCTGCCTAAATACACGGGGAAAATCGTCGTTTCGTTCTGCCGGACGGTTTCAATCGCGTCGGCAAAGGTCGTGCGCGGCGAATCGTCGAAGCCGTCGGTCATAAAGACAATCGCGGTGCGGCGTCCGGCGCTTTCTTTTTTGATGATGTTGTCGTAGACAAACCGGAGCGAATCCCAAATCGGCGAGCCGCCTTCCACGTTAATATCTTTGATTTTTTGCGTGAGCGCTTTTTTGTCGGTCGTCAAATCGGAAACGACCTTGATTTCGGTGGCAAAAGCGACGACGGCGATGCGGTCGCTGCCGCGCGCGCGTTCGACGAAACGCAGCGCGGATTCTTTTATCAAATCCCTTTTCATTAAAGCCGAGCCGGAAAAATCGAGCAGCAGAACCAAATCGAACGGCTGCTCGACCGGCGAAAAGAACGCGATTTCCTGCTCGACGCCGTTTTCTGAAACCGCGAAATCGTCTTTCGTTAACTTTAGCCCGACCGGGATTTTCAACTCCGGCGTCAAAACGCGAACGTTCAAACTGACGAGCTTCGTTTCGACCTGAATCGCTTCGTTTTCATCGTCGGAAAGTCCTAAAACCTGTGTTGCGGTGTCTTTTTCATTCTCCTTTTCGTTTACATTTGCCGCACCGGGCGGGGCGTGCGATTTCAGAACCGGCATCACATAACGCGCTTCAAAATCGCGAATCTGCGCGGCGAGCGGCGGCAAATCGTAAGTCTTGCGCCACTCATCGACCCTTTCCTCGTTCTGCAAAGGATAGAGATAAACCACGTTGTTGTGGATTACGGCTTGCGTGCCGAAAATCTGCGGCATCCGCGCATCGACGCGGATGCTGTCAACGAACGTCGCGAGCAGCGGATTGCCGATAAAATCACGTTTCGCCGCTTCGACCAGAACCGGAAGCAGCTCCTGCTGCGCCTGAATGTCCTTGTTGTTCGAGATGAGAAAAAGAAACGCTTCGAAAG
The DNA here is from genome assembly GCA_036403375.1 of Pyrinomonadaceae bacterium. GTDB lineage: Bacteria > Acidobacteriota > Blastocatellia > Pyrinomonadales > Pyrinomonadaceae > JAFDVJ01. Next base: position 7,817 of record DASWRC010000124.1, read on the forward strand.
CATCTGACCCGACCAGCGCTTCGTGCAGCCAGCCATTTTCCTTAAGCATCTGGCAGACGCGCAGGAGATGTTTTTCGCCGAGCTGCCTGGCTTCGGGAATTAGATTTTGATTTTTCTGCGTATCGGCGGAGATTTTCGTATTTAGTTTTTCGCGCTCGGCGCGCATCTCTAAAAGTTCTTTGCCGAGCTTTTTGTTTTCCGCCGATCTGGGCAAGGTTTTGATTGATTCGATAACTTTTTTTGCTTCCTCGCCTGATAAACAACGCGTGGTTTGCGCCGAAACAGTTGCCGCCAAAGCAAAAACTACCGCTAAAAATAAGCTAACTGTCTTCATTTTACTTCCCTGCTTGAAAATTAAATTTGCCGCTAACGGTTTATTCCATTTTACGACAAAATCGCGAAAATTCATTCCGCGATTTCGGAATCGCGCGCGGTGGGCGGGAAACTGATACGGATTGTCGTTTCCATATTCGTGCCGAAGTCCGAATAAGCGTATTCGCCCAATTGCTGCAAAATCTTGCCCATCAAACCCGTCCAGCCCGTCTGGTGGCTGGCTCCTAAGCCCCGCCCGCTGTCGCCATGAAAATACTCGTAAAACCAGATGTAATCACGAAAGTTTTCATCGCTTTGAAATTTTTCCGTAGTGCCGAAAACTGCACGCCTGCCTTCTTCGTCGCGCGTAAAAATCCGGCTGAGGCGTTTTTCGAGTTCCTGCGAAACGTCCCAGAGCGTTAAAAATACGCCCGAGCCGGTCGGGAACTCGACCTTTAAACTATCACCGTAAAAATAATCGAATTTTTGCAGGCTTTCGATTAAAAGATAATTCATCGGAAACCAAATCGGACCGCGCCAGTTCGAGTTTCCGCCGAACATTCCGGTCTGCGATTCCGCCGGTTCGTACGCGACCTCATAATGCTCGCCGCCGATTTCGAACTGGTACGGATTTGCGCGATGATGGCGCGAAATCGAGCGAATGCCGTAATCGGATAAAAACTCGCTTTCCGAAAGCATACAGCGCAAAATCCTTTGCAGACGCGTTTTATTGACGAGCGCGAGCAGATGCCGGTTTTTTTGCCCGCGTTCCTGAAGACACGAAATTTCGTCCGTCAAATCCGAGCGGTTTTTCAAAAACCATTCCGTGCGCCGCCGGAAATCGGGCAGATTGTCGAGCCAGTTGTCTTCGAGCGTTTCGACGACGAAAAGCGGAATCAGCCCGACCATCGAGCGGATTTTAATCGGAATGTTTCGTTGATTTTCGAGATGCAGAACGTCGTAATAAAACCCGTCGCGCTCGTTCCAAAGCTCCGATTTTTCAGTCCCGACGTTGTTCATCGCGTCAGAGATATAAACGAAATGCTCGAAAAACTTCGACGCGACATCTTCGTAAACCTTGTCGGTTTTGGCTAATTCAAGCGCGATGGCGAGCATATTCAAACAAAACATTGCCATCCACGAAGTGCCGTCCGATTGTTCGAGCACCGTGCCGGACGGCAATTTTGCGCTGCGGTCGAAAACGCCGATGTTGTCCAAGCCTAAAAATCCGCCCTCAAAAACATTGTTGCCTTCTTCGTCCTTGCGGTTCACCCACCACGTGAAATTGAGCAGCAATTTATGAAAAATTCGCTCCAGAAACGCGCGGTCGCGAGTGCCCGTGCGCTTCGCTTCGATGCGGTAAACGCGAAGTGCCGCCCACGCGTGAACCGGCGGATTGACATCGCCGAATGCCCATTCGTAGGCGGGAATCTGCCCGTTCGGATGCATATACCATTCGCGCAGAAGCAAAATAAGCTGCCGCTTGGCAAATTCCGAATCGACCAGCGCGAGCGAAATCGTGTGAAACGCCAAATCCCACGCCGCGTACCACGGATATTCCCATTTATCCGGCATCGAGATAACATCGTCGTTGTAAAGATGCAGCCAGTCGTGGTTGCGCTCGTTCCAACGCTCTTTCGGCGGCGCGCCGAATTCCGGGTCGCCTTCGAGCCACTCTTTGACGACGTATTGATAAAACTGCTTCGACCAGAGCATTCCCGCGAGCGATTGCCGCATGACGTTTTTCTCGTCATCGGTTAAATTTTCAGGAATAATTCCGGCGTAAAATTCGTTTGTCTCCTCGATTCTTTGGCGAAAAATCGCTTTGCAGTCGTTGATAAATTCGTCGTGCGATGTAAACGCTTTTGCTGCCGCGACCGGCGCTGGCAAACCCGATTCGTTCGCCGCTGCCGCGCCAACCTTCCTTAAGCGCAGATAGATTTCCTCTGTGCCTTTTGCCGGAATTATCAAAACGTACTCGGCGGCGGCTTTCGTGCCTTCGGCGCGCGGATTGACCGCCGAGAAATTTTTATCGACGACAAAATCGTTGATGCCGTCCTTGGCGTAGAAAGATTTGTTTTCGCCGCCGTAAAGTTTCTGAAAATTCGTCTCGTTTTCGCAGAAAAGCAGCTGCGACGAGCCTTCGCAAATCAGTTGATAATGTCCCAATTCTTCCTCGTGCAAATCAATCACCGAAAGATTCTCTGCCGTTGATTCGCCTTTTTGCATTCGCGGTTTCGGCACGTTCGGAAACCACGACCACTTATTGCGAAACCAGACGGTCGGCAAAACGGTCAGCAGCGCGGCTTCGTCGGCGCGGTTGATGGCAGTGATTTTTATACAAATATCCTCGGCGTCGGCTTTCGCGTACTCGATAAAAACGTCGAAATATTTGTCTTCGGCGAAAACGCCCGTGTCAATCAGCTCAAATTCGGGCTGTGTCTTGTTGCGCCGCAGATTTTCTTCTTTGAGCAGCTTGTAAGGATATTCGCTCTGCGGGTATTTGTAGAGATATTTCATGTAGGAATGCGTCGGCGTGTTGTCGAGATAATAATAATATTCTTTGACGTCTTCGCCGTGATTGCCCTGATTGCCCGCGACGCCGTAAAGTCTTTCCTTTAAAATCGGGTCACGCCCGTTCCACAATGAAACGGCAAAGCAAAGATGCTGTTTGCGCTCCGATATTCCGGCAATTCCGTCTTCGTTCCAGCGGTAAGCTTTCCGGTGCGACTGCTCGAACGGAAAATAATCCCACGCCGCGCCGTCCGCCGAATAATCTTCGCGCACCGTGCCCCATGCGCGTTCCGAAACATACGGTCCCCAAAGTTTCCAATTAACCTCGCGGCGGTTTGCCAAATCAAGCCGCCGCGCTTCCGCCTTTAAAGTGTTTTCGGACATAAGTTTTTTTATAAAGAATGACACATTTGCGGTTTTTCCGTCCATTTAATTTGATAAATAACAATCAATAATGGACGCAACCGCTTTTTTCTGTTAAATTTCAAATTATTGAAGAAGTTTTTCCTGGTTAATAACCGTCCCCTTATAAATTTTAAGATTTGTTGCTGAAAAAGAGCTTCGATTAGACGTTTTATTTCGTAATCGCGCAATGAGTAGCAATTCGATTCTTTCAAAATCCGGCGTCAAGCCGAAAAATGTCTCCGTTTTCGGAGCAAAAACACGTCTGCATTCAAATCAGGCAAAACTGCAATCTGCCGAAACCATCAAACTTGCCGGACAAAAACTGACCGAAGGCTATTCTGCCGAAGCCGAGCGGATCTTGCGCGACGCCATCGAAAACCGCAACCACTCGGCGAACGATTCGGCTAACCTCAAACGCCTGCTTGCCTACACGCTCGAAACACTCGGGCGCTATCAGGAAGCGATTGAAGTCATCAAGTTTTACGAAACCGAAGAAAATCGCGTTTCGTTAGAACTCGAAACCGAAATCAAAGTCATCACACAGCTCGCAATTTGCTATAACAATCTTTCGGATTACCCGAAAGCCGTCACGCTTCTCAAACAAAATCTACAACGTGCCAAAGACGCTGAATTAGCGCATCTTTTCGGTCGCATCAAAATCGCTCTCTCGCGCGTTTACCGCAAGCTCAACGAGTATCCGATTGCCCGCGACCACGCCGAGAAGGCTTTAAATAATTTCCGCGAGTTCGGTAAATGGCGCGGCATGGCGGAAAGCTACCAGGCGATTGCGACATCCTATTACCAGGAAGGCAACAGCGAAAAATCGCTCGAATATTTCGATTTGGCGATAAAAATCGTCGGCGAGCGGTCAGCACCGTTTCTGTTGGGCAAGCTTTATTCGGATATGTCGGGCGCATACTGTATG
>DASWRC010000125.1:0-19578 GCA_036403375.1 Pyrinomonadaceae bacterium
ACTTGCACTGACCTCGAATCGCTCGGCGACTTCGACAATGGTTTCAGGTTCGTTTTCATAGACTGAAACGACTTTCTCACGTAAATCTAAAGAATAGGCTTGCATATTTGCAGATTAACCTCATTTTTAGTCTTCACGCAACTGAAAACTGCTATAAGGTTCAGGTTCGGCTGCCGGAAAATTGCGGCAATACCTGAGGCTCTTTCGGTAATGGAAAGTTGGCGGAATTCCTCGGGACTCACCCTCACAAAGGGAGTTCCATCTCTTTTTAACCGGCGCACCATTTTACGTGCGACGGGCAAGATCAGAAGTTTTTCGCTGTAAATGATTGTTTCGACGGGGGAGTGATGATCGACGGCTTCAACAAAGTTTCGAATGCCCTCGGCAAAGAAGAGTCTTTTGTCATCCCGGTAATGTCGACTCGACGACTACATTTCAAGAGTATCCAAATTTTGGTAGAACATTATCGGACGCGGTTTCAACCGGGGTGGGCGCTGAATCCCAACATCTGAATTTTGCCAAATAATCTCAGCGAACAATCAAAACTCTCGGCTCGCAGCAAAATTTAATTTCCCGGGGCGTATTTTTTTTCGGTATGACCTTTTAACTGCGACGGGTAAAAATAAACCTCGCGCAAATCCCCCGTACTGTACCGCACAGCCTGATCGTTGAAATGAGGCGATTTCGGGTTGCCGCTCTCGCCGCCGGCGGTGACCGCCCGGGCACGAATATTTTTACCGAACTCGACGACCGCGACGAAACTGTTGCCGCTCGTGCCGTACCACTTCTTCGTATTGCGTGTGGTTACGCCGAACGATGCTAAAGAGCCCCAATTTCCTGAAGTAAAGCCGACCGGTATACTCGGCGCGGCGTCGCTGAACGGATGTACGACGTCTCCCGTCAGGCGCTGAAAACGATTGATTTCGCCCCACGGTGTTCGCCATTTTCCGAAATCCGCCGTCAGTTTTTCCGAAGCGCGCGTCAAGGCGGCGAGCATCTGCGGCGGCGGCGCTTTGGCTATAACATTATCCTGCGACGGGACGCCGGGATTCGGACCGACGGTTCGAATAATCTCCGCTCCCCAGAAAACCGCCAGCGAGGTTGCTGCCGAATCCGTCGCCCAGCGCAGATTCCATTCGCGCAGGACGCCTATCTGATCTCTCAATTTTGCCTTTAACGGGTCGTTTTGCGGCAGATTGTCCCAGGCGGCGATGAGCGCCGGAACCGTTTTCTCAAACCACGGCAAATAATTGTCGTAGGCGGCATCGCGCAGCTTATCGAGCGTGAAATCTTTCCGGTTTTCAAGCACTCTTATCGCATGAAGCCCGCGCGCGGACTCGATTCCGTTGTCAACGTAATTCGGGAAATCAGACTGTTTGAGACTGCTCGCGCCCGCCGCCGACCACGGCGAATTGTTGCTGTTATAAACCCAGCCGGTTTGCGGGTTCAGCAGATTCGGCGATTCGTCAAAAGTCAGTAATCCCTTCCAGTCGCTTTCGGGGTCGCTTCCGTTGACGGGTTTGGTCCAGTCGAATTTCGGGTTGCGGCGCGGGATGAAATTCGCGTGAAAATAAGCGATATTCCCGTCGGCGTCGGCGTAGATCGTGTTATTCGACGAATTGGCATGCAGCTCGAAATTCTGCCTGAACTCCTTATAATTTCTCGCTTTCGTCCGTGTGAAAGACTGCGTGAGCGCCTTCACGGGATCGCTCATCAGCCCGATGGAAATCCAATCGCCGCTCGATTCGTCGCGTCTGACGATCGGACCGTGATGCGTGCGGTACACGGTAAAGGTGCGCTCGGCAAACCCCTGCGGCGTTTTATACGGCACCCGGACAACCGACGTCATCAACGGTCTTTCTTCCGCGCCGTACTTGTAAAAATATTTGTCGCCTTTTTTAATAATGGTTTCGCGCCACTCGTCAATCGCATCGACCGCGCTCGAAGTGTGCATCCAGCCGCAACGCTCGTTAAAGCCCTGATAAATAAAAATCTGTCCCCATGTCGCCGCCCCGTAGGCATTCAGACCTTCGCCGCTTGTGACCTGCAGTTCCGAGCGGAAGAAAAACGATGTGTGCGGATTGATGAGCAGCAGGGCGCGCCCTTCGGTCGTGTTCTTCGGGGCGATCGCTATTCCGTTCGAGCCGGTCGGCTCGGGCGGGAAGTCAGGCTCTTTCACACCGACCGCCGGTTTTTCGCCGTAGAAAGACTGGAGCCGCGCCAGATTGATGATTTCAATGTCGCCGCCGATGCTGCCTTCGGTAAACGAAAGCGCCATCCACGGCTCGAATCTGGCAATAACACGCGGCTTAACGTCGGGATGTTTAGCCAGGTAGAAATTCAGAGCGTCCGCCCAGGCGGTCATCAATTTCTGAAGCCACGCCGGACTGGCGGCGAAATTTTTCCTGAGTTCGTCCGGCTCGATAAAGATTTTCATTCGCAAATCGCTCCAGATGGCGGATTCGCCTTCCGCCTCGGCGAGTCTTCCGAGCGCGTTCAGATAATTGGTTTCGATGCGGTTAAAATCGTCTTCCGCCTGCGCGTAAATCATGCCGAAGACCACGTCGGCGTCCGTTTTGCCCGTCACGTGCGCGATGCCCCAATCGTCGCGGACGATGGAAACGTTTCTCGCCTGCCGCTCCCATCGAGCCGTTTCCGCTGCTCCGCCCTGACCGCAGACCGGTATCCACAGAAACAGCGAAATTAAAATAAATGAGCGTTTATAAAGAGCGTAACGGGAATTGGCTTTAATCATACTTGTTCTTTTTTATACTTTTTGCGCTGCTGACTGCGCCGGTAAAAGTTATCTTATTTATTTTTGACGACCGTTATCGTTACCTCAGCCGGATACTGCCTGGAATGATGAACCGCATTATGAGCGACGACGCCCTTTGTCTCATCGTAGTTATTTCCGCCGGTGTTCAGATTGCGGTCGAATCGGGGAAAGTTGCTGCTTGAAATTTCAATCCGAATCCGGTGTCCGGGAGCAAAATAATTACTGGTCGTCATCGGCTGAAATTTGACTTTGTAAACCTTATCGGGCTGCATCCAGACCAGCGGTTTGTCGTATCCTTCGCGGTAGCGCATGCGCTGAATTGTTTCATCGAGATTATAGGCGCGTCCCTGTTCGTCAACGTCAATCAGCTTGACGGTAAAATCCGTATCTTTAGCGCCGGAAGAAACATAGAGCGACACGTCAATCGAGCCGGTCAGCTCGATGCCCTCCTTGAGCGGTTCGGTGCTGTAGACGAGAATGTCGGGGCGTTCTTCCATCTTTCGCTGGTCGAACGAACCGCCGGTAATCGCGTTTCCGGTACAGCAGACGTTGCCGCCGAATGACGGAACGGGATTCACCGGGTCATATTCAAAGCTATCGGGCTGGTCGCTCGCGGGCGGAGCAGAAACCAGTGCGCCGTCGCCGTTCAGAGTATTCGCCTTGCCGCCGCTCGAAAGATAAAAGGTCACGGGCTGCGCTCCGGCAGGCGGAAAAGACTCCGCCGACTGCCAACGGTTGCTGCCCATCGTAAAATACCGGACTTTCGGCATTTTTAAGATATCGTTCTTTTCGTCTTTTAAGAAGTAATCGAACCAGCCGTAGGTCAGCGCGTTGTAGTCGAGCCGGGCATCGCCCATACTGCGCTCGCCGACGACCGTGTTTTCCGTCGCGCGCGTGTAGCTGCAATGAAGCGTCGGCGCGATGACCGCGTACTGCTTATCGGCAACTTCCGGGTCGGCGGTTTTGCGAACTCGATTGTAAGCCGCGATATTCGGACCGACCGAAACGTCATACCACGACATAAACCAGAATCCCGGGATATTGATTTTCATATTGTCGTGCCAGAGTCCGCCTTTATACCACGCCGGGTCGTTCGGGGTTCTTTTAATCATCGCGCCGCCGGTCGGAACCGGCATTTTATCGGCGAAGACTCCGTGCGGACCGTCAACGGCTTTGATAATGTCCATTTCGGGCAGATGCCGGAGAGCCTTCGCCCAATCGACGGGCGGTGACTGCTGCGCGAGATCAAACGACTTCGACGCGCGAATCAAATCTTCCTGCGAAGTATTTTGGGGAAACATCGGGCGAACCTGATTTTGTTCGCCGTAAAGCCAGGCGATAAAAAGCATCTGCACTGCGCCGCCGCGATACCAGTTGCCTTGCTCGTAGTAAGGTCCGACGCGTCCGATGCCGGCGCCGAAGCCCTGCACGATCATCGTCGTAAAGTTGGGATTGCCGAGCGCGGCAACCGCCGGCTGCCATTCGGCGGTCGAAGAACAACCGATCGTGCCGACCTTTTTATTTGACCACGGCTGCGAAGACAGCCACTTTATCGCGTCGTCGCCGTCCGTCACGGGCGCGCCCAAAATATCGTAATTTCCTTCGGAGAAAAAATGCCCGCGCTCGTTCATCACGACATAAGAGTAGCCGCGCTTGACGGCTTCAAGAATGGTTGTCATATCGCGCGGCGCGCCGAGCCGAACGTCCCAGAAATTGAAATTATAAGGCGTCCGCGAAAAAATTATCGGATATTTTCCGGAAGCGTCTTTCGGACGGTAAATGTCCGCCGCCATCCGCTTTCCGTCGCGCATCGGCACCATCACTTTGCGGTCGATGACGGCAATGTCTGCGAGCTCTTTTTCGATTTGATTGCGCTTGGCGATTAGTTCCGCATCCGGCAGCTGACGGTTTTGAGCGAAAACACTCGAAATCAAGACGCCGAACAGCGCCGCCCCGAAAATAAATTTGGTTAGAAAGTTTTTACACATCAAAACTGCTCCTTGCTGACAAAATTCCAATGCTGTTGATTTATTTGCTTGATTACCCGATTTCACACATATTTCAGATTATATCTCTAACTTTGTTGACACAAGAATTGAAATCATCGCCATGAAAATCTCTATCGTACGCTTTTGAATCTTCTAAATTCGGAATCGAAAACGCCGTTATTTTCGTGGAATCGGACAGAAATAGTCTCTTTCCATTTCGGGAAAAAGTAAAATCGCTTAATCCAAAAACCCCTGTCCCGAAATTAACCTGATTAGCAATAGTCAAATTCGCGGGGTTGCCTGCATCAACTAAAACAAAACCGTTTTGGGGACCTGCCAAACGCGTTGCTAACAGGCGGGAGTTACCGTCGTCAAAAATTCTTATTTGTGACAGCGCCAATGCCGTACCGGTAAGTTCACCGACAATCTGGCGGGCATTAGTATCGATTGCGGAAAGGGTCGAAGGACCGCCGGCAACGAAAACATATTGACCATTCTTACTGAAAAGCGTCGACATTTGCTCGCCGCTCGAGGTTGGAAAATCAACTTGTCCGAGAGATGCCATCTGTGAAGGATTCGCCGCATTAATAAAAACCAGATGTCCGCCCGAACCCGAAACGATAATGCGCCGGTCGGCATCTTCATACATCGTCAAGCGCGACGAAGACAAAGTATTAATCCGGTTTAAGACGCTGCCGTCGTCCAGACTGAAAGATACGATTTGATTAGAAACGTCGTTGGTCGAGCGTGTAAAACCAACCCGACCGGATGCGCTTAACAGAATGTTTGAATCTATATCGCTGCCGGATGTCGTTAGTTGAGTAGCCGCCCGAAATGTTAAAAACCCGTTTGCATCCAGGTCATAAATCGTAATCTTTCGCGGACCGCCCTGCGTTGTTAAAACAACTACCCGAACCCCGTCTGTCAGTTTAACCAGCTTCATCGTAGCCGCCCCGAATCCGACAAATTTCGTATCTATCCGGACTCCGGTCACGGGATCAAAAGACGTTATTTGTCCGCCGTTATTGGGAGAAATAACAGAAGTTAGAGTAACGCCGTATTTCCCGTCGGGCGTCAAATCAAAAATGTCGCGGTAAGGGTGATTCAACATATAATTGTAGTCACCCTGAAAAGTAAACCGCGGCTGGGCAAATGTTTGCAGATTTTCAAAAAATAAGAGAGAAAAAAGTAAAAGACAAAACGGAATAACCCCGTATTTCATAAAATCCTCCATTGTAATGTGACTTTTCCAGAAAAATGCTTGGTTAAGGATTATTCCGGTCCGCAATAATTATGAGCAAAAAATTGCGGGCGTTGCAAGAGATGAATCAACCGGCGATTATTTTTGAAGGAAGGATGCCGGTTACCGGCTTGACTGACAACTCATTTACATAAAAAATCCGACATCATCCAACCACGGGTGTGAATTTCTCGAACTCGATGAAGAAAAACGGTATCACTGCTAAAAAGAAAGCTCTTTAAGGCATTTTTCGCATTTACAGCCGACGGGCTTGATGAAATCGTTAAAATACTTTTCGCCGTAATCATAGGTTATTTCTTCACCGGCTTTAATGTCTCTGATCGACCATATCCATACTCTGACGCCGGTTCGATAAGCCCTGGCATTCGGCAGGCAGGAATGATTAATATAGCGGGCGGCATTGCTGCGCGGGCTGCCGTCAATAAAATACTCGTCGTCGAGCGCCATTAAATACCTGCCGCTTTTTTCAGCCGTTTCTGCTTTGGTTAAAATCGGACCGACGTATTCGATGATGCGCTTGTCTTTCGGGATCGCGACGAGCGTAAAAAAGCCGAGCCCGCAGGAGGCGGTTCGCTTAATGACGTGACGCGGCTTTCCGTTACTCATTAACGGCAGTTTACCACTTTCCCGCCGCAGCTAAATCCGGAGATGGAAAATTTTGCTGGTCGTTGCCCGCAGCAGACCGACGCAGGACATCGTTGCATTAATTGACGAGCATTAAAACCCGTCATTCGAAATGTCTCATTTACGCGATTCTTAATTGCTGCTTCTGACATTCTCGTAGATTTATATGTTAACGAAAGTAAAAATCATGTATAATTGACCCATTAAATTAAATTTCTACACTTAATCGGTCTGCCGGATTACCTGCGTTTTTAACTTAATAACGAAAGGTAATGAAGCAAGACACGAATCATCAATCCCCGCAAAAAACTTCAACGGTGAACACGCAATCTTTAACTGAGCGAAACCGCCATAAAACCGCCGAGGGCAAATTAGAGAATCACCTGCTGAGAGCAATGCTGATCGGGCGGATATTTTCGTGGGAAGTCAATCCGGCGACGCGTGCGGTCGTCTGGTCGGACAATACGGACGAGGTCGTCGGCTTTCCGCTCAGTGACGATCTCGAAATAACTTTTCAGATGATTCATCCCGACGACAGGCAAGCGACTGTCGAGACGATCAATCAAGCGATTGAACGGAAAGCCGAGTTTGAATTCGAATTTCGTCTGGTGAATCCGGCAGACGGTGAAGCGCTCTGGTTTTACTGTAAGGGCGAGATGACCGGCGGCACAGCCGATGGGCAGAGCCGTTTAGTCGGCGTCACGCAAAACGTCACCGAGCGCAAACGCCGCGAAGCGAATCAGGCTTTTCTCGCCGATATCGCTAATGAAATGTCGCGCCTTTCGACCGCCCGCGAAATTATGGAAACGGTCGGCGCGAAAATCGGCGCGTATCTGGCGGTCGAATCCTGTCTGTTTGTCGATGTCGACGACGCGCGCGGCGAGGTGTCGGTTTTTGACGGCTGGAACGCGGCGGACGTGCCGAGTCTGCGATATCGAACAATACGCCTTGCCGACTTTATCAACGAAGAATTCGCCCGCGCGAACCGCGCCGGCGAAGGCGCCGTCGTTCGCGACACGCGCACTGACCCGCGCTGCGAAGACGGGGATTATTCCGCGCTCGGAATCGCCGCGTTCGTCACCGTTCCATTTCACCGCCGCGGCGTCTGGACGAATTATCTCGCCGTTACCGATTCAAAGCCGCGTGATTGGCGCGACGACGAAATCGAGCTTTTCCGCGAGCTTTCGAACCGCATCTTCTCGCGTCTCGAACGCGCCCGCGCCGAAGAAGCATTGCGTGACTCGGAAGTGCAGATGTCTGCCATTTTCTCAGAAGCCGAAGTCGGGCTTTCGCAAATTTCACTGGACGGGTATTTCCTGCGCGTCAACCCGACGCTTTGCCGGATTCTCGGGCGGTCGGCAGAGCAGCTTTTAGGTTTTAACTTTACCGACGTCACTTTCAGCGAAGATGTGCCGGTCAGTCTGGAAGGTGTCAAACGATTAATTGAAACGGGCAAACCGGTCTCGATAGATAAGCGATACCTACACGCCAGCGGCGGAATCGTTTGGGCAAACAGCCGGCTTTCGCTTCTTAAAGTCAAAGAAAACCAGCCGCCGGTGATTTTGGCGGTCACGGCGGTTTTAACCGCCCGGAAACAAGCCGAGGAAGCCTTGCGCGAATCGGAAGAACGTCTCAGTTTATTAATCAAAAGCGTTGAAGATTACGCCATTATCACCCTCGACATAGAAGGAATTATCAACGGCTGGAACCCCGGCGCGGAAAAAATGTTCGGCTATACCGCGAGCGAAATCATCGGGCAGAACTTCGAGATTTTATTCACGCCTGCAAATCGAAAGCAGGGAATTCCGGCAAAAGAAATGCAGCGGGCGCTCAAGACCGGAAGCGCCGAGGACGAACGGTTTCATCTGCGAAAAGACGGCTCGCGCTTTTACGTGTCCGGCGTTCTTCATCCGCTCAAGGACGGTAAAACCAAAGGCTTCGTAAAAATCGCCCGCGATATGACCGAGCGCATCAAAGCCGAAAAAGCGCAGCGCGACCGCGAAATTCTGCAAAGACTCGTACAGGCGCAGGAAGATGAGCGCAAACGCATCGCCCGCGATTTGCACGACGAACTCGGGCAGCAGTTAACCGGACTGCGACTCAAGCTCGAATCGGTCAGACGGCTTCGCGAAGACGATGAAGAGTTAAGCGCCGTGATCGATGAAACACAAATTATGGCGAAAAGCATCGACGACGGCGTCGATTTCCTCACATGGGAACTGCGACCGAGCGTGCTCGACGATCTGGGTTTAAGCAGCGCGCTCGAAAAGTACGTCCGTGAATGGTCGGATTATTCGGGCGTGGCGGCGAAATTCATCGGTTCCGTCAATAAAGGAATTCGTTTTGCGCCGGAAATAGAAATCAATCTTTACCGCATCATCCAGGAAGCCTTGAATAACGTCAATAAACACGCGAAAGCAAGCAGCGCCGACGTGTTTTTGGATAAACGCGGCGATTCCATTGTCTTAATCGTCGAAGATGACGGAGTCGGCTTTGACCCTGAAAACAATAAAACTCACAGTAAAAACCTGGGCTTGCTCGGAATGAAAGAGCGCGCCGAACTTATCGGCGGCACTATCGAAATTGAATCAACCCTCAAAAAGGGAACGACCGTTCATATTCGCATTAAAAGCGTGGAAGAAATTTTACCCGAAGACTAATTTTCGATTAAATTTAGAAAGCAGGTCGGGGACTAATACCATCGAGAGTTTCCGAGACCGGAATCCATGGCAGCAACATTTAACAAACAAAAAATCCCCAAATTGAGAGCGAACAATGAAAATGTAACGGCAACTAAAACTTTGTAGAATTCCGGAATTTTTTTTATAATTCGTCCTGGAAACTTGTTCGTTTATCTAATATCGTCCGAACAAACATTTATCGAAACATTTTAGAACTAATCACCCGCGAGACAGTATTTAATAATTTGCTCAACTCGCTTTAGACGCTCGAATGCCCGTATCCTGGACCCCAGAACAAGTAATTGCACAAGCTCCGGACGCCGCGTCAGCCAAAGCCGGACGCGGTTTGGCGATGCTCGCGAAATGGGTTTCCGCCGGTTTTGATGAACAAGCCGTTTGGGGCGAGTGCAAAGGAAGCGGAAAGCTGCCTTATCAGATTTCGATCGAATTGGCTGAACCGGCTTTTAAATGCAGCTGCCCGAGCCGAAAGTTTCCGTGCAAACACGGACTCGGATTATTTTTGCTTTATGCCGCCGATCAATTAAAAGAAGGCGCACCGCCCGATTTTTGTTCCGAATGGCTCGCCAAACGCTCTGAGAACAAGGAGCGAAAAAAGGAAAAAACCGAAGCGGAATTAACGCCGGAAGAAATTGCCAGGCGCGAAAAAGCAAAAATCAAGCGGACGCGCGAGCGCGAAATAAAAGTCGCTGCCGGATTGCAGGAGCTTGAAACATGGATTGCCGATATGATTCGGCAGGGACTTGCCGCCGCGCAGAGTCAGCCGACGGAATACTGGGAAAAAATGTCGAAACGCCTCATTGACGCGCAGGCTCCGAACGTCGCGCGTCTGGTGCGGCACATGTCGAGTCTCGTTTATCAAAAAAATCGATACGGTGAGAAACTGCCGGAAAAACTGCTCGAACATTTGAGCCGAATCTACTTGATTTGCGAAAGTTATCGCCGGATCGGCGAATTACCCGAAGCCGTTCAAGCCGATGTCAAAACCGCCGTCGGTTTTACATTCAAGGAAGAAGAGCTGCAGAATGTCGAAGTCGTTGAAGACACGTGGCAAATTCTCGGCGTTCGCGTTTTTGAAGAAGAAAAACTGCGCGTTCAGCGAGTTTGGTTGTCGGGCGAGAAAAGCCGCCGTCACGCTTTGCTTTTGAATTTCGCTTTTCAAAATCAGCCGCTCGAAGTCGGCTTCGTCGCCGGCGCGAAATTTTCCGCCGAAATTGCGTTTTATCCGGGAAATTTTCCGCAGCGAGCTTATGTCAAAACGCGGAAGGAATCGCAAACCATCGAAACGCCGTTCGGCTGCGAAAATTTTACCGATTTTTTGTCGGATTATTCCGATGCGTTAGCGAAAAATATCTGGTTGGAAATAATTCCGGCGATGCTTTTAAACGTCGTGCCGGTCAGGCGCTCGACGACAAGGGCGCGCCGTTTTTCGACCGCCACGTCGCCGCCCAATTTGCCGGTTTCGGCGTCCCGGCTTTTGCCTGCACGCCCGATTTATTTCCCGACCTGATGGCGGCGGCAATTCAAAAACGCGACCTCTGGCAATGGGCTGGGGCAAACGAAATCGTCATCAACCAATAAGTTTAAATTAAAGACAAGGATTTAATTGAATTTCAGGAAAGATTTACGCCCATTCAGGAAAACGGGACGAGATACATAAAATTTCCTCCCGTACGCCCGAAAGAAAAACGATTGACCGTATGGCGGCGAGCCGCCCGAGAATTTCAGAAAAAGCACCATTTTGCGATACCATAGAAAGACCTTAACTCTTTATCTTAAAAAATATTATGATTCCTGAAATTCCCGCTTCGTGGCAAAAACATCTCGCCGGTGAAAGAGAAAAGCCATACTTTGTCAAATTGGAAGATTTTGTCGCCGACGAGCAAGCCGAACATACTATCTATCCGCCGCCGGAGAAAATATTTGCCGCCCTGGATTTAACTTCTTACGAAGAAACTAAGGTTTTACTCCTCGGGCAAGATCCGTATATTCAAAAAGGTCAGGCGCACGGTTTATGTTTTTCGGTCGAGGATAAGAGCGCCCGCATCCCGCCGTCGCTCAAGAATATTTATAAAGAATTAAAAGACGATCTCGATGTGACACCGCCTGAACACGCTAATTTAACCGCCTGGGCGAAACAGGGAATTTTGATGCTCAACGTTGTTCTGACCGTGCGCGAAGGACAATCGAACTCGCATAAAAATAAGGGTTGGGAAAAATTTACCGACGAAATTATTCGCCTTGTCAGTCAGAAAAAAACGCCGGTGGTTTTTGTGTTATGGGGAAATCACGCGCAAAAAAAGATACCCCTGATCGATCGGGAAAAACACAAAATCGTGCAGGGCGCACATCCTTCGCCGCTCGCCACGGGTTTTTTGGGAAGTCGTCCTTTCTCAAAGATTAATCAGTTCTTGCGCGAGTCGGGTCAGGAAGAAATAGACTGGCATATTCCGGATTAGGCATTGAAATTTATTATCTGTAAAAATCCATTTCTGACGTAAATCTAAAGAATACGCTTGCATCTTTTTAGATAAACCTCCTTTTAAGTCTTCATGCAACTGAAAACAGCCTCTAGTTTGAGGCTGTTGGCGAATTCATTTTGAGTTAGTAAATTCTCGAAAATCATAATTAAAATCGGGCGGTTTCAGCAATTATTTTGAATTCGCCAACAATATCCTTTTGTGTCGGATTACCCGGTATTTAATTATTTTGCATAAAACTCTTAACTCGCCTGACCGAGCGGGATGTGTACTTCAATTTTTGTTCCCGCTCCAACCGCTGAGATGATCTTTGCCTTTCCTCTGACCGCGCGCGCGCGTTCGTCAATGCTGCTTAATCCGAGCCCTTCCTTTTTCGCTTTCAGATCGAAACCGTTTCCGTTGTCGGAAACTGTCAGATGAATCTCGATTTGCTCGAATTTGATAATGACCTGCGCCGAAGTAGCCCCGCTGTGTTTGACGACGTTTTGCAGCGCTTCCTGAGCCACCCGGTACAGGCACAGTGAAATATCGTCCGGCAGCTTGACCGGCAGCTGTTCAGCCTCGAAATCAACTTTCAGAGTATGCGCGGCGGCAATCTCGCGGCAAAAGCCGCGCAGGGCTGGTTCGAGTCCGAGCTGGATCAGTATTGCCGGATGAAGTTCGTGCGAGATTTGATGGACATGATCCCCGATAAGCGAGATTTCCGACACCAAATGGTCAATCTGATTTCTCATATCCTTCCTATCGCCAGGGAAATCACGAAGCTGAGATAACTCAATTGACAGCAAAGCTATACTCTGACTGAGATCGTCGTGCAGCTCGCGCGCCAGACGGGCACGTTCTTTTTCCTGCGCATTTATCAGCTTGTAACTTAATTCAAAGACCGCTTGTTCGGCTATTTTTAGTTTAGTGATATCAACGATTGCGCCGCGAATGATCCGAGCGCCGTCGAGCGACTCGACTTTGCCGCGTGAATGAATCCATCGAATATTTCCATCCTTCGACAAAAATCGATATTCGATCTGATATTCGTTTTTCCACTCTTCCAATTCCCGGATGTTAGAGATATACAGTTCACGGTCAGCCGGGTGAATATGTTGAAAAATATCTTCGCGCTTAACCTGCACTCCGCCCGGAAAGCCCCAAACGTCAACGGCTTTTTCGCTGAGCCAAATTTTTTCCTCGCCGATTTTTCGGGTCCACAACCCGACATTCGCCGCTGCCGCCGATAACTGCAGCTGATTGAGGGTTTCGGTCAATCGAGCGTCACGTTCCTCCAATTTTTCGGTCAGCATGGCGGCACTGTGCATCTCGAAATTGAGTTCGTAGAGCATGGCGGCGATGACAAAAATAATCGGAAATGACACAAGAAACGGTAATTGGACCAGTCCCCACAAAATACTAACAGTACCGATTGAAACTATCGTTCTGTAGAGAATGACGCCCGAACCGAAAAACCAAGCCTTGCGCCGCTCGCCCCGCCGCCATGCGCGGATGCTTGCGTCAACGCAAAAAATTATCAGTAATACATGAGACAAATGAGGAAGCATCATCCACGGATTGGGAACCGCTATCGGATATGAAAGCGCTTCGCCCAGAACGGTAATGTGACCGACGGAAGTTATTTCGCGGAAATTGATGCCGTTGGGCATGATCAGATGAAGGACGGCTCCCAGGAGCCGGAACCCGCAGTAGGTCCATAACAACCAGCGCCGCCCGTGCAGATGAACATATGCAAACCATGCGATCGAAAGAGTGGGCAAAACCCCTATCAAAAAGTTCCACCACGCGTAAAAAAGAAATTCATCCGGCGTCTGTGAGTGCAGCATACCCAGCTCGCCCCATGAAAAGAACGTCACCGAAATCGAACAGAGCGTAAAGGCGAGATAATCGCGGCGGTCGCGTTCAGCCCACCAGAAACGCAAATATATCAACCCGAGTGCTAAATAAACTCCGGAGATGATCAACATGGCACTGCTGACGATTCTCATAACTATATACTCCTCGAATAATGACTATGCAATAAATAAATTCGGGGTTATTCCGGGAAGTTTATGATGCCGACTAGAACTTTTTTTGATTTACCTAAAAATGAGGAAAGCCAATTCTCATATTAAGCTTTGCTGGTCTTTTTAATACAATTATTATCCAATGTCAATTGAGTTCCCGGTATTGTCGAGAAAACTTTTAGTTTTTTTTAAAGTCACAAGCATGAGTTTGAATGATTAATTAATTGATAAAACAGGGCTTTCTCATATATTTAGTCATCTGATCTTAATCGTGCTTTATAAGGTTTAATTTTCCTTGACAAATATCCTTTATTTAATTATTATCCCCTCGTCCTTCTAGATTTTGGGTCCCATAATTTCAGTTTAAAAATTACAGAGGTTACGGCAGAGTTTTACCATAATCGGAATTTAAAGTAACCAGTGGTTTTGCTCTTGAAACACGCTTGAATTACAGCAGGCACTCGGTATTCTTGTCTTAATTTCAATTATCTGAATCCCTTTCACATATGGCTAAGGCAGAGAAGCTCAAACTCGGCGTCATTTTATTCACGCTCCTTTCTTTGATAGTCTGGGCGGCTTTTCAAAATTCTTCCTACGCCGGAACTTACACTAATAAGCCAGAAAAATATGAGATGCCGTTCGGCGAAAATCCCTTTGCGCCGTCGAATGCCGGAACCGTTCATGCCCAGTTTATTCCGCAAGCCGAATTTATTCCTGCCGCCCGCTGCGCCGAATGTCATCGCGAAACCCATCTCGAATGGAGCGAATCGGCACATCGAAACGCCTTTCGCGAGCCGTTTTACCAAGCAAACGTCGAGCATCTGATCCGCGACCGCGGCATCGCTGTGACCCGTCACTGCGAAAGCTGTCATAATCCGCCCGCGCTTTTTTCCGGCGCGCTTTCCAAAAATGCGACGATGAAGCGTCCGCTTGATGATGAAGGCGTGACGTGCTCGGTCTGTCACAGCATCGAGCAGGTTTCGACCGAAGGCATCGGCAGCTATTCGATCAACACACCGGCGATCATGGTTCGCAATAACGGCGAGCGCGTGCAGGCAGCGACGAACCAGGAGATTTTCGACGATATTGAAGCGCATCGCCGCGCGGTGACGCGCCCGCTGCTGAAATCCCCGGAATTCTGCGCCGCCTGTCATAAGTCGGCGATCATTCCCGAGTTGAACGGGCGCAAATGGTTTCGCACCTTCAGCGTTTACGACGAATGGCAGCAGTCCGCCTTTTCCACTCAAACCGTGCAGCCGCTAAATAAACGCCAGTACCAGAACTGCCAGAGCTGTCATATGCCCGAGCAGCCTTCGGTCGGCTATAAATCGCACCGCTGGGCAGGGGGCAACACGGCGATTCCGGCATTTTATGGTTTCGATGGGCAGTTAAAAGCGACCGCCGATCTATTAAAATCCGGCATCATCGGCGTTGATGTCATCGCCGCGCAAACGAACCCGGATGATAAAAAGCCGGTGATTGCGCCGCTCGGCGATTCTTCCGACACCCGGAATCAACTGAGCGCCCGCTCCGGCGAAACGATTGCGGTCGATGTGGTGGCGTCCAATCGCGGCGTCGCACATTCATTTCCCGCCGAGCTGCGCGATATGTTCGAGGCGTGGCTTGAGTTTAAGGTCGAGGATGCAGACGGCAAAACCGTCTTTCACAGCGGCGCGGTCAATGACGATGGCTCGCTCGACTGGAACGCCCACGCGTATCGCAACGTTCCGATCGACAGCAATGGCGAGCCGGTGACAAAGCATGACACCTGGAACACCAGGGTCGGCGCGATCGACCGTTTTATTCCCGCCGGTCGCGCCGACCTCGGACGCTTTACGTTCGTCGTCCCGGCAGACGCGAAAAACCCGCTTCAACTGACGGCGAAAATCAATTACCGGCGTTTCAATAAGCGCTACGTCGATTGGGTTGCCAATTCGCTTCCGGTCAAACAATCGCCGGTCGTCGAAATGAGCGTGGACGCCAAAACGCTTTATCTTACTGCCGAAAATACTAAACCCAAAGAACCCGCACCGGCGCAGCTTGCAGCCGGGCAAAAGGAAAAAATGCGTGTCCGCTGGCGCACTTACGCAGTCGCGCTTTTCGATCAGCAGCAGTACGAGACGGCAGTACGCGCGTTTGAAGCAGCGAGAAAATATGCTGCTCAGAAATCGCCGGAAGAAGCCTCCATTCTCACCGATCTGGCGCTTTGCTACATGAAAATGGAACGCGCCGGCGCGTCGCAGGAAATCATGTCGAATGCCAACGAGGCGATCGCCCGAGCCAAAGAGCTCGCGCCGTCCGAAGGTCGCGTCAGATTTTACGAAGCGCTGCTCAATATCAAACAGTTTCGTTATACGGAAGCGCTCGCCGCGCTCGAAACCTTAAGCCGAGAATTCCCGCGCGACCGGCAGATCAAGGCGCAGATGGCGTCGCTCTATCTTCTGCAGCGCCGTGATAGGGAAGCGCTCGAAACCTATAAAAACATACTGGAAATCGACGCGGACGATACGGATGCGCATTTCAAACTCGGCGGATTGTACTGGCGGTTCGGGCTATTCGACCTCGCCAAAATCGAACAGGTCAAATACCAGCCGCGCCATACCGACACGGTCGGCGAAACCTTAAAGCGCGACTTTTTGAGAAAACGTCCCGAGCTTTACGAGACGTGGGCGTGGCGCGAATTCGGCGACAACCCGATCGGCACAACGCCGTAAACGATCAGTATTAAACAATTGAAATAGAAGTAAAGAACAAGCAGGGGAAAAGGCTTTAAGAAAATAAAAATATTGTCTCCAAATTGATTGCTATGAATAAAGTCAGATTCTCGTTCGGCGCTAAGATTGCCGGTCGAATTCTCCCGTGCGCCGTTTTAGTGTTCATTTTTTTGGGCTTGACCGCCGATTTCCGGTCGGTTTCCGCCGCGAGTTTGTTTTCGGTCATGTTCGGTTCTGCAGAAAGCGCTCAGGTCGCTTCGGAACAAAATGACGAGCTTTCCACGAACGACAAGGCTCGCTCACTTCAGCCGCTTAAAATTGAACGGGATTTAGCTAATTTCTTCCCGGCTTTCTTCAGCGGTGCGAATGGCGGCAATCAAAACTCCTTATTTCTGCTGACCGACAGCGGCACCTCCAGAGCAGCGGTCGTGCGCCACGGTTTTAGTTTGAACGGACGCATCGAAGGCTCGCTCCAGCAGCTTTTGGGCGAGAGCACGACTTTCAACAGCACCGGCGTTTTAACGGGCAATCTGCTCGTTCCCGGCTCGCCGAACCTGGTTCGTAACGGAACCTCAACTTTCGGCGGAACAATCCTCGGAAGCGGAAGCGCGCAGCCTTCGAATTATTCGATCACCTTAAACAGCGGTTCGCAGCTCGGACAGCTTTTAACGCGAACAGATGCCGTTTCGATGCCGACCGTCGCCGCGCCGCCCGCGCCCACCGGAACGCGTAATGTAACAATCAACAGCTCGACGCAAAGCATCGGCGATTTCTCCACACTGAGAAATTTAACGCTCAACAGTAATATCGGAAACAAAGCGATTCCGCCCGGCGCCTACGGCGCATTCCTTGCCAACAGCGGCAGCGGTTTTATTCTCGGCACGGCGGGCAGCACGCAAGCCGAAGTTTATAATTTCAGCTCTTTGACCCTCAACAGCGGCAGTCAGGTTCAGGTTGCCGGTCCGGTCATTATCACGCTCGGCAGCGGAACTACTGTGGGCGGCACGATGGGCGCGGCGGCGAACTCGAATTGGCTCGAATTAAAAATTGCTTCAGGCGGATTAATACTCAATACCGGAAGCGCTTTTTACGGCACCGTGATCGCTCCGTCAACGACCGGAACGATCACGGTCAACAGCCGCCTGGAAGGAAATGTGACGGCTGACCGCCTGACGGTCAACAGCGGCGCGGTTTTGAAAATCACTGAGCAAAATGACACGACCCCGCCAACTTTGACCGTTCAGCCACCGATCAACGGATTTAATACGAATGCTTCACAGCTCACAGTCTCGGGAACTTACGCCGACGAAAGCCCGACTACCATTAAAGTAAATAATATAACCGCAACCATCACCGGAAACAGTTTTTCGGCTAACATCAATTTAACTGAAGGCGGCAATCCTTTGAACGTAATTGCGACGGACAGCAGCGGCAATCAAACACAGGTCGCGCTAAACGTAACCCGTGACTCGATTTCTCCGGTCTTGACGGTCGAGCAGCCGCTCGATAATTCCTTTTACAAGACGCCGACGCTGACGGTATCCGGAACAATCGCCGATCAAACCGTGACGAGTGTCGTAATCAATGGCGTAGCCGCAGCTCTGTCGGGCAATAATTTTACGGCTAACGTTTCGATCATTGAGGGCAGTAATTCGATCACCGCGATTGCCACGGACGCATCGGGCAATTCGACGCAAGTTGTCCGACAAATTGTTCGGGATACGATTGCGCCCGGATTAAGCATCCATGAACCTTTGAACGAGACGATTACGGCAAACTCGACCGTACCTGTAACGGGAACTTTCAGTGATGCCAATTTGGTGGAAATCCGAATTAACGGAGTTACGGCGATACTTTCAGGCGATACGTTTTCGGCAACCGCCCCTGTCATAGAAGGTCCGGGGCTGGTTATTGTCACCGCTGTCGATGCTGCCGGCAATGAGACTTCAAAAGAACGAAAGATCACCAGCGCGACCTCTCTCACGATGGAGCTTCAGGAGCCTGCCGAACAGTTTGTCACAAATTCCAAATCGGTCAGAGTGGCAGGCTCCGTTTCGGGCATAGGAGTTCAGGTCACGGTCAATGGAGCGTCTTTCGAAACGGTCGGCGGCTACATGTTCGGAGGTGACCTTGAATTGAACGAAGGCTCGAACATAGTTCGCGTGAAAGCCACTGATATAACCGGCAGAACGCAGGAAATCACGCGCACCGTTATAGTTGATACAACAGCGCCGGTTTTTTCGGAAATTTCTCCGGCGGAGGGAACTTTGATTGACGCCGCGACAACGACGCTGAGCGGTAAAGTAACCGACCTTACGACCGTCACTCTCGAAATCAACGATTCGCCGGTTACCGTCGATGCGAACGGCAATTTCACGATTCCCGATTTCAGCGTTGCCGAAGGGACAAACAGCGTTCAGATCATTTCCAGAGACCAGGTCGGAAATTCAGAAAAAACGGATTTATCATTTCAGGGAAAAGATCGTACGGCACCGTCGGCAGCTGCGATATTTCCGTTTTCACAGGAAACGGTGATGTCTTTCATAACACTTGAAGGTCGCGCCGAACCGGGAACCGTTCTAACAATCAACGGAGGAACCGAGCCCGCAACTGCCGAAGCCGCGTATGGCAGCGGATTGTTTTTTGCCAATGTAAAACTGGCAAACGGGGTAAATACTCTAAGTATTATCGCGCGCGACCGGGCAGGCAACGATTCGCCCGTCACAACCTTTAACATAACGAGCGACCCGGCAAAAGTAATTCCTCCGCAGCAACCGGTTAAAATTAACATCGCTACGAACGATGTTCAGAAAGGCTTGACCGGACAACTCTTACCGAGACCCTTGATTGCACGAGTGACGGACAAAGCAGGCGCGCCCGTGGCTTTGGTGCCGGTAACTTTCTCCGTGGTTTATGGCGATGGTCAGCTGGTCGGCGGAACAACTCGGATAACCGTCGCGACCGACGCCGAAGGGCAGGCGAACGCTAGTTTTCTTGCCGGTACAAAAACCGGAATCCAATTAATTC
>DASWRC010000126.1:0-11579 GCA_036403375.1 Pyrinomonadaceae bacterium
ACGAGTTTTTTTGAAACGAATTTTGCGGACGCGATTCCGCTGATGCCTTCGCTCGCGGAAGATTTTTTCAAAAACCCGGTCGGAAACCTCGGCACAATCAAATGTTTCCCCTGGAACGCTGCCGGAAAATCTCTGCTTTTAGGCGATTCGGCGCACGCCGTCGTGCCGTTTTACGGGCAGGGAATGAACGCGTCGTTTGAAGACTGCCGCATTTTGAATCAATTAATCGAACGCTGCGGCACGGATTGGAAAGCCGTTTTTGACGAATTTACCTTTCAGAGAAAACCGAACACGGACGCGATTGCCGAGATGGCGGAAGAAAATTTCTACGAAATGCGCGATTCGGTCGCCGACCCCGTCTTTCAGCGCAAACGCGAGCTTGAAACCCGTTTAGAACAAACTTTTCCCGACTATTTTTCAAAATATTCAATGGTCACCTTCCGCGAAGATTTGCCCTACAAAACTGCCAAAGAAAAAGGCAACGCGCAAGACAAATTGCTGATGGAAATCTGCGCCGGTATCGATGATGTGAGCGAGATTGATTTGAATGAAGTTTTAGAAAAAGTAAAATCCAGTTATTAAAATTACGGATAAACGAGGTAATTAAAAATTTTCGCCTATCCGTAAACAGTAATTTTTCGAAATTATTTCGCCTGATGCACCGCAAGCGTTGGCGGCTCGTAAGCTCCGGCTTCCGTGCGAAAGGCGATGCTGATGCGATTCCAGGCGTTGATGGTTGTCACGGCGAGCGTCAAATCAATCAATTCTTCCTCTGAAAACTGCTTTCTCGCTTCTTCGTAAACCGCGTCGGGCACATGTCCTTCCGTCACTTTCGTCAGGCTTTCAGCCCAGAGAAGAGCGGCGCGTTCTCTTTCGGTGTAAAAAGGCGCTTCGCGCCACGCGTCGAGAACGTAAAGACGCTGTTCCGATTCGCCCGCCGCGCGTAAATCTTTCGAGTGCATATCCAAGCAATACGCACAGCCGTTGATTTGCGAAACGCGGTATTTGATTAAATGCAGCAGCGTTTTTTCGATTGACGATTTCGCCAGATAAACTTCGAGTCCCATCATCGCCTTCAACGCGCCCTGACCTTTTTCGTATGCGTTAATTCTCTGTTCCATTGTATTTATAAGCTCCTCATTTTATGAATTAAGCCGCGTTTATTTTCGGCTTTCATTATCAAAGACGATTCACGCTTACGGATTGTGACAGGTTCCGATAAAAAATTTTGAAAAGCGCGAGAAACTTTAAGATAATCGAATCTAAAGATGAAATGTTACTGCTCTTCGGGCAAAGAATTTGAGAATTGCTGCCAGCCGTTTATCGAAGGCGCGATGAAACCGGCGACGGCGGAAGAATTGATGCGCTCGCGTTTTTCGGCGTATGCGATCGGCGCGGTCGAATACCTTTTGCGCTCGACGCATCCGAGGGTAAGAAAGTTTCACGACGCCGAATCAATAAAAAAATGGGCGCGGTCGAACGATTGGCAAAGCCTGGAAATCGTTTCTAAAACGCTCGGCGCGGTCGCGGATAAAAAAGGCGTCGTCGAATTCCGGGCTTATTATTTAGATTCAAACAAACAGCCGCAAATTCATCACGAACGCTCGAATTTTGCAAAAGAGCTCGGCAGATGGTTTTTCGTGGACGGCACGATTCTATAGTGAAACAAGATTTTCCTCGCTCAATTCGGCAAAAGCCTTTAATTTGTCGGGGTTCATGACGCGGTACATTGCCGCGATTTTTTCGTCCGCGAATTCAAACGTGGTGACGGAGTAGATTTTTCCTTCGTAAAAGGTCAGCAGCCCGAGCTCGCCGTTTATCTGGTAAAGGGCGTTTTTGAAAGCCGCGCCGTATTTTGTACCGAACATCGTCAAAGCGTGCGCGAGCTTGTTTCTGCCGCGCACGACTTTGCGCGCCGCCGTAACTTTTCCGCCGCCGTCAGAGAGCATCGAAACTTCGTCCGCAAAAAGTGCGAGCAGCGCTTTTTCATCGCCGGAACTGGTTGCGGCGGAAAACTTTTTTATCAATTTCGCGCGTTCCCGCTCGCTTGCCTGAAAACGCGGTTTGCCTGTGCGAACGCGCTCGCGGGCGCGGCGTATGAGCTGGCGCGAGGCGGTTTCCGTCTTCCCGACGATGCGCGCAATGTCGGCATAACCGCAGTCGAAAATGTCGTGCAGCAGAAACGCGGCGCGTTCGAGCGGAGATAATCTCTCAAGCAAAACCATAAACGCGAGCGAAAGATTCGAGGCGAATTCGAGTTCTTCTTCCGGTGTCGGCGCGCTCGACGCAGCGAGCGGTTCGGGCAGCCACGGACCGATATAAGTTTCGCGCTCGTTTGAAGCCTTTCGCAGACGGTCGATTGAAAGCCGCGTCACAACCGTGACGAGCCACGCTTCGGGCGTTTCGATTTCGTCTGCCGCCTGATGCCACCGGATATAGGCTTCCTGAAGAATGTCTTCAGATTCGGCGTGCGTGCCGAGCATCCGGTACGCAATCCCGAAAAGCCGCGCGCGGTGACGTTTAAAAATCTCCACCTTTTTCTCGTCGTTAAGCATAAATTTCCTGTCCGGATAGTAGACGAACAAAAACTGTTTTTGTGACAGCGCGTTAATTTTATCAAACCTTTTATCGAAAAATCCGAGCGCGCCGAGCGAAAGCGGAAACACCGGGCAGCGCGCGAGAAAATTTTGATTGACAAAAATTTAGAAATAGATTGTAATCTTTGTCAATCATAATTTTTGTTTGGTTCACCATAATTTTTCCTAAAATCAGATTTATCGTTTCTCTTAAACCCGTTCATCGAACGGCACAAAAATAATTCAATAAAGGAGTATATTTTTATGACCACTAATCTCAAACGTCGGCTTAAAAAACCGGTCGCCTGGCTGTTGGGGCGTGATTTAATCGCCAGTTTGCAGGGAACACTGCTCTATACGGCGTTCGGAAGCAAGCTCGACCCGCGCGAGTGGATGCGAGCCGAAGTGAATTCATTCAAAGCCGCCGATGAAACGCAGGAATTTTGGTTCGACTATATCGCCGACAGCGGCGACGGCATGAAGGCAACCTACAGCATCGCTTATCTCAGTTTGAGCAATTTGTATGTTGAGGATTTGGTTACGAAAATGCCGGCAAGCGCGCCGGATGTCGAAATCAGCCAGGAAAAAGGCGGTGTCTTCGGCAAAGAGCTGCCGCGCGGCAGGTTTCTGCTTGTCGGCGGCGATACCTCTTACCATCTTTCCGACTACGCGACCCTCGGCAGTCGTTTCTACCAGCCATTTAGATGGGCTTATGAAGACCTCTGGCAGAAACTCGAAGAAACGGGTCGCACCGACGAATTAGAAAATCTTAAATATCGTCGTCCCATTTACGGCATTCCCGGTAATCATGATTATTACGACCAGCTGGACGGTTTCAGACGCCAGTTTCTCCGCCCGTCGAAGCCGGAAAATGAAGGAAGTTATGAAAAAAATGTGCCGCCGGAGGAAGCCATGGACGTTCCGCAGCTAATGATTCCGGGCTTTCGACGCACTCAGGATTCCAGTTATATCGCGCTTGAACTGCCTTTCGGATGGTGGCTCTGGGGATTAGATACCGAAGTCGGACTGATTGACGAACATCAGCAGAACTTTTACCAGGATATAAAGCGCGAGCTTCATGAAAAAGCGCTCGAAGAGTGGAATAATTTGCCCGAAGCAGGAAAAAAAGCGCCGCCCGAGTTAAAAGATTTTCCTCAAAAGCTGATTATGGCAACCTGTTCGCCGACCACGGCGTTCGGGAAATTCGCCGACGCCGACGATGAAAAGTCGGCAAAATCGTTCGCCCAGCTTAATTTGCAGCTGCCGTTTTTACCCGGCGCGAAGCCGGGCAATCTGACCGAACGCTCGGGCGACGCAATATTAAATGAGGGACAGTGCCGACTCGATTTATCCGGCGATTATCATTTTTATGCCAGATATTGGGGACCGGAATCGACCAAGCCAGCCCCG
The DNA here is from genome assembly GCA_036403375.1 of Pyrinomonadaceae bacterium. Classification (GTDB taxonomy): domain Bacteria; phylum Acidobacteriota; class Blastocatellia; order Pyrinomonadales; family Pyrinomonadaceae; genus JAFDVJ01. The sequence goes on from DASWRC010000126.1 coordinate 3,987, forward strand.
CGCCGGTCAGGCGGCGAGCGTCCGGCGGCAAACAGCTACGCGTCGGTCATCTCGGGACTCGGCGGCGCGTTTCATCATCCGTCTCAAACTTATTTCGGCGAACTCCAGGAGCAGGTTCTATATCCGGGAGAAAAAGAATCGCGCGAAAAATTTTCGGGACGTTTCTTCGACCTAATCAGCATTATCACCGGCGGCTGGGTTTGGGTCATCGGTTTCTGTCTGGCGTTCGCCATTTATTTTACCGCCACGGTTCCGAAAAGCACCCGGCAAATTCTTCAGAACGCCGCCTCCTCTTTTTCGCATGTCGATCCCGTAATTATTGAACCGACCGTTCTGCCGTTAAAGGTAAATCCGGACACGTCGAAGCTTTGTACGGACTGTTTCAATCCGAACGAACAAAAATACTACTATGGAAAAACCGCGATGCCTCGCCCATTGCAATATGATGTCGTTATTGGAATTCTTCTCGGCTCGCTGGCGCTGATTGTCGCCGGCGCGGTGGTATTGTTCCCTAGTTCGAAGAAAGAAGGCGTATTCGAGAAATGGGGCGGCAAACCTAGGATTAAAATCAAAAAAGACCCGGCGACAATGCCCGAAGCAGAGCAAACTTCGGAGAAAGCCCGGAGTAACGGAGATGTCTTTAAGAAACTATTCGGCTCCGTCACGCAAGCCTTTTTCGGCGGATTGGTAATAATCAGCTCGCTACTTTTACTGTTCGGGCTGTTAACGGTTATACCGTTCCGCGAACACGTTACTCCGTTCGGGCAAAGTATGCTGATTTTATTAACTTTAATATGGTCAGCTGCCTCTGCCTTATTGAGTTTTCGCTACAGCGAATGGCTTTTCAAACAAGCTTCGGCGCGCGAGATAAAGGCTTTGGATTGGATTTTGCCGTGGATTTGCACGGTTCTGAGCGTGATCAGCATTTCCGCCGGAATCTGGCTTTTTGGCAAAAATAACATCCCGGCGTTTATTGTGACCGATATTATTTTTGTGCTTTCGACGGTCGGCGTCGGTTTATTAATTGTCCTGCTTGCTCCGCTGATTGGCGGCGCAGACCATAAGCTACCGGGACGAATCGGGTTGGCTTTTATCGGAATCTGGCACGCGGTTCTTCAACTGGCGGTGCCGTTTGTGCTGGTTTATGAAGGCAGCGGAGCAGCGTTTATTGCCGCCGCATTTTTAATAGTCGTATTCGGGCTGATTGGCTGGCAGCTAACGAAGCACAATCAGCGAGTCGTTTTATTAATCGTTTGGATTTTGTTCGGTTTATTGATGATTACACTTCCATTCTTTATCAAAGGACTCGGCGATGTCGCCGCACTCAGTCGATATCTGGATGCATCTTGGCTCTCATTTAAGGATTATTTTACGGTTAAGGATTATTTTACGGTTTTGCGCGAGACGCGGACTTCGCCGGTGAGAATCGTTCCGTCGCTGATTGCCGGAATCGTCGGGCTGATTATGAGCTGTATCTGGCTCGGCTGGTACTTAGCGGTTTCATTGTCCTTTAACGCGCATAACAACGAAGCCGGCGGCGCGGGTCGCATCGAGCAATTTAAAGAATTTATCCGCTTTCGGCTGACGAAGGAGCAAATCACGGGTTACGTAATCGCCGTCAACGAGCCGCAGGCGGACGGCAAGATGCTCGCCCCGCGCCTAATTGACGTTTTCACATTAAAGGTCAAATAAACAAACAGGGCGAGACCGAATTTCGCCGGAAATGAATTCGGTCTCGCCAAAAACCGAAAACCATTTGTCCCGCACAAACGAATCGGCAATATGACGCTATTCATAACCCCGAATACTGGCGCGCGCACAGTTTGCCGACAGAATTATTTATTTGATTGGCAAAAAATAACTCTGAAACCGACGCGAACGGACGCGCCGTCGTCACCGTCCGCCAAATCGTCAAGGATTTAAATGACAAGCGGCTTGCCGAAAAAACGGTCGAACAGATTTTCACTTTTGAAAACGATTTAATAAAATCCTTTGAAATCGGCGATTTTGAATAAACTCATTTCTCGTCTAAAATTTCCCTGACATGAAAAACGGAACCAAGGTAATCCACGCCGGCGGCGCGAAAAAAGAACAGGGCGCGGCGTTTTCGGACGGGATTACATTCGCTTCAAACTTTTTTGCTTCGGGCGAACCGGCTGATATTCCATACACCTACGGTCGCTATCACAACCCGACGTGGACAAATTTTGAAACCGCGCTGACGGAGCTTGAAGGCGGCAAAGCCGTCTGTTTTGCTTCGGGGATGGCGGCGGTGGCGGCGGTTTTCGGCAGCGTCCTGCGGCGCGGCGATTTGCTGGTCGTGCCGTCGGACAGCTATTACACGACGCGGCTGCTGGCGGACGGATTTTTTGCCGGGACGGGCGTTCGGGTTCGCCAGGCGCCGACTGCCGGCGAAGAGATTTTTGACGCGCTCGACGGCGCGAAGCTCGTCTGGCTGGAAACGCCCGCGAATCCTTCACTCGATGTTTGCGACATCGAAAAAATCGCTCGTGCCGCGCACGAAAAAGGCGCGCTCGTTGCGGTTGACAACACGACGGCGACCGTTTTGGGACAAAATCCGCTCAGCTTAGGCGCGGATTTTTCCGTCGCTTCGGATACGAAAAATCTTTCCGGGCATTCGGATTTAATGCTCGGTCACGTTGCCGCGACTGACGAAAAATTGCTGCAGAAAATCATTCAGTGGCGCACGCAAATCGGCGCGATTCCCGGTCCGATGGAAGTCTGGCTCGCGCATCGCGGTTTAAAGACGCTCGAACTGCGGCTCGAAAGACAGAAGGAAAATTGTCTGGCGGCGGCTGAGTTTCTCAAAAACCATCCGAAGGTTTCCGACCTGCGTTATCCGGGACTGCCGACCGACAAGTCCTATCCGGTTGCCGCGAAACAGATGAAATATTTCGGCTCGGTCGTCAGTTTCGTTCTCGAAGCCAGGGAAGCGGCGGATAAATTCCTGACTTCGTGCCGGCTGGTCAGTGAAGCAACGAGCTTCGGCGGGCTGCATTCGACCGCCGAACGCCGCGCGCGCTGGGGCGGCGACTCTGTCGCGGATGGCTTTATACGCTTCAGCGTCGGCTGTGAAAACGCTGAAGACATTATCGAAGATATTCAAAACGCGCTCGCTGCAATCTGATGATTATTTCAATCCTGATAAACGATAAAACTTATAAAATCGATGCCGCGCTGCCACTCGATATTTCGATTCCGCTTAACTTTAACGGCGCACAGCCGAACGCTTACGGCGTCGAAAAAGCCGTCTCAAAAGCGTGTGAGGCAGGCTCGATTACCGGCGACACGCGGCGCGGCGGCAGCGTCAATTTCGAGCAGTACACGCTGATTCCGCACTGCAGCGGCACGCATACCGAATGCGCCGGACATATTACACACGCGCGAATTTCTGTTCACAACTCGTTGAAAGACGCGTTTGTTCCGGCAAGTTTGATTTCCGTTTCACCGGAAAAAGCGGCGGATTCCGGCGAATCCTATACAGTCGGACTGCATCCGGACGATTTGCTGATTACGCGGGAAGCGATTGAAAAGGCTTTGGATAATTTCAAATTTCAAATTTCAAATTTCAAATCTGATGCAATTCCGACCGCGCTCATAATCCGCACCCTGCCGAATGATGAAAGCAAGCTGACGCGAACCTATTTGAAAGAAATTCCGCCGTTTTTCTCGACCGAAGCGATTCAATTTATTTCAGAAATCGGCGTCACTCATCTGCTCGTCGATATGCCCTCGATTGACCGGATTTTTGATGAAGGAAAACTCTCGAACCACCGCGCGTTCTGGAACGTTGCGCCGGGCGCGTTTGAAATTTCCGAAAGCGGCTTTGTGAATAAAACCGTGACCGAATTGATTTACGTCGCGGACGAGATTGCCGACGGCAATTATCTTTTAAACCTGCAAATCGCGCCGTTTATGGCGGACGCCAGCCCGAGCCGACCGGTTATTTTTGCAATTCAATAAAAAACGCCCGCCTGTTTAAAGGCGGACGTTTTTGTCTTTTAATTCAATCCAATTTATTTCACGGGAACTTTTACTTCACGTCCGGCTTGAAGCGTAATATCGATTGAGGTCAGCCCGTTGAGGTTGGCAACGTCAACCGGATTTGCACCGTAACGTTCGGCAACTTTCGCCACCGTATCGCCCGAAACCGCTTTGACGACGCGAACTCCGCCGGTTGCGGCAGCGGTCGTTGTCGGCTGATTGGATGGGCGCTGATACGACGTGTTTCTCACGTTGCTTCCGAACGGGATAATAACTTTGCCGGTCGGCACATTCATTCCGGGATTCGCCGCCATCAAATCGGGAACGGAAATTCCGGTGCGGTTTGAAATATTCTGCCACGTTTCGCCCGTCACCGATTTTGCGAGCGTCGCGTTGTTAACTTTCTGCGCCGGCATACGTTTGAAAATCGCCATCACTTCGTTCGCTCTTCCAGCCGGAACGCGAACGATATACGGTTCGGGCGGCGTCATATTCGTGCGCAGCTCGGGATTCAGGTAGCGCATGTATTCGACGGTCGTATCCGAAGCCTGCGCGAGCAGCGCCAAACTGGTCGAACCCGGAATGCGGATGCGGTCGTAATTGAGCTGCGGCGCGGGACGAACCTGTCCGAAACCGTATTGCTGCGGATTATTGGCAATCAGAATCGTCGCCAGAATATTCGGCACGTAATTGCGTGTTTCCTGCGGCAGATACGGATAAGCGACCCAGAAATTCGCGACGCCGGCGCGCGCAATCGCGCGGTCGACGTTGCCTTCGCCCGAGTTGTAAGCCGCCATCGCCAGTTCCCAGTTGCCGCCGTAACGGTTGGCAAGGAATTTCAGATAACGCGCCGAAGCCTGCGTCGCGCCTTCAAAACTATTGCGCTCGTCAACGTACGCGGTTTTGCGAAGTCCGAAACGCGAGCCGGTTCCGGGAATAAATTGCCACAAGCCCGAAGCCGCCGCCCACGACATCGCCGTCGGCTTCCACATACTTTCAACCTGTCCGAGCCACGCGACGTTTTCCGGGACGCCTTCTTCACGGAAAATGCGGCGCGCCATGCGCATGAACATTCCCGAGCGGTAAAGTCCCGTCTCCATCGTCGAACGACCGCGACCCTGATAATAGTTGATGTACTGCTGAATCATCGGATGAACCTGAAAGGTAAATCCGAGCGATTTATTGGCAACCGCAACCTGTACGAGTTGATATTGCTGCTGTGCCTCCGGAGTATTGACGTCTGTTTCTTCGGTCGTCAGCTCCAGTTTCGCCAAATCATCGAGCGGCGAAGGTTCAAATTTCTGTTCGGTAAAACCGCTCACCGATTCGTTTGACTGATTCTGAACAACCGATGCAATCGTTGAATTGTTGGTCGTTTGCTGAACCGGCACGCTCAAAACCAATTTCGCGACCTTATCAGCCAAATCGTTGTCAATCGTCCAGCCGCAAGTCGCGGAAAGCGAGCGAATCTGCGGGATCTGTGCCTGCGTCGGATATTCCATCCGATAAACCGTTTCGATCAGCTGGTTGTAGCAATCGCGCGCTTTGGCATTGTTGTTTGAAGTCAAATTTATGCCCGACATTAAAAAGACTTCGACCGATTTGTCGAAATCGTCGCGCGCCTGTGGGCGGCGGTTGTCCTGCAGATTAAGAAGTCCTTGTTTGAAATATCTTCCTGAATCGGAAGTTACCTGCGCGACGCGTGCTTCGGCTTGTTCTGCCTGCACGGGTTTTGAATTGTTTCTTCCGTCGGAAGTTACGGAAGTAACCTGCGCCGAAACGAAAGAATTAAGAACAAAAACTAAAATTGCAGTAAAATTGAAAACCTTAAAAAGGCGTTTATTCATCAATTTCGTCTATACTCCTTACGATAATTTTTTTCAGGGTTAGGGCGAATCGCTGAAACGACCTAAAATCGGGGAGCGTTAAAATTTCTAACGCTCAAGAACCAAAAAAGTTTCCTTTTGTCGCTACGTACTTATAAAGACAGCCAAAAACTCCTCAAAAATAACACACTTAACGCGCCATTGTCAAAACTTTGAAAGCCGGTAAACACTAGCTTTCAAGCGATTGGCTTATCAAAATGGCGGCTTTCGCCGGCGATTCTTAGTGCTTCGCCTTAGCTGTTTGAGCCTTTGCTTTCGTGTTCGGGATAACCTTTTCACGCAAAGCCTCGCGAAAAACTTCGCGCACATTCTCTACATATATAAACGTCAAATCGTTTATAACTTCCTGCGGTAAATCTTCCAAATCGCGTTTATTCGGCGCGGGAATAATTACCGTCTTGATATGTGCCCGTCGTGCCGCGAGAATCTTTTCTTTGACTCCGCCAATCGGTAAGACGTTGCCTCTTAAAGTTATCTCGCCGGTCATCGCCACATCCTTGCGCACAGGTCTTTGCGAAAGCACTGAAACAATGGCGGTTGCCATCGTAATGCCGGCGCTCGGACCGTCTTTCGGAATCGCGCCTTCGGGAATGTGAACGTGGATGTCGTAGTTCTCGAAATCTTCCTCGTTAATGCCGAGCTCCAGCGCGCGCGCTTTCGCGTAAGAATACGCCGCCTGCGCCGATTCCTGCATGACTTCGCCGAGCTGTCCGGTCAACTGCAATTTGCCTTTGCCGCGCGTTTTTAAGGCTTCGATAAATAGAATATCGCCCCCGACGGCAGTCCATGCCAGACCCGTAACCGTGCCGATTGAATCTTTCTTTAACGCTTCTTCCGGGAAAATCTTCGGCGCGCGCAGGTAATCTTTGACCGAATTCGCCGCTACCCTGACAGCTTCGAATTTGTCCTCGTCTTCCGCTTTTTTGCGGGCGACCTTGCGGCAGACTTTGCCGATTTCCCTTTCGAGTTGTCGAAGCCCGGCTTCCTGCGTGTATTCGCCGATGATTTTTGCCAGGGCTTTGCGCTCGAATTTTACGTCTTCTTTTTCCAGACCGTTTTCGTCAACCTGTTTCGGCACAAGATGGCGGCGCGCGATTTCGAGCTTTTCTTCTTCCGTGTAGCCCGAGAGCGAAATAATCTCCATTCTATCGCGCAGCGGCGGCTGAATCGTGTCGAGCACGTTGGCAGTCGTCATAAACATCGCGTTCGACAAATCGAACGTCACGTTTAAGTAATTATCGCGAAACGTGTGATTTTGTTCGGGGTCGAGAACTTCCAGCAGAGCCGACGACGGGTCGCCGCGAAAATCGGCACCGACCTTGTCAATTTCGTCGAGCATAATCAGCGGATTGTTGGTTTCCGCCTGCTGAATCGCCTGCACGATTCTGCCCGGCATCGCGCCGACGTAGGTGCGGCGATGCCCGCGAATCTCGGCTTCGTCGTGAAGCCCGCCCAAACTGATGCGCACGAATTTGCGGTTCAGCGCGCGCGCAATCGAGCGCCCCAGAGAAGTTTTACCGACGCCCGGCGGTCCGACCAGACAAAGAATCGAGCCCTTCGGCTTTTCGCGCAATTTGCGCACCGCGAGCGCTTCGATGATTCTTTCCTTGACGCGCTCAAGACCGTAATGGTCTTCGTCTAGTATTCTTTCCGCCTTTTTCAGGTTCAGGTTGTCTTTCGACGATTTCGACCACGGCAGCTC
>DASWRC010000127.1:0-52291 GCA_036403375.1 Pyrinomonadaceae bacterium
TTATGTTTTGACACTGCCACGTCAAAAAGTTAAAATTTCCCTTTTGTTATTCTACCCGAATAAAAAATTTTCTCGATATTAAGGAGTTTTCAAAAATTGAGTAACGCAAATTTTCTTTTTACGTCCGAATCCGTCACGGAAGGACACCCCGATAAAATCGCCGACCAGATTTCCGATGCGGTGCTGGACGCGATTCTGGAACAAGACCCGACCGGCAGAGTCGCTTGTGAAACGCTTGTCACGACCGGTCTTGCCGTTATCGCCGGTGAAATTACGACCCATGCACGGGTCAATTATAAACAAATCGTCCGCGATACGATTCACGACATCGGCTATAACGACGCAAGCTACGGCTATGACAGCAACACCTTGAGCGTGATGGACGCGGTCGGCACGCAGTCGCCGGACATCGCGCAGGGCGTTGATACGGGCGGCGCGGGCGACCAGGGATTAATGTTCGGGTTTGCCTGTAACGAAACGCCGGAACTGATGCCGCTTCCGATTCAATTAGCGCATAATCTGACGCGTCGTCTGTCCGAAGCCCGTCGCAGCGGCGAGCTTCCCTACCTGCGTCCCGACGGGAAATCGCAGGTCACGATTGAATATCGTGACGGTCATCCGTTCCGCGTCGAAGCGGTCGTGATTTCGACCCAGCACGCCGACGATGTAACCACCGAACAGCTTCGCTCGGATGTTATGGAAAAAATCATCAAAACGACCGTTCCGGCGGACTTGCTCGATGAAAATACAAAATATCACATCAACCCGACGGGTCGTTTCGTGGTCGGCGGTCCGATGGGCGATGCCGGTTTGACCGGACGTAAAATTATTGTCGATACCTACGGCGGTTATGCGCCGCACGGCGGCGGCGCTTTTTCGGGCAAAGACCCGACGAAGGTTGACCGCTCGGCAGCTTACATGGCGCGCTACATTGCGAAAAACATCGTCGCCGCCGGCTTGGCTGAAAAATGTACGGTTCAGCTCGCATACGCAATCGGCGTTGCCGAGCCGGTTTCAGTTTTTGTCGACACTCACGGCACGGGACGCATCGACGACGACAAGATTTCGCAGGTCGTCCGCAATAATTTCAAATTGACGCCGAAAGACATTATCGAAACACTCGATTTGCGTCGTCCGATTTACAAAGCGACTGCGAAATTCGGTCATTTCGGACGCACCAACGATGAGTTTACATGGGAACAAACCAATAAAGCCGAAGCTCTGCGAAATGAAGCTTTAGGTACAGCTTCGGGAATCTAGTTATTTTCGATTTGCAATTTGCGATTGGCGATTTGTTTTCGCCGCAGAAAGATTTTTCTGTTAAGAATCGTAAGTTGCAAATCGATTTTTAAATTGCAAATTGCAAATCGAAAATCGCAAATAAAATTATGGCAAAAGAAGGACTTTCAATGCATTACGACATCAAAGATATCAACCTTGCGCCGCAAGGAAAACAGAGAATCGAATGGGCAGACCGCGAAATGCCCGTTCTGCGTTTAATCCGTGAGCGTTTCGAGCAGGAAAAACCGCTCGAAGGCATTAAGCTGGTCGCCTGCGCTCACATCACGACCGAAACCGCTAATCTGGCGCGCACGCTGCAAGCCGGCGGCGCGGAAGCAATCCTGATTGCTTCAAACCCGCTTTCGACGCAGGACGACGTCGCCGCATCATTGGTTGCAGACTGGAATATTCCGGTCATGGCAATCAAGGGCGAATCAATCGAAACCTACGTCAGCCATGTTCGCGCGGCGCTCGAAACCGACCCGAACATCATCATCGACGACGGCTCGGACGTGGTCGCGACGATGCTCAAAGAAAAACCGGAACTGGCAAAAACGATTATCGGCACGACCGAAGAAACCACGACCGGTATCGTCCGCCTGAAAGCGATGGTCAAAGCGGGCGTTCTGAACTTTCCTTCAATCGCCGTCAACGACGCGCAAACCAAACATTTCTTTGATAATCGATACGGCACCGGACAATCGACGCTCGACGGAATCATCCGCGCGACCAACATCCTTCTGGCGGGCAAAGCCTTCGTTGTCGTCGGCTACGGCTGGTGCGGTAAAGGTGTCGCGATGCGCGCCCGCGGGCTCGGCGCCAACGTCGTCGTCACGGAAATCGACCCGATTAAAGCCATCGAAGCCGTGATGGACGGTTTCCGCGTCCTGCCGATGTCGGAAGCCGCGAAAATCGGCGACTTCTTCGTCACCGTCACCGGCAACCGCCATGTTATCGACCGCGAGCATTTCGAGGTAATGAAAGACGGCGCAATCGTCGCCAACAGCGGACACTTCGATTTGGAATTGAATCTCGATGCCTTGAAAGAAATGGCTTCGGAAGTCAACATGCGCCGCCCGTTCGTCGAAGAATACTCGAAAACCGACGGCAAAAGCGTCATCGTTCTCGGCGAAGGTCGCCTGATTAACCTCGCGGCGGCAGAAGGTCATCCCGCGTCGGTGATGGATATGTCGTTCGCCAACCAGGCGCTTTCGGCTGAATATCTCGTCAAAAATCAAGCCACGCTCGAAGCCGGCGTTCATGTTCTGCCGGCGGAAGTTGACCAGGAAATCGCTTCCCTGAAACTTCGCTCGCTGGGCATCTCGATTGATACCTTGACGCCGGAAATGCTCGAATACATGTCGAGCTGGGAAACCGGAACGTAAATTTTGAGTTTATTAACACCAAAAAAAGGGTGGTTTTTACCCAAAAACCACCCTTTTAAAGACCGCTGCCCTCCGGCACATTTTTCCACGTCATCTGCGCTGCTAAAGGTTTACATGCCCGCCGATAAATAAATTGAACAAACTCGGAAAAACAATGTTTGGAATCGATTTATTTTTTCGATCCATAACTACCTCCCTTGTTCGTTAATGATGCCTTCCGGCAAAAATCGCTAAGAATGACCTACAACGACTTTAAGTATTCAACCAGATCACTTTTCTCAGGCTCCGTCAGCCCAAGGTTAAAACAAGTGTTGTAGTGGTTGACGACGGCTAACAAATCGGCAAAGCGACCGTCGTGGAAAAATCCGCCCCGTTGGTGCGCCCGCAAGCCCCGCAGCGGCGACGTCCGGTAACGCTCATCGGGGGCGCGTTTCGCTTGAAAATCGTCAATGCAAACCTGCGCGGGCGTATGCATATTCCAACCCGGCTCGGTGAAAATCGGTTCGACATGACAAGCGTTGCAGCGGGCTTTGCCGCTGAACAGCTCATCGCCGCGCTCAGCCGCCGCAGGATCGAAACTTCCCTCGGGCGGCACCGGCGCCGGAATAGCGAGCTGGTAAAAGTGAAGCGCCGGAAGCTTTGGAGTAATCAGGTCCGGCTCATTTCGTACATTACCAAACCCGTTCGCCGCCGCAATCGGAAACTTGACCGGGTCGTTCAATCGCGGGTCGAAAAAAGTTCCGCTCCCGTGCATTTCCAAATTAACGACGAAGGCGTTCCAATGAGTAACCGAGACCCATCCGGTCCAGGTGTGCAAATTCACACCCGCCATCCCGAAAGCAGGCGGAACGCTATTATGAGCCTAATTTTCCTGTAGTTTGGGCGGAAGACCGCACCGCGTTTGAAAAGATATGCCAGGAAATGTCCGAACATATAGCAGATGTTTTCGAGGAGGCGCGACCGAAATTTGAGCAAGCCTTTGATAAAACAAGCCTTGCGGAACAAGGTTGGGAGTTTGCCGACCTCGCGCAGTATTTCTATGCCTGCATCCAGCGCAGCGCCCGCCGAACGCTCGAAGAACGCGGCACGCTTCAACCGGCGGAAAAGCACCGGAACGGGGTTGAATGGGTTTTTTGGGCGGAAGAGCCTGAAACCAAAAATGAGATTGTTTAATAATTGGACGAAAAACAACTGAATTGAGCCGCACTTTATGTTTTAACTTTTGAAAAAAGATAAACGCCGATCATCGAAAAAAGGAACAGCGGCGTCCAGACGGCGATTTTCGACAGAATATTTCCGCTCAAGCCGGCTTGCTCGAAACCGCTCGAAATCGCCATAAACACCAACCATAAGCCGACCGCGTAACCGATTGTCAGAACTTTGCCTTTGCGGCTCAGCGACAGCGCAAACGGCGCGGTAAAAAGCACGATGATAAAGGGCAGCAACGGCGTCGTGTATTTTTTCTGAAGGGCGATGTCCAGATTTCTGACTTCGGTTTCCGATTCGGCTTCGAGCATCTGGGTTTTCGTTTCCGGCGTCGTTAAATAACTCGGTTTCTGATTGAGATTATTAAAGGGGTTCTCGCTGTCGTTCAACTCCAGAGCGGAAAGCTTCTGCGTTTCCAGAATCTGATTTTTCAAAACCGTCTTTTCCGTTTCGGTCAGAACGATTTTATTCGCCTGCCAGACGGCGTTCGGCGTTTTGTAAATCGCCAGAAGTCTCTGATTGCCGTCGGCAAATTCGTAAACCGTTAAATTTGCCACCTTGTTGTTTGAGCCGGATTCCCTTTCGACCGTATCAAACGAGTAAATCCGGTTTTGATTCGCGACCCAATATTTGCTTTCTTTCCGCGCCAGAATGCCTTTATTGCGAATTTGCAGGCGCATTATGTCCTGCTTCTGGTTGGTGCGCGGCGCGACGAATTCCTGAACCGTCCAGTTAAATAATCCGAGCAGAATCATCAGTATAAAACACGGTAAAAGCAGACGATAGACGCTCTGCCCGGCAGCCGTCCAGGTAACGATTTCGTTCTGTCTGGATTTGATAACGAATGTTGCGAGCGTCGCAATCATCACCGCCGAAGGCGCCAGCTGCAAATATATAAACGGAATCAAATAAAACAGATATTTGATTAAAAGCCCGATTCCGTTTTCGGCGGTACCGGCAAATTTCCACATCTCGAAGGTCGTGAAAATCAAATAAATCGAAGTCAAAAACGCGAGCGTCAAAAGAAAATACTTCAGCAGATTGAGAATGATGTCAAAATCCCTGATGCCGGTAGTTAAGTCTATATAAAAATTGCTCCGAGAGATTTTTTCCCGCTTTTTTGCGGTTCCGAAATCAAAGTAGCTTTTTAATTTTTCGAGCGTGTTGCGGCGAAAAAGCCGGGTTGAAAGTGAAAACCAGATAATTGCAAAGATACTGACGAAAATCGGCAGAAAGCCCGCCAGTTTCACATTGATTCTGCCTGTCCGCGCGAGCTGCTCGCTAAAAAGCGTGACCAGATAATAGCCGACTAAGCTCAAGAGTGCCAGAAATATGCCGAAACCTCTGCCCCCGCGATTGAACCTGAGAACCAGGACCGTTCCCAAAAGCGCAAAAATCAAAGGCGTTACCGACAGCAAAAGTCGTCTCTGCCACAAAATCTGCGCTTCGGTCTTCTCTTTTCCGTCTGCCGAATTTGCCAGCTTTCCAAGTTCGCTTAATCCTAATTCTTCGGGCGTCTCCTGATTTTGCGTCAGTTTTTTAACGATGTCATCGCGTTTCGTTTTGATTGCGAGCCGCAGTTCACCGATATTTTCCGAGGCGGACTTGCCCTTTATTTCAGCATTCGGATTGAGCGGCAGAGAGGTTGAGACGGCATTTTGCAAGACGAGCTCGGCAAATTCCCTGTCGACATCGATGGTCGAATCAATCTTGCCGCTTTTCGCCGTTATCAGACGCATTTGGTTATTTTTCTTATCTTCGTTATAGATAAAGATATTTTCCCAATTGCCGTCAATTTTATCGCCGGTTTTCACATAAATCGTATAGCCGCCGATTTCCGTATTGAAAACGCCCGGCTCAATCGGCGATTCGAGCTTGTAAAGCGCGGTTTGAAGCGCGATGCTGCGGACGATATTCGAAGCCAGCGGCACGCCCTTTAAATTGATGAAAAAGGCAAAAACCGAAAGCAGAAGTCCGAGGATAAGAATCGGCAGAGTTATCTGAATATTACCGACGCCCGAAGCGCGAATCGCGATTAATTCGCTATCGCCCTGCATTTTCGAGAGACCGATAATCACGCCGATTAAAAGCGCCATCGGTGCGGTAAAAGCAATGACGTTCGGGATTAGTGCCAGGGTCAGCTGCCAGACGAGATTTTTGGGAATGTTGATACTGAAAAAAATGTCGGAATAGCGGCTTGCCTGCTGAACAAACAAAATCACGCTGAGCAGAAGCCACGTAAAAATAAAGTAAGGCAGAATATTCAGCAGTAAATATTTGGAAATTAACCAGCTAAATTTTTTCATACGGATTAATTGCCCGCAATCAGAATTTTTCCGCCGACCGTTTCGCGCCCTAAGACATTTGAAATAATACGTTTAAGGATATTTGAAACTTCGCCCGCGGCTTCCTGTGTTTCCTTTGTCAGTTCAAGGAATTTAGTCGGCGAAACGCGCTGCGCAACCAGAAATATCTCGCGCTCGGCAGGTGAAACAACCCATTCTCCGCGTGTTTTACGGCATTGATTGCAGGCAACATGAAAATTTATCTGCAGGTTTGTCGTTTCCGCTTTTCCCAGCTCACGCTTGCAAATATCGCATCGTTCCCAGGACGGCAGATAACCGCCGAGCTTTAAAAGCCAAAGCTCGAAATATAGAATCATCTGCGCAAGCTTTTCAGGATGTTCGTCCGATGTTTCAAGACAGACCTTTGTCATCCGGTAAAGCCGCTCGTTCGGGTCGGACGGCGGCGCAAAATCATTTAGAAGTTCGACGAGATACGCAAATTTTTGAAATGCGTTGGGCTGCACGGCTATCTCAAAAAAGGATTTGATGATTTCCGATTGTTGAATCGAAACCAATTCCCTGTCTTCCTTTTGGAAATACGTCAGGCGAACAATTGAAAATGGTTCGAGACTGCCGCCGAATTTGCTTTTCAAGCGTTTCGCGCCTTTTGCGACCCCGCGCACAAGTCCGTGTTCCTGTGTCAGAAATACGACGATTTTATCGGCTTCCGCCAAACCGTAACTTTTTAAAACTAAACCTTCCGTTTCTACGAGTCCCATTTTTTACCAAGGAATGAAATAAAATATCCAAGCCAAAACCAAGCTGATAATGACAAATTGAGCAAAAGTTTTTATCCCGTATATGATGCGTTCTTTGGGTGTTCCGTTCACAAAAACTCCGAAGGCGACCGAAACAAAAAGCGCGAAGGCAAACAAATAAACAAAATGATTCATTTCTTTCTCCCGAGGTGTATATCAACCGCGTCGATAACGGCTAAAATGTTCAAAAGTCCGGCAACTTCCAGGAATCGCCCGCCGTATTCAAAAGTCGCCCAAGCCGCCGCGTTCGCCGACGGCGTCATCGCTGCCAGATAACCGATTATTAAGCCTAGTCCGCTTCCGAAACGACAAAAAATATTCAGTAAATACAGCAGCGCACCGTCGCCGAAGCTAAAGCCGGGATAATATGCGCCGCCGCTCCAGATGGCGACAATAAACATCGTCCAAAACACAACGGCGAAAATAATCCCGCGCTTCCAGCGTTTCTGTAGAAGGTGTCCGCCGCCGGGAAAAAACCAAGAAATAAGCCCGATAATAAATGTATTGTCCATTATTTTCCTAAAATTTATTAAACCTTTGCCTGATGCGTCGGCAAAACAACAGTTAAATTATAAATTAAATACATTGTCGTAATTGCTGAAATGATTCATCTTCAAGTTTCCGAGAAACTACTTTAACGTTAATACAACAAATATTTTTGGCGAATTGCCGAGAATTCTTTAAGACCCGTCTGACAAAATTCCCGGAGCTCTTCCCAGCTGGCTTTTTGTTCAAACATTTCACGGATTTTGGTCGTTCCCGCGATAACATCGAACGGATTCCGGTCAAAAACATATTCGTATGGCGGATTTTTCCATTTAAATTCTTCCGAATATAAGTCAAACGCCATTTTAATCATCGCCAATCCGGTATAAATCGGCTCGAAAGCCAGCCTGTCCGTAACGTGTATAAAAACGCCGCCGCAGGCGTTTCCGGCGTGTTTCTGAAAAGTCGGTAAAAACTCTGCCGGTCGAAAGATAACCCCCGGAAGCTTAAGTGATGTCAGAGCTTCCGCGTAGTCTTTTGAATCGATATACGGCGCACCGACAATTTCAAAAGGTCGCGTCGTTCCGCGTCCTTCGGAAACCTGTGTTCCTTCAAAATAGACCGTCGCCGAAAAAACGATCGCCGTGTCAACCGTCGGCATATTCGGTGACGGCATCACCCACGGCGCGTCGGTTTCGTCATAAAAATCTTCACGCGCCCAGTCGTCCATTTTCACAACTTCGAGGTCGCAACCTATTGAAAACTCCTGGTTAAACAGTTTTGCAAGTTCTGCGACCGTCAAACCGTGACGCATCGGAATCGGGTATTGTCCGACAAAAGATTCGTGCCCGATTTCCAAGACGTTTCCTTCAACCGCAATACCGCCAATCGGATTGGGTCGGTCTAAAACGATAAACTTTTTGCCCAATTTCGCACAAGCCTGCATGGCATACGCCATCGTATATATAAATGTATAAACGCGACAACCCACGTCCTGTAAGTCAAAGACCAAAACATCTATATTACGCAGCATCTCTTCAGTCGGTTCACGAGTTTCACTATACAATGAAAAAACCGGCAATCCGGTATATTTGTCGGTCATATGCGACGTTTCAATCATATTGTCCTGGACATCGCCGCGGATTCCGTGCTGCGGACCGAAAAGTGTCGTCAGGTTAATTTTGGGATGCTCAAAAAACAAATCCGCCGCGTGCCGAAATTGATGGTTGACCGACGCCTGATTGCAAATCAGTCCGACACGCACATTTTCTAAAAGATTTAGCTGTTCGTTTAAAATCTTTTCCAAGCCTAGTTTAATTGGTTTTCGTTCAAGTTTAGCCACAAGTTATTTTCTTATATTTCCTTTTATTTTTTACAAGCTGAAATAAATTCCGTAAAAATATTTTTCGATAAATTATCCGTTTTCCAGGACAGTTCGGGATGCCACTGAACGCCCAAAACGAATCTCTCCGCGCGCGTGTCTTCGAGGCATTCAATAACACCGTCTTTCGCCCATGCGGTCGCCCTTAACTTTTCGCCGACCTTCCCGATCGCCTGGTGGTGATGAGAATTGACACGCATATCTTCATTGGTTATCAGACGCGATATTAAACTTTCTTCATTAATCTCCAGACTGTGCGAGTTTCTGGCTAAAGGTTTTCCCTGCTCGTGTTTGACACAATTTTCAATATCGGTTTCAATATCCTGAACCAGTGTCCCGCCCCGCGAAACGTTCAAAACCTGCATCCCGAAACAAATTCCCAAAATGTTTTTTTTTAATTTCTCGGCTTCGGCGAGAATCATTAAATCGGTGTTTTCTTTTTCGGGAATAATTTTTTTCAAATTCGGTCGCGGCTCCTCGCCAAAAATCAGCGGGTCAACGTCCGTATCGCTTCCCGGCAGCAGAATTCCGTCAACATTTTTCATGATTTCGGATATATAATCCGCCTTCGGAATCAAGCTTATATGATAAGGTATTGCGCCTAAAGCTTCCAAAGCCTCACTGTAATCGCGTCCGAGATAAAAGCGTTCGGTTTCCAATTCGAGCCGCATTGTGATACCGATAATCGGTTTTCTACTCATAAACCTCTCAATGTTCAGACATCCGGACGCCCGCTGTCAATTTGAGCATTTCAATTTTAAGATTTATCATTGAAATTTATGCAAATTAATAAAAAACAGCCTGTAATTCGCTCGACGACTGTATTGCTCGTCCAGCGCAACGGTCACATTGCGATGGCTGGCGACGGACAGGTAACTCTCGGCGAAACAATAATTAAAGGCAATGCGCGAAAAGTGCGACGAATCAGAAATGGCGACGTCCTGGTGGGTTTTGCCGGCGCGACGGCGGATGCTTTTACGCTTCTGACAAGATTTGAAGCCAAACTCGATCAGTTTCAGGGACAATTGGAACGCGCGGCGATTGAACTTAGTAAGGATTGGCGGACGGATAAATATTTGCGGCATCTCGAAGCGCTTCTGATTGTCGCCGACAAATCCGATGCTTTTTTGATTTCGGGGAATGGCGACGTGATTGCTTCGGACGACGGTTTGCTTTCGGTCGGCTCGGGAAGTATGTTTGCACTTTCAGCCGCCCGCGCACTGCTCAAGCATACCGAGCTTTCGGCAAAAGAGATTGCTGAAGAATCATTAAAAATCGCCGGAGAAATTTGCATCTATACGAATTCCGAAATTTTAGTGGAAGAAATTCAATAATTTAACCATGGCTATTTTTTTAGGTGGAGAAGTAAAAGACACGGTTTCAAATCCCAGACTCGACGATTTAACGCCGCGACAGATTGTTGCGGCACTGGATAAATATGTTATCGGGCAGGACAGCGCCAAACGCGCCGTCGCCGTCGCCCTGCGCAATCGCATCAGGCGCCAGAAACTCCCGCCTGAGATTGCGCAGGACGTTCTTCCGAAAAACATCCTGATGATTGGCTCGACCGGCGTCGGAAAGACGGAAATCGCCCGCCGGCTAGCGAGGCTGGCAAATTCGCCGTTTATTAAAATCGAAGCATCTAAATTCACGGAAGTCGGCTATGTCGGGCGCGATGTCGAAAGCATGGTTCGCGAACTGACCGACGTTGCCGTCGATATGACGAAACAGGCTGCCTTTGAAGAAGTTCGCCAGCGCGCCGAAGAAAACGTCGAGGAGAAAATTCTTGATATTCTACTGCCTTCCTCCAGCTCCTATTATCCGCAGTCTTTCGATAATAAAGCTGACGATTTAGAAGACAAGCAGCCCAATCGGACACGCGAAAAACTGCGTGAACAATTAAGAACCGGTGAATTTGACGACCGTCTGATTGAAATTGAAACCCAGGACCGTTCCAATGCGATGATAGATTTCGTCGGCGGACAGGGAATGGAGGAAATGGGTGTCAACTTACGCGATATGTTCGGGAACCTCTTTCCGTCCAAAACCGTCCGGCGTAAAATAAAAATTGCGGACGCGCGAAATTTCCTCCTGCGCGACGAGCTTGAAAATCTCGTCGATATGGAGCAAATTACACGCGCCGCAATTGATAAAACACAATCTTCGGGAATAATTTTTCTCGACGAAATAGATAAAATCGCCGGACGAGAATCCGGAAGCGGCAGCCCGGACGTTTCACGTGAAGGAGTGCAGCGCGACTTGCTTCCGATTATCGAAGGCACGACCGTTAACACTCGTTACGGAATGGTCAATACCGAACACATTCTTTTCATCGCCGCCGGAGCCTTTCATGTCTCGAAACCGACCGACCTAATACCCGAGCTGCAAGGTCGGTTTCCAATCAGAGTTGAACTGGAATCGCTCAGGCTTGAAGATTTTAAGCGAATTCTTACCCAGCCTAAGAATTCGCTTATTAAGCAATACCAGGCGCTTTTAAGCACAGAGAATATTAATCTTGAATTTACAGAGGACGCTATTTCCACTCTCGCTGAGATGGCTGTAAAAATCAACCAAACCACCGAAGACATTGGCGCTCGAAGGCTTCACACACTGCTCGAAAAATTGCTTGAAGAAATCAGCTTCCTTGGCGAGGAGCTGGAAAACAAAAATCAGACTATTGATAAACAGTATGTCGACGATAAGCTTGAAGAGCTTGTTCAGGACCATGACCTGCGGCAATACATCCTTTAATTATACAGATGCTTTTACAAACGCTTAAACATATTAAACATAAACACAAAAAAGCAGCACTTGCGTTTATCTTTTTCAGCTTGTTTATTTCATCCGGCTGCGGGAAACGCAAACCGCCGCTTCCACCGGTGGAAAGAGTTGCCCAGCGAGCCGAGATTTCAGGTTTTCAGCGTGGTAATAAAGTTCTCTTGTCTTGGACGATGGCAGCTCGTAATGCCTCAGACGGAAGCGTTTTGAATATCAGCCGGGCAGACATTTATCGTCTTACCGAACCGGTAAGTTCTTCATCGAGTATCTCGGAAGAAGAATTTGCTTCGCGCAGTACGTTAATCGCAACGATTCCGATAAATGATGCGGACTTTGCCAGAAAACAAATGACGTATACCGACGCGCTTAATTTTGCCGGACAAGCAGCGCGAATCCGATATGCTGTAAGATTCGCCAACGCCACCGGACAAAAAGCCGGATTTTCAAATTTTCTGTTTATCGAACCGACTGCAAAGGTCGCCGAGACTCCAAAAGATTTAAAGTTTGAGGTTACACAAAATGCGATTGAAATTCGATGGGTTTCGCCCGCACAAAATGTTGACGGCTCAATGCCGGCAAATATTCTCGGATTTAATATCTATCGGATAGATGACGAAAAAAGCACGCAAAAGGTATTAAATAGTTCCCCCGTCACGGGCAATGAGTTCGCCGATAAATCATTCGAATTTGAAAAAAATTATAGCTATTTTGTAAGGACCGTTTCGCTTGGAGCAAATGGCGAACCGCTCGAAAGTACTGATTCAACCATCATAAAATTGCTTCCGAAAGATACTTTTCCGCCCGCTGCACCGGGTTCGGTAACAATTGCGGCGTCACCCAGCACAATTTCGATTTTCTTTGCCTCAAATATCGAAAACGGCATTGCCGGGTATAAAGTATATCGCTCGCTCGCTTCGAATCTGCCAAAAGCGGATTGGACTTTATTGACTCCGCAATTATTAACGACGAATACATTTCAGGATACTAATGTCGAAGCCGGGAAAACGTATTTTTATTATTTAACCGCCGTTGACAAGTTCGGAAACGTCAGCGAGAATTCGGAGGTCGTCAGCGAAACCGTACCCTAAAAATGTTATGAAAATATGCCGTTTTTTACACGAAGATACTGAATGCCGGGGAGTTTTTCACGACGGTCGAGTTTATCCTTTTACGGCTAATCAAGCCCCTGAGTTTTTTGACTTTTCAAACTCGCAAGAAAATTTCGAGGCTCAATTCGTGAAATTACTTTCACCTGTTTCGCCTTCAAAAATCGTTTGCCTGGGAAGAAACTACGCGGAACATGCCGCCGAACTTGGCAACGAGGTTCCCAAAACGCCGCTGCTTTTTCTTAAAGCCCCTTCGTCAATAATCACTGAAGGCGCCGCGATTGTCATTCCCGAACAATCTAATCAGGTCGAGCACGAAGGCGAGCTCGGGATTGTTATCGGTCGCGAATGTCGAAAATTAACCGAAAATGACAACCCTTTCGATTTCGTTCTCGGCTATGTCTGTTTGAACGACGTCACGGCGCGCGATATTCAGCGGCAGGATGTTCAATTTACGCGCGGCAAATCTTTTGATACTTTTTGTCCGGTCGGAGCATTTATCGAAACTGAATTGGATGTCGCAGATATTCGCGTTCAAACACGGGTAAACGGAGTCATAAAACAGGACGGTCGAACTTCGCAGATGGTTTTCCCGCCGGATTTCCTGATACGATATATTTCAAACCAAATGACGCTCAACCCGGGCGATTTAATTGCGACCGGAACCCCTTCGGGAGTTTCAAAATTAAACGAAGGCGATGTTTGCGAGGTTGAGATTGAAGGAATTGGAATTTTAAGAAACTTTGTTTCAAGATAACTTAAGAGGAAAATATGAAATTTTTTATAGATACAGCAAATTTAGATGAGATTCGGGAAGCCAATGAAATGGGCTTAATTGACGGTGTGACGACAAATCCGACACTTGTTTCAAAAGAAGGCAATGTTGATTTTAAGGAGCATATCGCCAAAATTTGTGAAATCGTGAAGGGTGACGTGTCTGCCGAAGTAACGTCTCTGGACACGGAAGGTATGCTGCGCGAAGGACGCGAGCTTGCCAAAATTGCGCCGAATGTTGTTGTTAAATGTCCTTTAACTTTGGACGGTCTCAAAGCGACTCGCACATTTCGCGACGAGGGCACAAAGGTCAATGTCACGCTCTGTTTTTCGGCTGCACAGGCGCTTCTCGCCGCTAAAGCCGGGGCAACATATATTTCGCCGTTTATCGGCAGACTCGACGACATCGGTCAGGATGGAATGCAGTTAATCCGCGACATTGTTCAGATATATGATAATTACGGTTATGCAACCGAGGTTTTAGCGGCTTCGATTCGACATCCGATGCATATTGTCGATGCCGCACTCGCCGGTTCGGATGTGGCGACTATTCCCTTTAAAGTTATTCAACAGCTCGTCAAACATCCTTTGACTGATAAAGGACTCGAATCATTTTTATCCGACTGGAAGAAAAGCGGGCGCGCATAAACCGACGTAAAACCAAGCAAATAAAAGGCGTGATTGAATCACGCCTTTTTACTTGACTAATGATTAGCAAGCTAATAGTATGTTATTAGCCTGCTAATCATAGGTAGCTAATTAAATATAATTAGCTAGTTAATTATATGAACTTTAACGAAACGCTTCCTTATTTGTTTGCTCAAATTTCCACGTTCTTTAAGGTGGAAATTGAGAAAGAACTCAATGAATTCAACTTACATGCGGGACAAATTTTTATACTTTTTGAGCTTTGGAAAACCGATGGGCTGAGCCAAACAGAGCTTTCCGCCAACCTTAATGTTTCTGCGCCGACTATCAATAAGATGGTTAAAAGCCTAATGAGGAATGGTTTTATACTCTGTGCCGATTGTCCAAAAGATGGTCGCGTTATACGCGTTTTCCTGTCGCCCAGAGGCGCTGCAATTCGACCCCAGGTAGAAGAAAAATGGCTGAGGCTTGAAGAAAAACTAATCGCCAATTTAACAAAAACCGAGCAGCTTGTGTTATCGCAGTTATTCGGACGGGTGGTTGAAAATTTATTGCAAAAAGACAGTTAAGCAGGCAAATTCTACAGATTAAATATCTTCTCCCGGTTTTTGACTAAAGTTTATAAGATGTAAAATACAAACCATATGAGGGTAATTTTAGCAACTGACGGGACAAAACAAAGCGAAGCGGCAATTGACTTTACTAAAGCATTAAATCTCAAAGATGATGACGAGATACGAGTTGTTTCCGTCGTCGATATGGCACTTCCAATTTCTCTCGATAACTATGACGGCTATCTTCCTTCAACAGAAGAAACTGAAAATGCCGTTAAAGACAATTTCGAAAAAACTCTCGAAACAACCGGAAACAAATTGAAGGAAATTTTTGCCGGTAAGAATGTTTTGATCGTTACCGAATTACTTAATGGTTCGCCGGAAAGCCGGATTGTCGAAAAGGCGGAAGAGATTGAAGCCGATCTGATTATAGTCGGTTCTCACGGTTATAATCGATGGGAAAGACTTCTTCTCGGATCGATTTCCGATTCGGTTATTCATCACGCACCTTGCTCAGTTCTTGTCGTTCGAACCAAGTAATTTCCGCTATGAGTCTATTTTTTGATGACATCGGAAATGGCAACCCGGTTGTTTTGATTCACGCTTTTCCGCTTTCCAGAAAAATGTGGACGGCACAGTCGGAATTGCTCGTAAACAATGGTTTTCGCGTTATTTTGATTGATTTGCCGGGACTTGGTGAAGGCGAATCTTCCGGTTTCCATTCGATTGAAGAAATGGCTGCGAAGATTGCTGAATTACTTGAGTCATTAATTATCCGGAAAGCAATAATCGGGGGAATTTCCATGGGCGGATATGTTTTGTTTAAACTTTTTCGGTATGCGCCCGAACTTTTTTCCGCACTGATTCTGTGCGACACGACTTTTTTAGCCGACTCGGTAGAAAAACGAAATTCACGCATCGAATTAATTTCAAAAATTGAGAAGCAAGGCGCGGCAGCGTTGATTGAAAATATGCTTCCTAATCTCATTTCCGGAGACACGCAGCAAAACAATCCGGCTTTAGTCGCAAAACTAAAAGAAATGTTCTTAGAAGTTAATCCGTCCGCCGCTATCAATGCGCTTCGGAGTATGGCGGAAAGGTCGGATAGCTCAGACATTATTAACAATATTTTCGCACCGGCACTGCTTTTATTCGGCGAATTCGATAAGGTTACAAATCTTGAAAACGCGCGACAAATGAATCATTTAATTTCCGATTCCGAATTAGTCGTGATTGAAAATGCCGGGCATTTTTCAAATTTGGAACAGCCTGAACAATTTAACAGAGCCTTACTTAATTTTTGTCGGCGGGTGCAATTTTAATGGTCAAATCTAGTCCACAAGTCATTATCAATTCGCGAAAGTTCGACGGAAAAATTCAACGTTCGTGGAAAGCCGATTTTATCGAAAAGCACGATTCCCTTCTTTTTCTCGTGGGCGAATTCGAGGAAGAAATTCGTCATTCAAAGCTTGGCATTATCAGACGCGGTACCATTTCTTACGAATATTACTGGCTTGACCGCTGGTATAATATATTCAAATTTCACGAACCCGGCGGCGAGCTGCGAAACTTTTACTGCAATCTCAACCTGCCTCCGCAGTTTGAAAATAACATTTTGGATTATGTCGATTTGGAAATCGACGTGCTGGTTTCGAAGAATTTCGAGGTTGAAATTTTAGATCGCGAAGAGTTCGACGAAAATTCAAAACTCTTCGGTTATTCCGACCACATAATCGCAAAAACTTTTGAAACGCTGGATGAGCTTCTGAAAATCATCGAGAGTCGCGCATTTCCCTTTAATTAATTTGCAACTATTATTAACGGGAAACGTGCAACTTAAAAATTTTGAGGAAACCCTAAATGAAAACCAATCTTTTATTTCTTTTTTCCTTTGTTCTGCTTTTTTCCACTCACACCTTCTCACAAACCGCACCGATTATCGTTAAAAACGATGAAAAAACCCAACAAACTTTGGAAGATATTTCGAACGAATTAACCAAGCTCACAAAATCCCTGCAAACGTTTAATCAACGGCTCAACGATTTTCTCGACAGCGTCAGCAAATATAAAGGTATTCAGCTAAGCGAAAAACAGCAAAAGCTGCTCTTCGGGTATGAAATACTCAATCAAACCGAGCAGCTGGCGGCGACGCTTAGAAAATCCTTGATTGAAACCGGCGAGCGTGAAGCAACCATCAAACGGCGCATCGGGCAAATCGATTTTGACCTGCGACCTGAAAATATTGAAAGAAGCGTCCAAATACAGGGAACGACGAAAGCCGAGGAGCAGCGCGAGACTCGTCGCAGAACCCTGGAAAACGAACGCAACACTCTTCAAACTCTTCTCCTCGAGCTTTCGAACAGCCGCAGTCAAATCTCCGAAAATCTTCGTGAAGCCGAATTATTCGCCCAAAGTTTTCGTAAAAGCCTCTTCGCCCAGATTCGCAATGCGATGGAAGATTTTTAACTTTCGAGTCACTTTTTATCCAAAATAATTTTCTATCTGCGGTTTGAGAATTTTCTTAAATCCAATAAACTTATCTGAAGATATGCATCCGCAAACACAAGAAAAATCTATGGATAAACTGAAATTATTGCAGGACAAATCACGGCTTGCAGAATCGGGCGGCGGCACGGCGCGCCTCGAAAAACAGCGCGCCGCGGGCAAAATGACCGCTCGTGAAAGAATCGAATTCTTTTTAGACGAAGGTTCGTTTGAAGAATTTGATAAATTCGTCGTTCATCGTTCGACTGACTTCGGTCTGGAAAATCAAAAATATATGGGCGACGGCGTTATTACCGGGCACGGACTGGTCGACGGACGCCCGGTTTTTGTTTTTGCACAGGATTTTACGGTTTTCGGCGGCTCCTTAAGTGAAACTCACGCGCAGAAAATCTGTAAAGTGATGGATTTAGCAATGAAAACCGGCGCGCCCGTTGTCGGGTTAAACGATTCCGGCGGCGCACGCATTCAGGAAGGTGTTGTCAGCCTGGGCGGTTATGCCGACATTTTTTTGAGAAATACGCTGGCAAGCGGCGTTGTTCCGCAAATTAGCTGCATTATGGGACCTTGTGCGGGCGGCGCGGTTTATTCTCCGGCAATTACGGACTTTAACATAATGGTTAAAGACACATCTTATATGTTCATTACGGGACCGGACGTCATCAAAACCGTCACGCACGAAGACGTCACAAAAGACGAACTGGGCGGCGCGATGACACATAACGCGAAATCGGGCGTTGCTCATTTTGCGGCGGATTCTGACGAACATTGTTTGCGTCTAACGCGCGAATTACTCTCGTTTGTTCCTTCAAACAACCTGGAAAATCCGCCGTTCGTTCCGACAAACGACGCTTCGAACCGCGCTGACGAAAAGTTAAATTCCATCGTTCCACAATCGTCAAACCAACCCTATGACATTCGCGACATAATCAATAATGTTGTTGACGATGGTTATTTTTTCGAGGTTCAGGAACATTTTGCACAAAATATTGTTGTCGGCTTTGCTCGTTTAGGCGGTTATTCGGTCGGGATAGTCGCGAATCAACCGGCGTTTTTAGCCGGCGTTCTGGATATTGACGCCTCGGTCAAAGCGGCACGTTTCGTACGTTTTTGCGACTGCTTCAATATTCCGTTGATAACGTTTGAAGATGTTCCCGGATTTTTACCCGGTATTAATCAGGAACATTTCGGCATCATTCGCCACGGCGCGAAACTTCTCTATGCCTTTGCCGAAGCGACAGTTCCGAAAATCACCGTTATTACCCGCAAAGCCTACGGCGGTGCGTATTGCGTAATGGCTTCAAAACACATCCGGACCGACATTAATTTTGCGTACCCGACCGCTGAAATTGCCGTCATGGGAGCCGAAGGCGCCGTGGGAGTTTTGTATCGTAAGGAAATTGCCGAAAACAGCGATGAATTTCGCAATTCAAAGGTTTTTGAATTTGAAGAAAAATTTGCTAATCCATATATCGCGGCGGAACGGGGGTTCATAGACGAGGTAATTGAGCCGAAGTTTACGCGCCCGAAACTTATTCGCGCACTCGCGCTTCTGCAAAACAAGCGCGACACCAATCCGCCTAAAAAACACGGCAATATTCCACTTTAATAATAGCTTTAAGTGTCTGCCGGCAGACACTTAAAGCTATTATTAAAGTAAATTTATAAAGCTTTTATTTCGAATAGTAACGAACATTATTTAGAATCCACTTCAAGACGATAAATGCTAGAACAAAGCGAACGACGACCGACCTGGGCGGAAATAAACCTTGATAATCTTGCCTATAACCTTCGCTCCGTCAAAAAGTTCGTCGGGCAAAATTTGAAATATATGGCGGTGGTCAAAGCTGACGCCTACGGTCACAACTCCGTCGAATGCGCCCGCCGGCTGGAAGCTGAAGGAATTGACTGGTTTGGTGTCGCGCTGCCCGAAGAAGGCGTCGAACTTCGCGACGCCAAAATCAAAAAGCCTATTCTATGTCTTGGCGGCTTTTGGGCTGGACAAGAAAAGCTGTTGTTAGACAACAGTTTAACCCCGGTTGTTTATCAGATTGATAAAGCCGCAATATTAGATCAAACCGCAAAAATGCTGGGAATCATTGCCGATATTCATATCAAAATTGATACCGGAATGGGAAGAATCGGCGTGCGGTTTGACGAGGTTCTGGAATTTGCCGAAAAGTTGAAAGATTTTAGACATCTGCGCGTTGAAGGATTAATGACACATTTTGCTGCGGCTGATAATCTGAGCGAAAATGATTTTACAGATTTGCAGATAAACCGCTTTAAAGAATCAGCTGCAATTTTTGAAAGTAAAGGATTTCAGCCTGTCTTTAAAGATTTGGCAAATTCCCCCGGAGCGATTGTGCACGAAAAATCCAGAGCCGATATGGTACGACTCGGCGGAGTTTTATATGGTTTGGGGGATGATATTTTACCGAAAGAAATCGAAAAGCCGGAATTAAAGCCCGTCATGTCGATTACAACGCAAATAGCGCATTTGAAAAGAGTTCCGAAAGGCGAAACATTAGGTTACAGCCGTACCTTTAAAACTCAAAAGGATTCTCTAATCGCAACCATTCCAATCGGTTACCAGGACGGGTTACCGCGCTTTCTATCAAATAATGGCAGAGTTTTACTAAACGGACATTTTGCGCCGGTTGTCGGGCGGATTTCGATGGATTGGACGATTCTGGACGTGACTAACATTCCTAACGTGAAGCTTGAAGATGAAGTCGTTATAATTGGTGAACAAAACGGTTTTAATATTACGGCAGAGGAGCTTGCTCAAAAAACAAATACGATTTCATACGAAATAACCTGCGGCATCAATCGACGGGTATTGAGGAAATATGTTGGAAGCAAATAAAAGCGCGCTTTTCGAGAAGATTTTTGCCCTTTATAACTGTAATCTGCTAAAACGCCGATTTCATTCTTTGCAAGTTTCGGGCTTACAATTTTTGCTCGACAAAAACCCGAATATTCCTTTGATAATTTACTGCAATCATTCGTGTTGGTGGGACGGCTTGGTTGCTTTTCAGATTTCCTTAAAGGCTGGGTTAGACAGTTTTTTAATGATGGAAGAAAAGCATTTAAGGCGATTATTTTTGTTCCGACTGCTCGGCGCATTTTCCGTCGTCCGGGAAAAGCCGCGCGAAGGGTATAAAAGTATGGTCTATATCCGAAAACTTTTGTCTGAAAAACCACGTCGCACGCTCTGGATTTTTCCGCAGGGAGAAATTTTGCCGAACGATTCCCGCCCGCTAAAATTTTATAATGGTTTGACGAAAATCGCTGAAAAACTCAGAGTATGCTCGGTTGCTTCCCTTTCGATGCGGTATGAATTTCTCGGCGAGTTTAAGCCGCGAATTTTTGCTAAAATTGAAGAACCGGAATTATTTTCTGCTGCACAACATACTGATTTGAAACAATTAACCGAAAGATTCGCACAACAATTAACCGAAAATCTGGAAAAACTAAAAACTGATGTCGTGAATCAGAATTTCGTGGATTACAAATCGATTTTTTAATTATCAAGTCGGCTGTCACCCGAAAATATAAAATGCCATTGCCTTTGTCAACAAATATTGAAACGCCTATTTTACAGGAACTCTTCGCGGTCGGCGGAACCGACGACGTGCGTTTTCTGTACGAGCGTTTAATTTCCTATTTTCCTTCGTTATCGGACACGGAAATTTCGGCAATTCGGATGGGCGAACAAAGATTTTGGAAAAAGCTGGTTCAGCGAGCCGGAAAATCTCTCGATGAAACCAATCAGATTCACCGTGAACGCGGAGTCTGGTCATTGACCGAAAAGGGCAGAAAATCGGTCGAAGCCGAAACGCAAGGAATAATACTTACCAAAACGGATGTTGAAAACTCGGCGCTTTCGCACGGGCAGATTCAGGAGATACTAATCCGGATCGGCGAAATTCTCGGGTTTCATGCCGAAAAGGAGTTTCAATTTTACGATGTCATCTGGCGCGAAACGCCATATAATCAGCGTCTTTCACACGTTTTTGAGGTCCAGAGCAAAGGCAATATCGATTCGGCTTTTGCCAAATTAAAACGCGCACATGATGCGCAGCGCTCGAAAATCTTTTTAATTCTCAATAGTGAACGCGACGCGAATCGCGCCCAAAAGTCGATTGCGCAGGAATTTCGCGAGCTTGAAAACGTTTTGACGATTTTAAGCTTCGCCGAGGTTCGTAAAATTCACGAAAATTTATCGTCGATTGCCAAATTTTTGCCGAACTTCTTACGGGCTTAATTTTTTCCCGCAAAATACTGTAAAATATAACTGTTTTACCCGGTCATTTCTTTCTGAGAGAGATGTTGGCGCTGTTCGACAATCGCCGTGGTTAATTTTTTATGAAAGACGAAACTCCGATTCGTCGGCAATACCTTGAAATCAAGGCAAAACACCAGGACGCTATTCTGCTTTTCCGTCTTGGTGATTTTTATGAAGCGTTCGACGACGACGCGCGGCTTCTCGCGCGCGAGATCGATATTGTCCTCACTTCCAAACCGATGGGCAAAGGAATGCGAGTTCCGCTTGCCGGCGTGCCTTATCACTCGCTCGAACGACATCTCGCGACGCTGATTTCGCGCGGTCACCGAGTTGCCATCTGCGAGCAGCTTTCTACCGTACCGGTTAAAGGAAAAGACGGTAAACGATTGATTCAACGCGACGTAACACGCGTCGTCACCGCCGGAACTATCATCGAGCCGCAGCTTCTTCAAAGCAATACAAACAATTACCTGTGTGCGTTTTTCAGCGACGGCAGCCGCGCCGGAATTGCTTACGCCGATATTACAACCGGGGATTTTGCGGCGACCGAAATCGATAACCGCGACGCATTAGCCGAGCTTTCACGGCTCGCGCCTGCCGAAATATTAATCGCCGAAACGCAGGAAGAATTAAGCAACCGCGATTTACCGCGCTTTGTCACGCGTCTCGGTTCGGAAGCTTTCGCCTTTGAAAAAACACGCAAAACCATTCTCAAACATTTCAGCACGACGACCTTAAAACCGTTCGGTCTGGAAAACTCGCCGCTTGCGGTTTCGGCGGCAGGCGCAATCATTTCTTACCTGAAAGACACGCAATTCGGGACCATTGACCAGCTCAACCGGCTGACAAGCTACGATTTTTCGGAGTTTATGCTTCTGGACGGCAATACTCTGAGAAGTCTGGAAGTTTTTCAAAGTACGGCGGGCGCGAGTCTCGTCTCGGTCATCGACCGCACAAAAACGCCGATGGGCGGACGGCTTCTGCGGCGCTGGCTGAGACAGCCTTTGCTCGATACCACGGAGATTTACCGCCGCCAGGAACATCTGGCGTGGTTTAAGGAAAACGCGGCGGAAAGAAATGCGATTCGCGAAATTTTATCGCAGATTAAGGACCTGGAAAGAATTTCGAGCCGGGCGAAGGCGAACTATATTTCGGCTTACGAGCTTCGCGCTTTTGGAAAAAGTCTCGAATTGATTCCGCCTCTGAAACAGATTTTGAAAAAGGACGCAGTTCGTTTCGGACAGCTTCTGGCGCATCTGCCCGCTTGCGAGAAAATTGCAAAGTTAATCGACTCCGCGATTTCCGAGGAATTGCCGACGAGACATTTCGAACAGGTCGGGATTATTAAAAAAGGATTTTCCGAAGAATTGGACAAGCTTCGGGAAAGCCTGCAAACCGGTAAAGATTTTCTGGCGGCGCTCGAACGCCGCGAGCGCGAGCGAACCGGCATTAAATCGTTAAAAGTCGGATTTAACAAGGTGTTCGGTTATTACATCGAAGTCACAAAATCGAATCTGCACCTGATTCCGTCGGATTATTCGCGCAAGCAGACGCTGGTTTCAAACGAACGGTTTATCACTTTAGAGCTTAAGGAGCACGAATCTCTGGTCATTCACGCGCAGGAACGGCTTGCCGAGCTTGAAACCAATCTTTTCCGGCAGATTTGTCTTGAAATCGGAAAAGCGCGGGCGGAAATTTTACTCGCCGCGCGCACTGTTGCCTATCTCGACGCGATTTGCTCGCTCGCCGACGCGGCTGAGGATTTGAATTACCGGCGTCCGACCGTCAATGAAACTTCCCTTCTGCGTATAAAAAACGGTCGTCATCCGGTCGTCGAAAAAATTCTTCGTGAAAACGATATAAATTTTATCGCCAACGTTTCGGCGCTCGGCGGCAACGGCGCGCCGCAGATAGCTTTAATTACCGGACCGAACGCGTCGGGCAAGTCTACTTATTTGAGACAAATCGCGCTGATTGTCCTGCTGGCGCAAATCGGCTCGTTTGTACCGGCGGACGAAGCGGTCATCGGCGTCTGCGATAGAATTTTCACGCGCATCGGGCTTTACGATAGAATCGGGGCGGGCGAATCGACATTTATGACCGAGATGATTGAAACCGCCGAGATTCTTCATCACGCGTCTCCGCGCTCTTTAATTTTGCTTGACGAGCTCGGACGCGGGACTTCGACGTTCGACGGCTTGGCGGTCGCGCGGGCGGTTCTGGAATTTATCCACAATCATCCGAAACTGAAAACCCGGACGCTGTTTGCGACGCATTATCACGAGCTGGCGGAACTCGAAGGCGTTTTGCCGAATCTCGAAAACCTGCATTTTTTGATTGAAGACCGGGACGGCGAGCTGACTTTCAAATACCGGCTCGAAAAGGGGACGGCTTTGAAAAGCTACGGCGTCTATGCGGCGAAGCTGGCGGGATTGCCGAAACCCGTTATCCGACGCGCCGAGCAGCTTCTGCGCGAATACGAGATTGCAAACGAAAAACCGGCGGCTCAGCGAAGCGGAAACGCCGCGCTCGAAAATGAACTGGTTAATCTGGATTTGGATTCGATTTCGCCGGTCGAAGCGATGATGAAGCTTTATGAACTGAAAATACTGGCAAAATCGTCAGCGATAAGCGAAAATAAAAGCGAAATCAAACGTACTGGATAAACAATTATGTCCCCGGAATTAGGCGAAAAATACGAATATGTCAAAGGTATTGTTTATCGCCTGTATGATGTTTTCTGGGCTGAAGACGTTTTAAGCCGCTCGGCGCAGGTTGCGTTTTACCTATCGTTTGCGCTTTTTCCGCTATTGCTCTTTCTCGTTAATCTGTTCGGGCTGATTCTCGGGCAAGCCGAGGGTTTACAGCAGGAACTTTATTCTTACCTGCGCCAGATAATGCCTTATTCGGCATATATTCTGGTGCAGAAAACGATTCTCGAAGTCACGGAAAACAGTTCGGGCAGTAAATTAACGTTCGGCTTTTTGATTGCGCTCTGGTCGGCTTCCGCCGGAATTGACGGTTTGCGCGTCGCGCTTAATCATGTTTACCGGCTCAAAGAAACTCGTCCGTGGTGGATGACAAAACTCGAATCGCTGTTTTTTACGCTGATTCTGATTTTTCTTATCGGGTTCGTGCTCGGCACCGTTTTTTACGGCTGGAAGTTTCTTTCGCTGCTGCTGAAGCTGATAAATTTCCCAATCGAATCTTTTATCGTCCTGCAGATTATCCAGTGGATTTCGTTTATTATCGTTTTGTTTCTGATATTCGGACTGCTTTATCGTTATTTGCCGAATCAAAAAGACGCGCGCTGCAACTGGGTTTCGCCCGGCTCGATAACGGCGATTATCCTGTGGGTTTTAGTGACCAACGGCTTTCGTCTTTACCTAAATTATTTCAACAATTATGATAAAACTTACGGCTCACTGGGCGCGGTAATAATTTTGATGCTGTGGCTTTATCTGACGGCATTGGTTATTCTAATCGGCGGTTCGTTAAATCAGGTAATCGCAATCTATGCGAATGAAAGCGTCGAAGGCAACGCGCACTGCGAAGACCCTGAAATCAAAAAATAAATTTATCTTTTAAATATGTCTTTAATGCTTCAGGAAATCACGGAACAGCCCGTGGTTTTGGAAAGAACAATTCATGCTGAACGTGCAAAACTGGCAAAGCTCGGCGAATTTTTACGTGGTCGCGATATTGATTTGATTGTGCTGGTTGCGCGCGGCAGTTCCGACAATGCTTCGCTGTTCGGTCGTTACCTGCTCGAAATCACGACCGGAATTCCGGTTTCTCTGTCCGCGCCGTCAGTGTTTACGCTTTACGGCGCAAAACTGAATCTAAAACGCGCGGTCGTCATCGGCGTTTCACAATCGGGCGAAGGAACTGACATCAATACGGTTCTGGAAAGCGCCAAGCAAGCGGGCGCGT
The DNA here is from genome assembly GCA_036403375.1 of Pyrinomonadaceae bacterium. Classification (GTDB taxonomy): domain Bacteria; phylum Acidobacteriota; class Blastocatellia; order Pyrinomonadales; family Pyrinomonadaceae; genus JAFDVJ01. Next base: position 25,429 of record DASWRC010000127.1, read on the forward strand.
TCACAATCGGAATCACTAACGAAGCCGATTCGACGATGGCAAAAATCGCGGACGAATGCCTGCTGATTCACGCCGGACGCGAAAAATCGGTGGCGGCGACAAAAACCTACACCGGACAAATGCTGCATTTTTATATGCTGGCTTCCGTTCTGTCGGATTCAAAAATCGAATTTGAACGCATCCCGCATTTCAGCGCGCAGGCTTTGCAGCTCAAATCGGAGGTCGAGGAACTGGTCAAACGCTATGCTTTTATGGAAAACTGCGTCGTCGTCGGGCGCGGGCTTAATTACGGGAATTCCTACGAGCTGGCACTGAAATTGATGGAAACCTGCTACGTCGTCGCCGAACGCTTTTCGTCCGCTGATTTTTTTCATGGACCGCTGGCAATCGTCGAACGTCGTTTTCCCGTAATTTTATTCGCTCCCCAAGGCGTTACGCGGCAAAGCAATCTGGATTTGCTCGAACGCCTGCATGAGCTTCATGCCGATTGCCTGTCAATTTCAAACGACCCGGAAATTTCTAAAAAAAGCCCGCGCGTTCTGCAAATGCCGACCGATATTGACGAATTCCTGTCGCCGATTCCGTTCATCGTTCCCGCACAGCTTTTCGCCGCGTTGCTCGCCCAGGAAAAAGGCATCGACGCCGACGCGCCGCGCTCGCTTTCCAAAGTCACGAAGACGATTTAAACCACGGAGACACAGAGATTTTTTTGAAAAACGTTTCACAACAGCGTCATAAAATAAACGGATTTTTACTTTGTATCGCCGTGTCCCTGTGGTTAAATTTCCCGGCAATGGCTCAAAACGCGCCCTGTAAATTCGACGAAAAAACTTTGCAGTTTTCCGGCACGCCGGTCGAACAAGCACGATGTTTGCTGCGCCCGAACGAAATCGGCGGCGTACTCGGCGCTGAATTAAAAGCGCTGCCGAAACCGCTCGCCAACATAATCGGCGAAGCGGTCAAAATCAAAAAGGAAGATTTACTTCGATACCTGCAAAAACACAGGATTGATGAAGAAACCATCGGCGGCAAATTGGATAAACCTTTAGCAACCGCGAAATTGCCGAACGGCGCTGAAATTCAGACGCTTTATTTCATCATTCACGACACGTCTTCGCCATATTTGAAAGATGCGCCGTTTCCCGTTAATTTCGACACCGATAAAACCTGGAAAGGAAACGATTTGACAATCTGGCTCAAACAGCCCGTCGCGCATATTTTCGTCAACCGGCGCGGCGAATCCGTGACAACCACGCCGTTTGACGAACCGGTACGAAAAGGCTGGGGCACAAAATTCGCCCGCGACTTTCTAAAAGCGGACGCGAAAGGTTTACAGATTCATATCGAACTCGTGCAGCCGCGGCGGCGCGACTCGCAAGATATGAATCCCGAAAACGATTTAATCGCGCCGTTTCCGGGTTTTACCGCAGCGCAATACGAACGATTGGCGCTGCTTTACGCGGCGGCGAGCCTGCGGCGCGGAACCTGGCTGATTCCCGCGTATCATTCGGCGATTGACGCCGGAATAAAGGACGCGCACGACGACCCGCAAAATTTCGAATTGCAGAGATTTGCCGAAAAGCTCAAGAATTTACTGAAAAAACTCAAATGACGTTAAAAATCTGCCAATGGCTGTTCCTGCTGCTCGTCGTTTCCCTGCCGCTCGTTCGACCTTTTAATACAACGATTTCAGGTCTGCAGGTTCCCTTCACGGATTTTATTTTCGTCCTCGTTTTTGCCTTCTGGCTGCTCGCGCTGGTTCGCGGCGAAACCCGGTTTCGGACAGATAAATTCTTTATTTTTCTCGGGTTATACGGTTTCGCGCTGACGCTTTCAACAATCTTTTCGACCGCGCCGCAAAGGAGTTTTTTCAAGCTTCTCGGCGAATTCTATCTTTTTGCGCTCGCCCTTTTAACGTTTAATCTGGTTCGGGACAAAGATTTTTTCAAACAAATCGTCATCGCCTTTGCAATCGGCACAGCTTTGACGGTGCTGGCTTCCGCCGCCGGGTTCGGGCTGTTTTATATGGGCTACAAAACGCAAGCCGACAATTATTTACTGTCGCATTTCGGCAGTCTTCCGGCTGGAAATTACCCGCGAATCCACGCGCTTTTCGCAAACGCGAATATGATGTGCAATTTTTTGAACGTCGGTTTAATATTTGCGGTTCTGGCGGAAAAAGCCGGTTGGCTAAAGAAATTTTGGGCGCGCGTTTTGCAGACCGGTATCTGGTTTGCCGCCGTTTTTACATTTTCAACCGGGCTCGGCGGAATGGTTTTGAGTCTCGGAATCTGGTTTTGGGCTTTGTTCCGCAAGAGCGGAAAATCCTTTTTGTCAAAATTTGCGTTGATTTCGGCGATTCTTTTTGCCGCGCTCGTTTTCTGCTCGGCGCTTGTTTCGCCCGATACAAAAAATACGACGCAGGAATTTTCCGTACCTTTGACGGATAAAAAACTCGAAGCCTCGGTGCGCGTTCTGGTTTGGGAAAATTCGTTTGAAAGGTTTAAGGAGTTTCCGTTTTTCGGCAGAGGAACCGGAACAAATGCGGCGGCGCTCAGTTACGAAACACTTTCGGGCGATAGGCAGATTCTGTTGGACGCGCACAACAATTGGCTGAATGTTCTGGGACAGACAGGTTTGTTCGGATTGATTACATTCCTGCTTCTAAACGTAATGTTATTAACGGGATGCCGGTTTCTCCTGAATGATTTGAACGAACAAAGTCTGATTCATACGGCATTGTCCTGCGCTTTCGTCGGCGCGTTTTTGTATCAGGGTTTAAGCGGCTCTTTCGAAGATGCAAGGCATTTATGGATTTTGTTCGGAATGATGGTCAGCCTCAAGTCCCGGGTTCCGGGTCCCGATTCGAATTAAGTTTTTAACTCGGGACTTAAGACCTGCAGCTTTGGACTTAAAATCGGTATTTCAGAAGCGTCCACAACGCCTTAAAGCCGTCTTTCCATTTGATTTTCTTGCCTTCGTATTTTGTGCGCGGACGATAGGAAATCGGAACTTCCAGAATCGTATAACCTTTGCGCGCAATCTGCGCCGTGATTTCCGGTTCGATTTCAAAACGATTGGCTTCGAGCGATAATTCCCTGGCGACTTCATCTGTGAAAACTTTGTACGCCGTTTCCATATCGGTCAGTTTCGTGCGGAAAAGCAGGTTGGTCGCCGCCGTCAAAAAATAATTGGCGATCCGTCGAAGCGGCGCGACGCGGTTTTCGCCTAAAAACCGCGAGCCGTAAACGACCGAAGTTTTCCCTTCAAAAATCGGCTGGAGAAGTTGCTTGTATTCGTTCGGATCAAGCTCAAGGTCGGCGTCCTGAATCAGAATTATCTCGCCTTTCGCCAGCGTCAGACCGATTCTGACGGCTGCGCCTTTACCGATATTTACCGGCGTCAGATAAGTGTTAGTGATTTTCACGCTGTTTGTTTGAAGAATCTCGACCGTTCCGTCGGTCGAGCCGTCGTCAACGACAATTATCTCTTTTTCAATCGGCAGCTCGACCGCCGAAACTTTTTCGATGACTTCGGAGATTGTCGTTTTTTCGTTGTAAACCGGAATTATGACAGAGAGCAGTTTGTAAGAATCCGGCATAATTTTTTAGGGATTTAGTTCATTGCACGCAGCAGCGCGTCGCGCATTTCGCCCGCCGTGCGCCAGCGAAGCTCGACCTGTTTGGCGATTGCCGTCTCGATGACCGACGCGACGCGAATCGGAACGTCGAGAGTTCTCTGCGCAATCGGGATAATCGGTTTTTCAAAAATTGCTTTGACGGTTTCGGCAATCCCGGCGCGCGGACTGATGTCAAGGGCGTGCGCGCCCGTGAGCAGGCTGTAAGCCGTCATCCCGGCGGCGTAAATATCTGAGGGCGGCTGTACATCCTTAAAATCACGCACCTGTTCGGGCGGCATATAAGCAATCGTCCCGGCAACGTCGCCGACCATCGTGACACCGCTCATGCCGGTTTGCTTGTAGCTTTTCGCCAAGCCGAAATCGGTTAATTTGGCGTTATAATTCGGATAAGTTCCGTCAACCAGAATATTTTGTTCCTTGATATCGCGATGCACGAAACCTTGAGAATGTGCGAAATCGAGCGCCGCGAGAGTTTGCTCCATGATTTTGACGACTTCCTGATAGACGAGCTTGCCGCCGCGCTGTTTGGCGAGCTTCGACGCGTCCATGCCCTGCACGAATTCCGTCACAAGGTAAACGATGCCGTTGTGCGTTCCGTGTTCGAGATAGCTGACAATATGCGGGTGACGAAGGCTCGCCGCAACTTCGATTTCGCGCAGGAAGCGTTTTAAAGACTGCTCGCTGACGGCGACTTCCGGCAAAAGAGTTTTGATTGCCACGGCGCGCCCGTCTTTCATCGAACGCGCCAGCATGACGCTGCCCATTCCGCCCTGTCCGAGAACGCGAATCATCTGGTAATTCGGAATCGGCTGCGGATTTTGTTTTAATTTTTCGCGGCAATCGTCACACAGAAATGTCATCCGCGCATCGGGGCGCGAAGCTGAGGCTTCGGACGGAATTCCGCAATTCAGACATTGAACCGTAATCAGCGAAGGCGTTGTGTCGGCTTTTATTTGCGGCTGTCCTAAAACGGGCGGAAAAGCGGACTCATTGGTCGAAACTTCGACCTGCAGGACGGTTTCGCCGCCCTGGATGCGGTCGCCGCTTTTCAGGTAGCAGGTTTCGACCCGGATTCCGTTGACGAAAGTTCCGTTGGTCGAGCCTAAATCACGCAGAAAACATTGCGGCGGAGCGATTTCTAAAATGCAGTGATGACGCGAAAAATAGCGGTCTTGCGGTAAGCAAAAATGTGAGTCTTCGCTTCGACCAATCATAAATGTTTCGTGTTGTTCAAATGTAAAGACGCGTCCGGTTTGCGGACCCGCGATTACTCGAAGGGTAACTCGCATTTGTTCAAATTTTACTCAAAATTCCGCTTTATGCAAAAGGCTCGAAATCGGCTTACTAGATATTTCCGATAATCATCAGAATCAAAAAGCCAAAGCCGATTAGCAGGGCGACCGCGCCCGTAATGACTCCGCCCAGCGACATCCCGTATCCGCCGTATCCAGCCGGGTCGCTTTTTTCCTTATTCATCGCCAGTACGCCGGTCACAACGGCTGCCGTGCCGAGCGGAATTCCGCCCCAACAGCAGACGCTGACCACACTCAAGATTCCCAAAACCAGCGAAACCGTCGCTAACGTCTGGTTTTGCGACTGCACCCGCATCGGGTAATTCATCTGCTGCTGAATATTTTGCGGCGCGCCCCAGGCGGTTGACGGCTCAAAGGCTGCCTGCCCGAAATTTGTTTGGTTCGTTACGCGCGGCTGGTCCATCAACACGGTTTTCGGTTCGTTGTCAGACACCGCCGTCAAAAAAGAGCCGTCGGTCAAACAAAAATTCAGGTTGTCATCGGTATAGGTTTGCCGACAATTTGGACAGATTTTCATAAATTACCTAAAAATTTTCTAATCAGACGAATTTATTATAACGCATCCGGCTGAAAAGTTGTTCCTGCGAAACTGGTTTTAAGGAAAAATCACTTTTGACTTCGGCTGATGATTTCCGCTCATTTTTCAATTATAGAAGCGTGCCGCAGCGCCCGCAGAATTTGATGTTCGGCGGAAACGACGCGCCGCATCGCGGGCAGACTTTCTGCACCGGTTTCGGCAGAGACGACGACGCGCCCGCGTGGAATCCGACCGGTTGATTGGTTTTGACGCTTGCCGGCGTCGTAAAATTCATCCCGCAGCGACCGCAGAATTTTGAATTTTGGGGAAGCTGCGTCTGGCAGCGCGGGCAAACCGTGTAGCTTTTGGAATTCAGACCGGCGCTGACGACCGTAAACGAACGATTTCCGCAGCGACCGCAGAATTTGACGCCTTCGGCAAAACGCGCCTGGCAGTTTGTGCAGGCGACAATGCCGGGCATAATGCTCGACTGCGTCATTCCGCTCTGGCTCGAATTCGACGGCGAAGGCTGGCTTGCCGTTCCGTGCAGATGCTTTAATTGAGCTTGAATCACCTGTTCTTCTCCGCCTTCGCGCAGCTCGATAACGCGCTCATCGTCCTTTTCGCCCGTCTTTGCGACCCGCAAAATATGCTGACCGGTGGGAACGGTCGTTAAAACCAGTTTCCCGGAGCTTCCGATACTCCCTTTGCGTTCGTCGTTGATGTAAACTTCCGCGCCGACGGGAGCGAGAATTATCAGCCGCGTCGCGCCGGTCTTTTCATTTTCGTCAACGTCTTCCGCCGCTTTTTCGATTTCGGTAATCCATTCGGTAACGGTTTTCGGGCGCAGGTTCGCGTCGGTTTCGAGTGACCGCATGATTGCCCGCTCGACATCCGCCGGAATGTCTGAGCGCAAAGTCGAAAGCGGCGGCGGCGGGTGCATGATTTTCTGCATCACGAGCTGCATTAAATCGCCCGTAAACGGCGTCCGACCGCCAAGCATGAGATAGGCAATCGTCCCGAGCGCGTAAATATCGGCGCGCACGTCCACGCCCAGCTCGGGCTGCATCTGTTCGGGAGCCATAAATTCGGGCGTGCCGATAATTCCGCGCGACGACGGACCGGAATTCGAATCAATCTCCGCCATCGTCTGGTTGACGATTTTTGCCAGCCCGAAATCGCCGACCTTGATAAAGCCGTCATCGTTGCTTCTGCCCGTCTGCATGATAAAAATGTTGGCGGGCTTCAAATCGCGGTGCAAAATTCCCGCATCGTGCGCGGCTTCGACGCCGTCGGCGATTTGACGCAAAAGCTTAACGGCACGTTTAACTGAAAGCGTTCCTTCGCGGCGCAGAAGGCGATGCAGCGTTTCGCCTTCGACGTATTCCATGACGAGATAAAATATGCCACCCGGCGTTTCGCCGAAATCCGTGACGCTTACCGTATTCGGATGCTGAATCGAAGCCGCCGATTCGGCTTCGCGCGCGAATCGCGAAATCGCTTCGCCTTCCTGCAAATCTTCGCTGCTCAATAAATCCTGCCGGACGGTTTTCACCGCCACCTTGCGCGCTTTGAATTTCCGGTCGGTGGCAAGATAAACCTGTCCCATCGCGCCCCTGCCAAGCTGCTTTTCGAGAAAGTAGCGCTCCGCCAAAAGCTGGCTTCCCGGCAAAACGTGCCGCGTTTGCTTGCGGTCGTTCGGGCAAACATCAACATCGTCGGTATAACAGGTTTTACATTCGGGGCATTCTTTCATTCACGTACTATATTTCCTTATATGCGGCGATTTTGCCAACCAATGAACGCGAAAATCGACGGAATTTTGCAAAATTACGCTTTGGACTTTTCAATTACTGTTGCTATAATCCAAATCGTTCTCGTTTTTGGGTCGTTAGCTCAGTTGGTAGAGCAGAAGACTCTTAATCTTCGGGTCGCTGGTTCGAGCCCAGCACGACTCATCGAAAAACTTAAAGTAAAACGGCAGAAGTCTTCAATTCAACTTCTGCCGTTTTACTTTAAGTTTTTTAATTTTAAAAAAAATGCGTAGATTTGCATTTGTCTTTTTGAGCTAAACCTATTTTTTTCATACAATCAAAAACTTATGAGAAAACCTGTGATTGCGGGAAACTGGAAAATGTATAAGCTGCTCTCCGAGGCAGTTGAAACGGCGATTGCATTGAAGCCTTCGGTAGCGAACGCCAATCATTGCGAAGTGATTATCGCACCGGTTTTTGTTCACTTAAAAACGGTTGCCGATAGATTGGAAGGCTCGAACATCCATGTCGCGGCGCAGGATTGCTCGTCCGAAGCGAAGCAGTCGGCAAATACGGGCGAAGTTTCCGCCGAAATGCTGAAAGACGTCGGCGCGTCGCACGTGATTATCGGTCATTCCGAGCGGCGGCAGTTTTACGGCGAGACGGACGAATCGGTAAATAAAAAGACGAAAGCCGCGTTGCAGTCGGGTTTGACGGCAATTGTTTGCGTCGGCGAAAGTTTGGCGGAAAGAGAATCGGAAAAACTTTTTGAAGTCGTCGAAATACAAGTCCGCGGTAGTTTAGACGGTTTGACAACTTCAGATATGGAACGTATCATAATCGCTTACGAGCCTGTTTGGGCGATTGGAACTGGTAAAACAGCGACGCCGGAACAGGCTCAAGAAATGCACGGTTTTATCCGTCAAATATTAGCCAAAACTCACGGCGACGCGGTTGCATCCAAGTTGAGAATTCTTTACGGCGGTTCGGTCAAACCGGAAAATATCGCGGTCTTAATGAGCGAAAACGATATTGACGGCGCACTCGTCGGCGGCGCAAGCCTCGAAGCCGAAAGTTTTGCAAAAATTGTAAATTATAAAGGTTAGTTAGTTGTCAGTGGTTAGTCGTTAGTTGCTGATTCGTAATTTGCAGCTAACCGGCGGACGACAAACGAATTATGACTTATTTTTTATACGGACTATTTTTTCTTTCCTGCATTGTGCTGGTCATCGCGGTACTTCTTCAGCCGGGCAAAACCGATGCGGGCGCCCTGTTTACGAGTAACGTTTCGAGTAACGCCTACGGCACGCGCGGCACGGCGACCGTTTTGTCGAAAACCACGATTATCGCGGCGACGCTTTTCATGCTGTCGGCTTTGATGCTTTCGATGCCCGCGCTGAGCGGCGGCGTTTCGGTTTTGTCGTCTAACCCCGACACGACCGAATCTACTCCGGCGGCAGCGACCAACGCGAATGTTGACGCCAACGCGCCGGCGGCAAACACGGATGTCAATGCGAATTCGGCAGTCACCATTCCGCCGATTACAAACGTTTCGAACGTTGCGACGCCTTCCAATAACGCGACGAACGGAACAGTCGGAGCGAACAAGGCGGCAAATGCCCAGCAGTCGAATTCGACGAAAGCCAATAGCGCCGCGAACAAGCAAGCGAACACGAAAAAATAGTTTTTCCGAACGATTTTGAAAATTAAAGATTGCTGAGGTGGCGTAATTGGTAGCCGCGCACGTTTGAGGGGCGTGTGGAGTAATCCGTGCGGGTTCGAGTCCCGCCCTCAGCACCAGATTTTTAGAGAAAACAGGTTCATCAGAGCCTGTTTTCTGCTTTAAATGGTTTAATTGAAAGGCTTTATCCAAACCCCTAAAAAATCCAAGAATTTGGAAAAAAGTTTGCAACCAACTTTTATTATCTTCCGTCTAAATTATCCGTAAGCACGAAATATTGAGTTGATACAACCCCTTTTTAATAAATTCGGCAATTATAAATTCACAAATCAATCATCAGTAACCCGAAGCGCAAGTTTCGGCTTAACATTAGGAGTAAACATGAAAAAAAATCACCTTCGTGCCTTTTTGGCGACCTTCGTTTTCGTTCTGAGCTTTTCAGTTCTTAGTTTCGCGCAAACCGCCCCGGCGGCTTTTCCGAATGTCAAAATTCAAAATTTCGGTCAAATGGACGAACGCTTTTATCGCGGCGCGCAGCCGAATCCGGGAGATTACCAAGCCTTAAAGGATTTAGGGGTTCATACGGTCATTGATTTGAGAAACGACCCGACCGTCTATGAAAAAACCGAAGTTGAAAAATTGGGGATGAAATATGTCAATATTCCGATGAGCGGCTGGAAATCGCCGAAAGACAAAGATATTGTTGCGTTTCTCAATCTGATGCAGGAGTCGACGACCGGAACCGTATTTGTTCACTGCAAAGCCGGAATCCACCGGACGGGCGTCGCCGGTGCCGTCTACCGCTTTACGAAATACGGATGGGATTACGACAAAGCTTACACGGAAATGAAAAACTACAATTTTTCGAGTGGATTGGTTCACGGAAGTCTGAAAAGCTTCGTCAAGGATTATGCCGAAAATATTCAAAAAACGCAGCCGGCAAAACCAGTCGAAACGGCGAAAACCACGCAAGCCGGACAATAATTTACTGACGGATTAAAAAATAAAAAGCGCGACCAAATTTGGTCGCGCTTATTATTTTTCGGCTTAAATTTATTGATAAATATACGAGCTTCCCTTCTTTTGCGACCATTCAATGCCCTCGATATTTTCCGAATCCAAATCAAAGATTCGGTCGCTCAGATAATCGGTACTTAAACTCAGACGCAAATTCAGGTAATACATGACGCAGCCGACCGAATCTTCGCCGTCGGGCGGGTCGATTTGCCGGATTTCCCCGTCAAGCTTGTATCTTTCAAAAATCTTCTTGAGCCTTAGATTCGTCGCTTCGGTGTTGCGGGTTTTAACCGTCAATTCCATCGAACGGAAAACCTGTTCCGGCTCGTTAAATTCGAGAATCCACAGCAGAACCAGCGCAAAACCAGTCAGAATCGCGCCCAAATCCCAGCGCCCGACGCCCGTCGCCAGCCCGAGCGCAAGACTGATAAGCAAAACCGTAATTTCCTTCGGGTCCTTGATGTTGGTGCGAAACCGGACGAGCGACACGGCGGCAAAAATCGCAAATGCGCGCGCCGTATTGTCGCCGACAATTAACATCAGCGCCGCCGCGACGACGGCGAGCAAAATCTGCGTCTGCGCGACGTAAAGATTTCGCCGGAAAAGCGGCACGTTTTTGCGCGGTCGAAAGGCGAGAATCGCCGACAGCACGACCGCTAAGAAAAGCCTTAGCAGAATTTCAAAGGCGTGAATCGCCGTTGATTCGCCGCCGGTTGAATTCGGCTGCGGCATAAACGGATTTTCGCTGCCGCCGTCGCCCGTTTGAGCGCGGGATTGCGCGATTTGCGGCGTATTTGCGCCTTCGGGGATTGAAGCAGACGTATTTTTCCGCGTCAACAAAAAATAAACCGCAAAAAGACACGAAATCAAAATTGCGGTTGTAATTATTCCAATCAGGATTAATCTTAGCCTTTTCATTTTATCGTCACTGCCAGATTATTCGTAGTGGCTTCATCGAGCTCGTTAATTTTCGCTTTAATCGCTTTTTTGAAGACGGCGATATCGGTCGGCGAGTAATTAGCGGCACGAAACGCGTCTTCGATTTGCGAGTCCTTGAGCTGAAGCAGCAAATCGGCGAGCCAGCGACCTTGCTGAACCGTTATGTCATTGAAAATCCCGCGCAGTTTTCCCTTGTACGAAAGCTCGATTTTACCCTTCTCGACATCGCGCACGAGAATCGATTTTGCATACTGGCTCGGTCTGCCCGTGCTTCTGCCGAAGCGGTAAATGACCGGAAAATTGTTGTTTCCGAGTCTGCCGAAGGTCGAACCCAAATCGCCGACGATGTATTGAAGCTCTTTGCCGCTTCTGCCGATTGTGCCCAGAATCGTATTGTTTATTTCGACGATGTCCCAGTTATGAATGAGCACCATCATAATCTTCAGACCGGCAAATTCGTTCGTGCCGATAAACGGATTATCCTTCCAGCTCCAATTTCCGAGCCGGTCGATATTTTCGGGTCGCGCTTCGAGCCGGACGTCCTTAAAAGTTCCCTTGCCCGGAATCGTCAGCGACGGGACGAGATAAACGATTTCGGTTTTATAACCCAAGCCCCACATTAAGCGCACGGCGGCGGTTTCCGGCTTGGCTTCGCGCCCGAGCTTGGCAACCCAGACGCGCCCCGCACCGTCCTTGATGCGATATTTTTTGTTATGCCCGCCGGTTTCTTCCTTGATAAACGTGATACGTCTCAAATCGGGCTGCATTTCCCTGCCGCCGGGACCGTAAAAAAGGTTTCTCTGTGCGATATTGCCCTTTTCCCACAAAATGCGTTTGCCCTGCGGGATAGTTTTTTTTGACTTCTTTTGTGCTGGGACAAATGTTGTCGATAACGAAAAAACAATTAATAATGTAAAAAATTTCACCAGTCTTCTTAAAGCTAACACTTCAAATTTAACCCTCCTTGATTTAATGCCTTACATCAAATTTGACTACTTTCGGCGCTGCCTGAAACGATAATTGAACGTTGAACGGCATTTCGTTCGTTTCGGGCGCAGCCTGTTTGTAAAATCCGTCGGACATCAATACGCGCGCCTTGACGTTGTCACGCAGGTAAGCGCCGAGATATTCATTTTTCAGATAACTTTTCAGATTCACGTTTTCAACCGGCGTCACGACTTCGACTCGCCGGTCGAGATTTCGCGGCATCCAGTCGGAGCTGCCGATATAAATTTCTTCTTCGCCGCCGTTGAAAAAATAATAAACGCGGCTGTGTTCGAGCAGCGGTCCGACAATACTGCGGACGCGTATGTTTTCCGAAAGCCCGGCGATACCCGGTCGCAGCATACAAATACCGCGAACGATTAAGTCGATTTCGACACCGGCTTGAGATGCTTCGTAAAGCGCGCGAATGATGTGCACGTCAGCCAGGCGATTGAATTTGGCAATGATTCGCGCCGGCAAACCTTTTTTAGCGTTTTCGGTTTCGCGTCCGATCAATTCAACCATCCGCTCGCGCAGGTTGAGCGGCGCGACCAATAATTTACGGAAACCTTCGTTTTGCGAATACGCCGTCAGGTAATTAAACAATTCGGTCGCGTCCTCGCCGATTTGCTCGTCAGCCGTCAATAATCCCAAATCCGTGTAAACGGCTGAAGTTTCGGGATTGTAATTGCCGGTCGCGAGATGCACGTAGCGGCGCAAACCGTCTTCTTCGCGGCGGACGATTAAAGTCGTTTTGCAGTGCGTTTTCAAGCCCATCAAACCGTATATCACATGAATTCCGGCGCGCTCGAATTTCTTCGCCCATTCGATGTTGTTTTCTTCGTCGAAACGCGCTTTGAGTTCGACCAGAACAGTGACCTGTTTGCCGCGTTCGCTCGCTTCGATGAGAATCGGCGGAATCGGCGAATCAGCGCCCGTCCGGTAAAGACACATCTTAATTGCCAGAACGTCCGGGTCTTCAGCCGCTTCCCTGATAAAATCCGTCACGATTGAATAAGGCATATACGGATGATGCAGCAGAACGTCGCCGCGTTTGATAATGTCGAACGTCGATTCATCTCCGTCAAACATCGGCGGGCGCTCGCTTATAATTGACGCTTCTTTTAATTCCGGTCGGTCGATTTTGTACAAAGTCATAAAATCCGAGATATTAATCGCGCCTTCGACCTTATAAACGTCCTCGGACGAAATTTGCAGCGATTCCGTCAAATATTCGACCATTTCATCCGGCATGTCGTCCGCTACTTCCAGCCGGACAACGTCGCCGAAACGTCTCTGTTTGAGATTCTGCTCCATCGTTTCGAGCAAATCCGACGCTTCGGCTTCGCGCAATTCGATGTCGGCGTCGCGCGTGATGCGAAACTTATAACAAATCGTGCTGTTTGCTTCGGGCACGAGCATCTGAACATTGGAAGCGACCAAATCTTCGAGCAAAACATATCGCGTCGCGCCTTCGCTCACCGGAACGAATCTCTTTATCGAGGACGGAATTTTGATTCGGATAAAAAAGTGTTCGGTATTGATAATGACCTTTTCCGTCCGGCGACTGAGTTTCGGTCGCACGGTCAAGCCGAGATTCAGGCTGCCGCCCGAAATGTACGGGAACGGATGCGACGGGTCAACCGCCTGCGGCGTGATGACCGGGTAGATGGATTGTTTGAAATATTCGGTCAGTTTTTGCTGCTCGTCTCTGGTTAACGAGGTGAACTCGCAAATCTCGATTCCGTTTTGCGCTAATTCCGGCAGCACTTCATCATACAAACATTTCGTCTGTTCTTTTATCAATTCGGTCACGCGCTGCTTTATTTCGCCGAGCAATTCGTCTATCTGCATCCCGTCGGCGGCAATCGCTTTGCTGCCGAGCGAATCTTTTAAGCCCGAAACGCGAATCATAAAAAATTCGTCGAGATTGGACGATAAAATCGCCAGAAACTTTAATCTTTCAAGCGGCGCTTGCGCCCGGTCCAAACCTTCTTCCAAAACGCGCCGGAAAAACTCGATTAAACTCAGGTCGCGGTTGAAAAGATATTCCGAAGACCGCGGCAAAACTGTAGGCAAATGTTGTGAATTCTCCGTTTTAACTTCAATCGGATAAATTTTTCTCGCTGTGTAAGACATAATTATTAGTCCAAAATTTAATTAATAAAATCGGATTGGGGAGTATTTCCGTTTCCAATAGACTGCAAATGCCGTTCCATAAGTTTTTAGTTCATTTATTCAAAGAAAAGGCTTGATTTTGTTGAGTCTTAGGATTTAAATAAGAAGTACCGGGCGAGTGTTTGATTTTATTTTTTTTATAAAACGTGTACTAAAAAAATACAGGCAACGCCTAAAATCTCTGTAAAAATAAGTTAAGGAAAAATCGCCGTATGAATCATTCAGCCGCAACCCAAATTATTAAATGCCCGAACTGCGGAACTAACAACCGTGTTTCGACCGACGCCTCGGCGGTAAAAAAAGCCGTCTGCGGACGCTGCAAGCAGCCATTCTCAGCCGTTTCGGCTCATCCCGTAACGATAACCGACGCCAATTATACGGAGACGGTCGAAAAATCGACGCTGCCCGTTCTGCTCGATTTATGGGCGGCGTGGTGCGGACCGTGCCGGATTATCGCGCCAACTATCGAACAACTTGCCCGCGAGCTTGCCGGAAAGGCGTTGGTCGGAAAGCTCAACGTTGACGAAAACAGGCAAACCGCCGCACGCTTTAGCGTTCAAGGGATTCCGACACTTCTCGTTCTGCAAAACGGCTTGGAAGTTGACCGCATCGTCGGCGTCGAATCGAAGGAAGCAATTTTAAGAAGACTTCAGAGATTTATGTAAAATCTTGAGTTCCCAAGGGTAAAATCAGGATTTGTCGTCAGGCGTTGAATCGGTTTTCTTAAATCTGCCCTGACGATTTCCGGGTTTTCTCCGGCATCGGCGCGGATTCGATTGCGAGGTGCTCGATTACGTGTTTAAAATGCGTTCCTTTGTGCAGCCGTTTGACTAAACCGCCGGTGTCCGGATAAACCAGCGGTTTACCGTTGATCTTCTGCCGGAGCATCGGAAAGTCTTCGCGCACTTTACCAACTTCGAATAATTCCTTTTGTCTTGCTTGTTTCATAATATTATTCGTTTCTCCGACCGTTTTCGGGTTACCAGAGTCCGGCGTGCAGAAGCGGTTTCCTCAAGTCCGGGTTTAAGGTGATTTCAAATTTTTCGTCCTCTTCAAAAACGGCGTAAGACTTTTGGAAATTTTCGGTTCTCGCCGCTTGTTCGCCGGTCAGCAGCCAGTCGATGGAAACGCCGGTTAATTTGTGGATACACAAGAGCATTTCGACGGGCGGCAGCTCTTCGCCCCCGGTCAGACGCCTTACTGTTTTGCAGCTTGTTTTCAGGAGAACGGCGATTTCGTATTCGCTCCGGTAATTGAAAGCTTCGATAATGCGGCTTCCGACGGCGGACGTAATCCGTCTGATTTCCTCATCGGAAATGAGTTTTTCCAGTCTTTCGGAAGTCGCGCACAACGGCTCCGATTGGTAAAAATGTGCGTTCATATTATTAAACCTCAATAATTTTCATTGTCGTCGATTAAAATTGAGTTAAATCCAAACTGGCTCTTCAATAAAGTTAGCTTTTTGAGGCTTATTTGTATGTTTGGGAACTAACATAGAGATTAATTTGATTAAAAATTTATGAAGCCGCCCATCAAGCTGAAATGCGGGTTCTTTAGGCAGCGGCGTAAAATATAGTAAACTGGAGACATATTCGGAAATCATTCTGCGGCAAAAGATTTTCGATTTGCGTCGGTTCACGACATTTTTGCAGTTGCTGCGTGGTTTAAGGGGGGAATTTATGACAAAAAAAGAAAACGGAAGCAGAGGCGGTTTAGTTGCCGTCGGCGGCGGCGAATCGGCTAATATCACAGAGGATTCGCTTAAAATTATCGAAAGGTTTTTGCAGCTTGCGGGCGGTCTGAATAAAGCGAAGATTCTCGTCATGACTGTCGCCACCGATAGCCCGGAAGACGCCGCCGAACGCTACAAAGAAGTATTTGAACGCTTGAAATTCAAAAATTTCGAGGTTCTCAACATCGACGACCGGAGTCAGGCTTTTGACGAACCGGTGCTCGAAAAAATCAGAAATGCGACCGGATTATATTTTACGGGCGGCAGTCAGCTTCATGTCACCGCTTTGACCGGCGGAACGCCGCTTCATTATTTAATTCTCGACAAATTCAATCAGGGGATGGCAATCGGCGGCACGAGCGCGGGGGCAATGATGATGTCGTCTTCGACGCTTCTTTCCGGGTCTTCCGACGTGGCGCCGAAGCTCGGCGCGGTCGAGGTTGCGCCCGGCATGGAGTTTCTCGACCGGTCGATTATCGACACGCATTTTTCGCAGCGCGGACGCCATGGACGACTTCTTTCGTCGGTCGCGCATAACCCGCAGGTTTTAGGTATCGGCATCGACGAACGAACCGCAATCGTTGTCGAGGGCGATAAGTTCGAAGTCATCGGCGAAGGAGCGGTCACGGTTATTTGCGCGAAAAACTCGATGCACACCAACCTGCCCTATATAAAAGACGAAGAAACCATCGGCATTGTCGGCGTAAATTTCCACATTTTACCCGAAGGTTACAAATACGATTTAACCAAACGCGAGCCGATTCCCCCAAATATCAAAGAAATGGTAAAAGGAAACTGAAAATTAAGGGCTTTGCACAAAAACATCTTGTAAATATTTGTAAAGCCGACTTTTATTTAGGAAATCATAGTTCATAGAACATCTTAATAAACAGGCAGGATACGCGTTTGGGTAGAATCCGACTTGCAATAAAGTTTGGTGCAACGTCCCGGCAAAGATTTTGCCCTTCTACTTTTTCTACTTTTGTTCCGCGCAATCTCAATTTTCGGAAATCCCTTCAACACGCCGACGCGAGTCAGATAGAAAATTGTTTTCAGTGCCCGCGCAAAAAAAACGCGTCACAGGAGCGCGATGAATTCCAACTCGGCGTCGTAAAAAAAACCCGCCTTCTGTTTCACACCTGACAGAGAGCGGCATCCGGTTCTGCTGAAATTAAATGACAGATTCAGATTTTATAAGGTTTAAAACCGAATCGGGCGAAAAAATCCCGGTTTGCAAATCATAGATTTCAAGGTCATTTAAAAAAGGGAGCAATCATCATGAAATTAAAACCGATTAACGAGCAAGTAGTAGTAATCACGGGCGCTTCGAGCGGCATCGGGCGCGCGGCGGCGCTCGATTTTGGCAAATTGGGCGCAAAAGTTGTCGCCGCCGCGCGCGACGAACTCGGTCTGCAATCGCTGGTCGAGGAAATTCGCGCCGATGGCGGCGAGGCGATTTTCAAAGTCTGCGACGTCGCCGATTTCAGTCAGGTAACGGAAGTCGCGCAGGCGGCGGTCGAGCGTTTCGGGCGCATCGACACGTGGGTCAACAACGCGGCGGTGCTGCTTTTCGCCAAGTTCGAGGACACGACAACCGACGAATTTCGCCGCCTGATGGAAGTGAATTTTATGGGACAGGTTCACGGCTGCAAGGCGGCTTTGCCTTTCCTGAGACAAGCCGGCGGCGCTTTAATCTGCGTTTCGTCGGTCGAATCCGAAATTTCAATGCCGCTGCACAGCGCCTACGCGGCGTCGAAGCACGCGGTCGCCGGATTTCTGGACGCGCTTCGCATCGAGCTGTTGAATGAAGGCGCGGCAATTAGCGTGACGAATATCAGACCGGCTTCCATCAACACGCCGCTCTTCAATAACGCGCGCTCGAAAATGGGCGTCAAAGGAAAAGGCGCGCCGCCGATTTACAGCCCGCAAATCGTCGCCGACGCGATTGTACAGGCGGCGCAGAAACCGTTTCGCGATTTGATTGTCGGCGGTTCGGGCAAAATGATGATTTCCGGTCAAAAATACGCGCCCGGATTGATGGATTTGTTGCTCTCGAAAATCGGCTTCAGCCAGCAAAAAACGAATGAACCGAAAAGCGAAACCGCGCCGGACAATTTGTTTGAACCGACCCGCGACGACCGCGTCGAAGGCGATATGGTCGAACAATCGAAAAGCGTCAGCGCCTACACGTTCGTCGAAACGCGTCCGGTCGCAAGCGCGCTCATCGCGGCTGGCGCACTCGGCGGCGCGGCGCTGCTTTACCGGAGCTTGCGAAAGGGTTCAAAAGCAACGAATGTTGACGGCGGCATGAGCGCCGACGGATTGAGCGCCGACGGATTGAGTGCTGACGGCGACGGCATGAGCGACGGTAAAATGAGCGACGGCAGAATGAGCGCCGCGGATAATTTATCCGGCGACGGTCAGACGGCGGATGCGGTTGTCGAATTCGTCGTCGTCGAGGCGGTTGAAATTTAGATTCGATGCGGTAAATTTTGAGATTCGCTTCAACATCGCTGGTCACTTTATTGTTCGTCGTCGACCCGGTCGGCGTGGCTCCCATTTTTACCGGATTGACGAAGAGCCTGACCCCTGAGGCGAAAAAAGCCGTGCTGCGACGCGCCGTGTTGATAGCTTTCGCCGTGTCGCTCGTCTTTCTTTTTGCCGGACGGGTGGTGCTCGTTCATCTCGGCGTCACCGTGACGGCTTTTACCATCAGCGGCGGCGTGCTGTTGTTTCTGACGGCGTTGCCGATGCTTTTCGGACAGCGCGCCGGCTTGCAGTCCCCGGAAACGGATGAAAACGTATCACACGGCGAAGACATTGCTATTTTTCCGCTCGCGCTGCCGCTTTTGACGAATCAGGCGGACGGGGATTACCGGCGAATGACGATTTTGACCGTTCTCGTCGCGTTCGTTTATTTGATAGCGTGGTTCGTGCTCAGGCTGAGCGAGCGATTATTAACGCAGCTCGGCGAAGGCAAAGTGCATATTTTGACGCGCGTCTTGGGCATCGTGCTGGCGGCGCGGTAACAACTTTATTGTTTATGTAAGAACTTTATTGTTTTTGGTCAGGAACTGATGGCGAACAATAAAGTTCTTACATAAAAAATCTGTAAGTCCTCTATTTAACAACAATCAAAATTTCCACTAGGCAATAAAGTTGTTACTTAAATTTACTTTCTGTTTTTTCGATAAAAAATAAAAATACAATAAAGTTCTTACCTAAGAATTCACTAGCGATATTTTTTAAATATAAATTTAAAGTGTTATCTCTGAGTTTTAATTTGATGTGGGAACTTTAAGTTTTTTAAACGACTCAAAGATTAGCCATCTTATTTGGCGCCAATAAAAAAGTCGCTTATATTTAGATATAAAATTTTCATCTTTTATATTATCAACAGTGTTTTTTATTCTAACAGGGATTCTTTCCTTACTAACTACATCAAACAATAACTTTTCAGCACTGTATTTGTCATAATTAGAAAAGTCATGCTCGTCTTTTGGACTTTCAATAATCTCCTTTAATAGTTTTATGCCTTCGTAAGGCTTCGCATTACAGATAGCCTTAATTAAAATTTGTTTGATGGAATTACTCTCAAATAAAGTATCTTCATTCAATAATTTGCGTATTTTTTTTAATCCTAAAGCCTCAATATTTACTTCATTTAAATGATACAAAATGTTCCTTCCGATCTCTTTTATAGTTGGATTCGATTCTCTTAACAGATCAAATATCTTTTCAACAGTATCAGTAGAAAGATTTCCATCTTTTATTTTAGTGGATGCAAATAAAGCATTAGCTCTAATTTCGGAATACTCATCATTTTGTAAATCTAAAATCTTATCGAAAACAAATTTGTCTACTAGGCTGGCATCTACATTAGCTATCGCAATCAAAGTCTTTTCTAATATTTGGCGATTATCTGAATTTAGGAAAGTAACTATCTTTTCGAATACACTCTTTTTATTAATTTTCTTTTCAAAATTAGCAATTAAATTTAGTGCATTGAGTTGATTTACAATTTTTTCATCTTCTAATAAAGGAATAATTATCTTTTCAATTATTTCCAAGTCAAGTTTCTTACTTAATTCCTTTACAGCACTTAATGACTGAGAATTTACTTTGGTATCATTACCTCTAACTAATTCCAGTAGTCTATCTAAAAAAGTATTTGACACATCCTCTAGTTTCAAAATATTAATTCCATACAGAGCTGCAATTTGTAAATTAGGATTATCACAGTTAATCCAATTAATTATTTTTTTGATAAAAATTTCATCATTTAATAATCTTTTATCACCCGGGAAATTAGTAAGTATATGAATTTTTACCCCTGCGCCTGTAGGATCTTTGATTGCCTTTCGCTCAAGGTGCTGTAAAAGGTTTTCAGTAATTCTTTTTGGAGATGTTAATTCTTCCAATTTGTCTAAAACGATGCCAGGAAAATGATAGTCATACCTTTCACTTTTATTTACACGATTTAAGATAATTTTAATTACTTCATCTGGTGTTATTTTCACTTTAGAGGTCTTACTATTTACTTCTTTGCAACTTTCAACAAGGAATTTAATCAATATACCTTTCGGTGAATCAATTGTTTTATTTATTGATTTGCGAATCAATCTCATTAACTCTTGTGAGGAGGTTTTTTCGAGACACCTTCCTAAATGATGCCAAAAATGAATCATTCCTTCTTGTTGTACTAACCTATCTTCATCTTCTGCTACCATTTGCAATAACAGAAGCAGCAATTCTTCGTTTAAGTGATGTTCATTTAATTTTACAAATGCTCTTAACGCAGAACGACGAACATCTGCCTCTTTATTCTTCAGGAGCTCAAGAATTGTTTCGCTTTCAGATATAGCGTTTATCTCTTTGTATAAAAAAGCAGTTCCAGATTGTTCCCCAGAAGCATAAAGAACAGATCCTTCTTGTTTAAATCTTGCTACTATCACTGGCAAAAGTTCTTTTCCCCAAAATCGAATTTCTTTTTCAAGTCGATGTGCAACTTTACTGTAAGGCTGATAGAAATAATGAAAAAGAAATATTTTTAATAAATTATTCTTGAAGTCTATAGGTAAATCTTCTTTTGCTTCAAAACCAACATTTAATGCCAATGTAAAGGGACGAATGAAATGATCCTTTTCAAGATATTTCCCATTGAGGTTAATTAATTCTTTTATGTATCCTTGAACATCATTTACATTCAATACTCCTCCCAACAGTTGGAGGACTTCTTTCCACTTCTGGTCATAAAGAATCTGCCTTTGAAAAACAAATTCCCTCCACGTTTTTCCATCAATAGTTTTGTTCAGGTTAGCTAACCCACAGGCGGCAAAAAATTCCAAAAAGGTTCTGTGCAAAAAAATATATTCGCTTTCTTCAGGAATTTGTTCATTTCTTGATACAAATATAATTAGACCATACTCTTTTAATTGCTGGATTATCGATTTACAATTTTCTGGAGAGTAGGAGTATTTTTTTCTTTTATGCCAAGACTCAATTAATTCCTCCAATTCCTTTGCGTTGAATTGTTCGCCAATTTCAGAGAAAATTTGAAAACTAATCCAAGCCATCATTTCCTTGAATTTAGAAATACTCCATGTACTTTCAGTCTTTTTGTCTTTCCATTCTTTGAGAAAAAGCTTGTTAATACATTGTTCATAAATCCGACAGCGACTTTTAGGAAAATCATCTGCTTTTTCGTAATTATCAAGCAATGCACATAACAGAGAAAGCAGAAGTGGAGTGCGGGCTAAATCTTTTAGCGAAGAGTTCTCAGTTAAAATACTTTCAAATTGAATAACCTTTTTAGTATTATTTCCGAACCATGATTTATAAAACTGTTTGATTTGATCATCTTCAAATTCTAGAAGGCTAATTTCCTTAATGTCTTTGTTACACCTGACAATAGGTGATCCTCTGTATTCAGTTTCTCTGCATGTCAAGTATATTTTTGCAGTTTTAGCTTCATTTTCTGAAAAGACTTTTAGTTTATCGGTAAAGTCGATGTTTCGAGGAACTTCGTCTAAAGCATCTAGTAGGATAATGGATTTTTCCGAACGAATCTTTCGTTTTAACCAAACTTCAAAAAGATTAAAGGTTTTTCTATCGTCAGAACGAATTTCTGTAAATCTTTCAATTACCAAATCAACTAAGGAATCAATTGGCTTATTAAATTGAGTGCCATGTTTAGCCCAATCTCCTAAAGATATCCAAACCGGTAGAATTATATCCTCAAGTTCCGACTCAGGAACTTCTAATTGTGCTAGTGATTTTTCTGCAATTCTTTTCGCTTCATATCGTAAAAGCCAGCTTTTACCAATACCAGGCTTACCCAAAATTATTAGTCTCTCAAAATTTTCAATATTTTTTTCATTCCATTCTATTTTCTCAACTTGCTTTACAAATTCTGAAGTCCCCATTTTTTCACTTGCATTTTGAGAGAAGTGTATCTTTCTGACTTCTTCTAATTGCTTTGTGGAGCAAACTTCAACCATTTGTCTTATATGTGTAAATAAGTCTTTTTTGCCTAGGTTGGATTTTGAGTCAGATAAATATTTAGGTAACTCGCAGGACTTCTCAATTATCTTTCTGAGGTAATTTTTGATGATTTCTTTATCTAATTCTCCCTCGCCTGTAATTATTTCTGAAACATTTTTGTTGAACCAGTAATTATACTTTCCTTGTAATTCAGGACTACTTAATCTGTCCAATATTTCACTCTCACCCCAATAATCGAAGGTTACATTTCTTCCCAACGCCTTTGCCCAATGCTCCCATTTTTTGACTCTTTCATTCCACTTATCCATAAACCATTTTTGGGCATTGATTCGTGGATCTTGCCTATTTATAGGGAGGCAAATAATGTAAGAGGATAGGTCAGGATGTTTTTCTAAGGCAGTTTTTACAGATTCATCAATTTGTGCCCATTGACTGTTATTTGGCGAGGAAAGAAAAAATTTAGCTTGCCAGCCAATTTCTTTCCCATTCGATAACTTCCAATAACACTCAACCCCGGCATCAGGAGCTTCAATTCTAAAAAAACTGTCTTTATTTAAAATATTTTCGTGTCTAGCAAGCTGGCAACATAGCTCTTCAAACGCAGTATGCTGAGACCCGTCCAAAGTTTTTAGATTGTTCCAGTCAATTGACATAATTAGGCATAATTATAATTTGAATCGAACATTGCATATTTACAAGTTCTTATTAAGATAAAATTCCCCTTTCAAATATAGTATTCAAAGTTTGAACGGCGATATTTAACCGTCGGATTTGAAATTAAAATCTCACCGACCGCATCCGAGAAACTAACTATAACTGGTTGTGCCTCTCCTAAGTGACAGGCATTATAATTCAATTTCGTTAACCCCAGAATATTCTGAGCAACTCATTCGATCAGCGCATCACCCTGTTGAACTTCAATTCCTAAAGGGTTTGAAATTTCCCATCCCTCATATCAAACAAAATATTCGTTTCCGGATCATTTCCTTCACTGATTTGTCTTAATTGGCAGGGCGTAAGCGGCAATTATATTAAAGTCTGGCTAAATCAATTATCTTTGCTAGTACGACTTAACGTTAATTTAAAAAGGTCAAGGTTTGTCGTGCCACTGAATAACGTGTAAGATGCCCAATTCAATCTTTCCATACAGATTGCTTTCCGCGCCTCCGTAATTGATTCTTCCAAAGTATAACCATCGACGAAGGCACGATAGAATTCTCGCGAGAACATTAGGGCGGCGGAATCGAGGAGCACTTCCGTCGTCGCTATGGCGGCTGTAATGCCGCCCTTAACTAATTCTCCTGCCAAACTCGTAACAGCGTTTACTGTGTTGTTTGTTCCGGTATCGCAGCTGTTTAGAACAGCTAGACTAATGTTAGAATCGACCAGCAAGCTTTTTAGAAGAGATGCCTCCAATTTTCTCATGGAGCCATCGCTATTCTCTAATATGAGAAGCCCGTCTTGTGACTCCTGCGAAGCTACTGCATGACCGGCGAAATGAAATAAATGAGGCTGAAAGCGGCGTAAGCTCTGCTGGATTGCATCTATTGTCGCGTGTCTTATTATCTCAAGTTTAGCCTGTCCATTCCGAATTGCATCCGCAAGTGTTTTTTCCATTGTGAGAATCTCGTCCTCCAATGCTAAAAGTGAGAGGTCTTTCGGGCTAGCGGTAACGACAAGTATTCGCAGTGGAGGTGTCAACGTTCGCCGATTGATAGGTGATGGATTAGGAAAATTTCGAACTATGGAAAATCTTGTATATAACGCCGGAAAGATTTCAAGTTCCGGTATATATAAACTCTCCCAAGGCAATTTCGACAGCAGTTGACTATCGAACTCAATGACAATTCTCCGTTTCACTTCTTCTTTTAACGCGCTTATAAAAAATGACTTTAAGGAATCGGACGCGAAGATGGTGTTATAAAGAAGCGTACCCTGTGCTTTTAAGAGTTCTGCTTGGTCATTAAAAACGAACGTCGCATTTCGCATCGAGAATGATGTAGGAGAGACTGAATTAAATTTTTCAAATTCCTGAAACGGAATCTCGATGGCGTGATCAGTAAAATTGTCTGAGCCGCTCTCCAAAGTAACTTCGTACTGCGCAAGGTGCGGTTTAATTTTGATATAAAAATCCTTATACTCAGACTTATTTTCAAAGGTAGTAAAACTTTTATACTGAAATTTATCGCCATTGACGATATTGATATCAGAAATAACGGACTGAACAGGTTCCGATTTGGCTACGGCGTTTGAAGCGGCAAAATATCCTTTCACCTCGTAGTTATAAATATCGCGGAAAAGCGGGCGGAGGCGTAAAAATCTGACAAACTGGTCGTTGTCCAGATATTTCGATAAATTCGGCGAAAGCGGCTCTGCGAGTTCTTTCGTATCCATAATCCAAGCTTCAAGAAGGTTTAAGGGCGCAGGCGCGTTAATCATAAACTGAAAGGCTAATTCAGACCATTTGTAGGAAAGGGCGTCAACTTTGGCAAACTTTCGCAATTCGAGAAAATATTGCGCCGCTTCATATCGAATATTCAAACTTGAGATAATCGGTTTTAACTTTTCGGGCGGAAATGAATTGAGTTTCTCATTAGCAATTGTCCGGTAAGATTCTATTAAAAGTCTGGCGTGATTAGTATCTTCAACATCAAGTGCCTCCGGTTTAATTATGGATTCTTGAATCTCACAATAAAGCTGCACTTCTTCTTTTAAAATTGCCGAAAACCGAGGTCTGTCTAAAAATAGCTAACATTCATTTGAAGCGTCTTGATAATTTTTCTGTCCTAGCATGACAAGCAGTTCTTTAGCTGTCTCGGAGAGTTCTTTAGCCCTGTACTTATGCATAATCGAAGCAGGGTCGAGTTCCGACTCAATTGCTATCAGCTGCGGCATCCAGTCTTTGGTTTGATAAAGCTCAAGTATTTTAACAAAAATGTCTTTGTATTCTTTATCGAAATAAATCAGCTTGGTTAAGTTTTCAATTAAAAGCCGTTTAATAGTTAAGACGCCCTGAGTTTCGACCGCCGATAGTATGTTCATAAAAACAGCGTCTTTGGTAGATAGTGTTGTCGTGCCTCCAGTATATGAATGTATGTCTGCAAATTGTGTAAAAGTTGTTAAGTCTTCGGGCGACATTTCCGAAAAGCGCGGGACGATTTTATCAGATTGAACAAAGGACTTGATTTAATCACTGCTTCATACAAATGATATTGATGCTCGTCATTCAACTCATCTTTCGCTTGAGGCAGTACGATGTCTTCCTGCGACCCCTCAACCAGAGTTTCTATTTTCAGCATCATCTGTGCAAACTCTTCTGGCTGGTTGGTTAAGTTACACATAATTTCAAAGCAATGTTTCGACCACGAATAAAGCGTTATTATTTTATTAAGAAACTGTATTTTAGTTTGCTCCATTGCAATCTGCCGATTAGACTCGTCCAAGCGGTTTTCTTTTTGTATCTGAGACACCATGTGTTTGTATGTCAACAGATTACAATACTGTTTCAGACGCCGTGGATTGTTGCCGATAGTGGTTTGAATAATATCGGTGGCGGGCATCCACATCGGGAATTGAGCGGAAATGAAAGTATGCGTCTGTTGAAGCGTCCGGGGAGGAACGCGGATGGCGAATTGAATAATCTTTTCAAAATATTCCTGTCCTTTTTGAGTGAAGAAAGTTTGTACATAAGTATCGTCGGTGCTTTTAATCAATTCTTGATAACGCAGCTTTAGCCCCTGACCGATTAAATTTTCGTCTGCCGCGACGATAAAAAAACATCCTATTTCATCAAGAAACATTTTTATTGCTTCGAGAATATCCAGTGCTACATCCGGCAGGCAGCGATCTAGATCATCGACAAAGACAAAAACCTTTTTATCTTTGGCTCTATCTTCAAATATCTCGCGGAATATTTGCTTGAATTCTTGAATAGACTCGATAATATCACGCGTTGCCACATTTTTTTCGGCGTGTAACAATTCGGACAAATTAACTTTAGGCTCTATTCCCATAAGACTTCGCAGACCAGCGACTAAAGGAGAAATAGTGCCTAAAGCGCTGATAGCCGCGTTAACTACCGAAAGCAGTGCCACATCCTGATTTACCTTTACCTGCTGTTCTTTACTCTTGCTGATGCTGCCGTAACCTGATTTGTCTAAACGAGACATAATGTCTTTATATTCTGCCAATGGGTCTGGCGGCAAAACTTCTTTTTGTAAGGTAAAGGCATCGCTGGTTAGAAAAACTTTTAAAAAATCCCAAATTCCGCTTTTTGGCATGAGGGCAGGTGACGGTGTCGGCGTCTGTATTTCCGGAATATCGTAAAGCTCCTTTGCGATTTTAATTATCAACGCCCGCCAGAGACTATCGGAAGTAGTGTGTTGCCAAGCTGAGAAATATATAAATTTAATCTTGTCAGAAGCAATGTTGTCCTGTAGATAATATTGTAATAATTTAACAAAGCTAGTGCTTTGTAAATTAAGTTTCTATAAATAAGTGATTCATTGTTATTCTTTAATAATGGCTCGACCAACAGAATTTATCGAATTATCAGAACAAGAACAAAGTTCTTTGAAAACTTTTTTTCGTTCCGGCAACAGCTC
>DASWRC010000128.1:0-27406 GCA_036403375.1 Pyrinomonadaceae bacterium
GATCGTCTCAAAAGTCGAAAACGGGGTCGGCATTTTCCGAACCGGCGATTCGATAACCGCGCAGGTCAACGCCGAATCGCTCGCGCCCTACCAGTTTGATGTGAAATTTACGGGAACTTTGAGCGCCTTCAACCAATCGGCGAGATTCGACCAGGAAAGAGGCATCGCCATTTCCGGCGGTACGAATCAGACGCAGATTCCGCTCAATACGCACAGCCTTTTGTCGCTTGCGTACGCCATCCGTTCGTTCAACCTGAAATTCAGCAAGGACACGCAAAATCCGGTCAACAACACCCGCGTTTCGGTGTTTTACGGCACGCAGTTTTATATTTTCACGATTCGACCCTCAGAGCCGGAAATTATTACTCAGGGGAATGAAAAAGTGACGGCGCAGATGATTACCATTGTCACGCAAAACCCGCAGCTCGATGCGCTGAATTTGCGCGTCTGGCTGAGCACTAACGAAAAACGCACGCCCCTGAGGTTTGCCGTCGGCGGTTATCAAGCCGACCTCGTTTCAGAAACCGTTATCCAACCGAAATAAAATATTGCGCCCAAGGAATTAAACAGTATTGCTAATTTTGTAATTCGACGATTTTTATGCAATTGAAATTGAAAACGAATTTCAATTAGGGTAGAATTCAAACTAGCGCGAAACCCGATTGAAATAGAATCCGCGCTTTGGTAGGTAAAAGTTATGATTCTGACAAAGCTGCCGATTGGCGAAACTGCGAAGGTTGTGTCCGTAAACGGAAATAATTCGGTGACGAAACGCTTGATGGAAATGGGCGTCGTGCCGGGCGTCGCGGTCAAAATCGTCAAAACCGCACCGTTCGGCGACCCGATTCAAATTCGTGTGCGCGGCTACAGCCTGGCGATGCGAAAATCCGAAGCCGAGGCGATTGAAGTCAGCGAATGAAAACTCTCGAAGTAAAAAGCCCAAAGTCCAAAGTCCAAAGTCCCGACGCTGAAAGACCCGAAGCACCGAATCAAAAAACGCATTTGTTAATCGCGCTCGCGGGCAATCCGAACGCGGGCAAAACGACGCTTTTTAATGCTTTAACCGGCTTAAAGCAGAAGGTTGCGAACTATCCGGGCGTGACGGTCGAGCGCAAGGAAGGAGTCTGGAAATTGGGCGACGCGGCGGCGCGCCTGATTGATTTGCCGGGGCTTTACTCGTTGGACGTAACTTCGATCGACGAAGAAATCGCGCACGACGTTCTGACCGGGAAAATCGAAAATCTCGCGAAACCCGACGCGGTTATTGCCGTCGTTGACGCGACCAATCTCGAACGAAATCTTTATCTCGTGACGCAGCTTCTCGAATACAATATTCCGGTCGTCATCGCGCTGACGATGATTGATTTGGCGGAAAAACAAAGTCTTGAAATCGACGTTGAAAAACTCTCGAATCTTTTGCAGATTCCGGTCGTCGCCGTCAAGGCGGCGCAGAAACAGGGAATCGACGAGCTTGGCGAAAAAGTATCAAAAGCCGCGCAGATTCGCCAGATTCCGCGCCTGCCGTGGCTGACCGAAGCCGAATTTATCGAAACCGTCACGGAAGAAGATATTCACCTGAGCCTTTCGGACAATGCGGCGGCGAACCGCAAGATTTTCGCCCGCTACAATTTCATTTCCGACGTTTATCAGGAAGCCGTCAAAGCGGTCGAGACGACCGAGCGCAGTGTTTCGGAAAAAATAGACGCGGTTCTGACGCACCGGTTTTTCGGAATTATCATTTTAATCGTGGTTCTCCTGCTTGTTTTTCAGACGATTTTTTCGTGGGCTGAGCTGCCGATGAATCTTCTCGAATCGGGCTTCGGCGCATTCAACGATTTCGTCAAAGCGCAGATGCCTGCCGGGATTTTGACGGATTTGCTGACCGACGGAATCATCGCCGGAGTCGGCGGCGTGCTTGTTTTTCTGCCGCAAATCCTGCTGCTTTTTCTGTTTATATCGATTCTCGAAGACACGGGTTATATGTCGCGCGCGGCGTTTCTGCTCGACAAGCTGATGAGCAAATTCGGTCTGCACGGCAAGGCATTTCTGCCCTTGATGAGCAGTTTTGCCTGCGCTATTCCGGGAATTATGGCGACGCGCACCATCGAGAATCCGAAAGACCGTCTGGCGACGATTCTGATTGCGCCGTTTATGAGCTGTTCGGCGCGGCTGCCGGTTTACACGCTGATGATTGCGACGTTTTTTGCCGGTCGAACTGTGTTCGGCGTGATTTCGCTCGGCGCGATTTTGATGCTCGCAATGTATTCTTTAGGAATTATCACCGCGATTGTCGTCGCGTTTATCTTGAAACGCACCCTTCTGAAATCGCCGCCGCCGCCCTTCGTGATGGAGCTGCCGCCGTATCGTCTGCCGAATTTGCGGACGGTTTTTCAGAATATGTGGCTGCGCGCCGGACTTTTCCTGAAACGTGCCGGAACGGTGATTCTGGCGATTTCCATACTGCTTTGGGCGTTGTCGTATTTTCCGCGCACCGAAACGGAATTGTTTGTCCCGCCCGACCAGAATGTATCGGTCGAAGAAGTTCAAAAGGCGAAGGAAGATTTTCAGCAGAGCGAACAGCTTCGGAACAGTTATGCCGGGAAGCTCGGACACGCGATCGAACCGTTGATTACGCCGCTCGGGTTTGATTGGAAAATCGGGATTGCGCTGATTTCGTCGTTTGCGGCGCGCGAAGTTCTGGTTTCGACGCTGAGTATTATTTACAACGTCGGCAAAGACGCGGACGCCGAAAGCGCGACGCTGACGCAGGCGATAAAAGACGCGAAAAGGCAGGACGGCACGCCCGTCTGGACGCCTTTGACGGCGCTGACCCTGATGGTTTTCTTCGTCCTCGCGATGCAGTGCATGTCAACGGTCGCCATCGTCCGGCGCGAAACGAACTCGTGGGCGTGGACGCTTTTTATGGTCGGTTATATGACCGGCTTAGCCTATCTCGCCGCGTTTCTGACGTATCAGGGCGGGAAACTTCTCGGATTCGGGTAAATTTAAGGAAATGGATTTTCAAATCATCATTGTCGCTCTCATCATTCTCGCGGCGGTTCTTTACGCGGGCAGAATTTTTCTGGGCAAGGTGCAAGCCTTTAAGCCGAAAGCGGGCTCGTGCGGCTCGGATTGCGGCTGCGAGAGTAAAGCGAAAATCAAAAGTTAATGATTATTACTGACGTTTTTCAAGGGTTTCCTGCGCTTTTGTTCTGACCCGCTCGTCGGAATCATAAAGCAAAGCGCGCAGCCCCGGGCGATAGCTTCGGCATTTTCGATTTTTCCCTGACCGCCTTTTTCGTCCTCAGCCGAAAAGACCGTTTATCTTTTCGCCGACCGAGTGGAAATATTTGACGACCGCGTCGGACGGCGGAAGCGACTTTTTGTTCGGGCTGGAAGAATCGGCGTATTTGAAGATTTCTTCCCATTCGTGAAGCTCGGCGCGCGAGATGCATTCGTGATGGCGCAGCCACGCTAAGGCTTGCGACAGGTGAAGCTGCTTACCGGTTTTGTAAACTGTCTGGACGCCGAGTTTTTTGCATTTTTCAAACACCGCGCTTTGGGCGGCGCGCGCCAGCGGCTCGGCAGCGAGCGCGAAAAGCGGCGAAAAGTAATAACCGTAAACGAGCGCGCCGCGCGCGACTTCGAAATCGGCGCGGACGCGGTCCGGCACCTGCGGCGCTAATTTGGCGCGCAGGAAAAGCGCGAGCCAGTCTTCGCCCGTTAATTCCGGCACATCCTCGGTTTTCAAAAACGACAACCCGTTTGAATCGGGCTGTAACCAATTTTCGGTCGTAAGAGATTTGATAGTCATAGTTTTGGGTTGTTAATCGGGTTTATGCAAACCTTTATAGCACGGTTTCGAGTGGCTGACAAGAAAATTCGCAAGCGTCTGAATGTGTAATTTTCTCTTCCGTTGGCAGAGAATCAGCTTAATCCCGCCGGGCATGTAAGCATTCACTTATTTCAATATTTCGCGACTCGAAATTTTTCTCGCCCCACATTCTTGACGCACGGCGCGGATTGAAATACCTTAAAATCAACTACGAATTGCGAATTACGAATTACGACTGCAAAAGGAGATTTCTTTTAACCCGTAATTCGTAATTTAATAAAATGGATAATCGAATACACAGGGAAGTTATCGGCGGGCATCTGCTGGTCATCGGCGGAGCGGAAGATAAATATAACGAGCGGCGGATTTTAAAGAAGTTTCTGGAATTGGCGGGCGGCGAGAAGGCGGAAGTTTTGATTGTGCCGGTCGCGTCGGATTTTCCCGAATTTGCGTCCGATATTTACGTGCAGGCGTTCCGGCGTCTGGGCGTTGCAAATCCGCGCGTTCTGCGCGCCACATCGCGGCAGGACATCGTTTCGCTCGATGCCGACGCGCTGCTCGACGGCGTGACCGGCGTCTTTATCACGGGCGGCGACCAGATGCGGCTGGTTTCAATCCTCGGCGGCACGCTTTTCGCGCAAAAGCTGCGGCAGATGGTTTCGGAAACCGAGCTGGTTTTAGCCGGCACGAGCGCCGGCGCGGCGGGCATGTCGACCTCGATGATTGTGCGCGGCGAATCGACGCCGCACCCGCAGAAAAACAGCGTGCGGCTTTCGCCCGGGCTTGGGTTTTTGAAAAACATAATCATCGACCAGCATTTTACCGAGCGCGGACGAATCTCACGCCTGATTACGGCGGTTTCTTACAATCCATATAACTTAGGCATCGGGATTGACGAAAATACGGCGATAATTCTCGACAACGAAGGAATTTTAGAAGTTTTCGGCGCGGGCACGGTGACAATCGTTGACGGTTCGCGCATCACTTACAACGAAATCGCCGAAGTCGGCGACAACCAATCGTTCAGCATCTGCGGCGTGACCCTCAACATTTTGGGCGACGGTCTTTTGTACGATTATTTCGGACGCACGCCGGTTCAGCCGCCGAACGAGTTTCTTTTGCCGGATCTGGAGTGATGCGATTTGCGATTTGCGATTGCAAATTGACGAGGTTGAAATGACTGAGAAGGAACTTTTGGAGAGAACGAAAAAGTTTGCTTTGCGGGTTATTAAACTTGTTAATGCTTTGCCGAATAATACTACCGGGCGAGCAATCGGAAATCAGCTAATCAGGTCGGGAACTTCAGTTGCAGCAAATTACCGCGCAGCTCGTCGAGGGCGTTCAAAAGCGGAATTTATCGCAAAATTAGGAACTGTTGAAGAAGAAGCGGACGAAAGCTGTCTGTGGATGGAATTAATTATCGAAAGCGAATTGATGGAAGAAAAATTAGTCACAAGTTTATTAAAAGAAGCACAAGAAATTACAGCAATTATGGCGGCATCAAAAATGTCCGCGCGAGGTAACAATTAAATCGCAAATCGCAAATCGCAAATCTATGAAAATTCTTGAGATCAGAACATTGCGCGGACCTAATTATTGGAGCGGTTACTGGAAAAAGCTGATTATTATGCGGCTCGATATTGAAGATTACGAGCAGAAGCCGTCGCATAAAATCAAGGGTTTTTACGGTCGGATGATGGATTTGATGCCGTCGCTCAATTCGCACGGATGCTCTTACGGCGAAGAAGGCGGTTTTCTGCGGCGCGTTAAAGAAGGCACATGGGCGGGGCACATCATCGAACACTTCGCGCTCGAAATGCAGACGATTGCCGGAATGGACATCGGCTACGGGCGCACGCGCGAAACCGGACAGACGGGCATTTATAATGTCGTCTTCGGTTACGTCGAAGAAGAAGTCGGGCGCTTCGTAGCACGCGCGGCGACCGATATTTTTCTCGATTTGGCGGAAGACAAGCCGATGGAAGAAGTCCGGGAAGCTTTTGCGGGAATGATTCAGCGAATGCGCGAAATCCGCGAAGAAGTGCGTTTCGGTC
The DNA here is from genome assembly GCA_036403375.1 of Pyrinomonadaceae bacterium. Taxonomy (GTDB): domain Bacteria; phylum Acidobacteriota; class Blastocatellia; order Pyrinomonadales; family Pyrinomonadaceae; genus JAFDVJ01. The sequence continues at coordinate 5,890 of DASWRC010000128.1, forward strand.
CTTCGACCGGCTCGATTGTCGAAGAAGCCCAGTCGCGCGGCATCCCGTTTATCCGTTTGAACGAACGCTCGCTCGTCCAGTTGGGTTACGGCGTTCATCAAAAACGGATTCAGGCGACGACGACCTCCGCCACGAACATGATTTCGGTTGACATTGCCGCCGATAAGAGCGCGACGAAAAAATTATTGGGCGAAATGGGCGTGCCCGTCCCGAAAGGCTATCGCATCCGCGACATCGAAGAATTGGAAAACACGATTGAAACGGTCGGTTATCCGGTCGTCATCAAACCGCTCGACGGCAATCACGGCAAGGGCGCGACGGTCGGAATCACGGACCTGGAACACGCGCGCACGGCATTTGAAAAAGCAAAGGAATATTCGCGCTGGGTGATTGTCGAAAAAATGCTCGAAGGCGCGGATTTTCGCGCGCTGGTTGTCAATAATCGTTTAATCGCGGTTGCCGAACGCATTCCGGCGCACGTCGTCGGCGACGGAAAATCGACGATTCAGGAATTGGTTGACCAGACAAACGCCGACCCGCGACGCGGTTACGGGCACGAAAACGTGCTCACGCAAATCACGATTGACGGGCAGACGCAGCGCTGCATCACGGCGAAAGGCTACACGCTCGAAACCGTTCTTCCCGAAGGCGAAATGCTCACTTTGAAGACGACCGCAAACATCTCGACCGGCGGCACGGCAATCGACCGCACGGACGAAGTTCATCCCGAAAACGTCTTTTTGTTCGAGCGCATCGCGCGAATTGTCGGACTCGACGTCACCGGTGTCGATATTGTCGCGCCGAATGTCAGCGAGCCTTTGGACGAAAGCGGCGGCGGCATTATCGAAGTCAACGCCGCGCCGGGGTTCCGGATGCATTTAGCGCCGTCGGAAGGCATCGGGCGCAACGTCGCCGAGCACGTCGTCGATATGCTTTTCCCGCCGGGAACGCCGTCCCGCATCCCGATTTTTGCGATAACGGGAACAAACGGCAAAACGACGACGACTCGTTTAATCGCGCATATTTTGAAGGGCAGCGGCAAAACGGTCGGGTTTACGACAACCGACGGAACTTATATTCAAAACCAGCAAATCGTCGCGGGCGACAACACCGGACCGGTTTCGGCGCATCTCGTTTTGAAAGACCCGACGGTCGAAGTCGCCGTGCTCGAAACCGCGCGCGGCGGCATTATTCGCGCCGGTTTAGGCTTCGACTACTGCGACGTCGGCATCGTCACGAACGTCGCCGCCGACCATCTCGGCTTAAAAGACGTGAACACGCTCGAAGATTTGGCGCGGGTGAAATCCGTCGTGCCGCGTGCTGTCGGCAGACGCGGTTTCGCGGTGCTGAATGCCGAAGACGATAACGTTTACAAGATGAAAGAACTGGTTAACGGGCACATCGTCTATTTTTCGATGGACGAAAATCATCCGAATATTCAGCGGCAGGCGAATCGCGGGCGTATTTCGTGCGTTTACGAAAACGGCTATATCACGATTCTCAAAGGCAAATGGAAAGTGCGCATCGAAAGAGCCGTCAACGTTCCTTTAACCTACGGCGGGCGCGCCGAATTTATGATTCAAAACGTGCTCGCGGCAACCTTGGGCTGCTTCGTTCACGGCGTCGCAATTGAGGATATTCGCAACGGGCTGGCGACTTTCAACGCGGGCACGGCGCAAACTCCGGGACGACTGAATTTCGTCGAAATCGGCGATGTGACGGTTCTGATGGATTACGCGCACAACCCGGCGGGCATGACCGGACTGACGAATTTCATCAACAAATTGGGGCACAAACACCGCACCGTCATCATCAACGGCACGGGCGACCGCCGCGACAACGACATTCGCGAGTTTGCGAAAATCGCCGCCGATAATTTCGAACGCATCATCATCCGGCGCGGCAACTACCTGCGCGGGCGCACGGACGAGGAAATGTACCAACTCATTCAGGACGGCATCGCTCAAAGCGAAGCGAAACCGCAGGTGCAAATCATCCCCGAAAGCCGCGAAGCCATTTACAAGGCAATCAAATCCGGGCGCAAAGGCGAACTTATAGTAACTTTAGGCGATTTGGTGCCGAAAGACATCGCTTACGTTCAGGAATACCGCGACGAATTTTTGCAGTCGAAAGCGGCTGGATAATTAACGTTAAGTGTTTTTAACGCAGAGGCGCAAAGGATTTTTAAATTAAAAATCCTTTGCGCCTCTCGCATCTTCGTGCTTTTGTGTTGAAATTATTCTTATTTCAAGCTGGCTTTGCGTCTTTTTTCGGCAGCGAGAAAAATCGCCAGACCGATGATGTTTGTGATGACAATCAAGCCGGTGATTTTAGCGGCAAACATCAAACGGCTTTCGACCTCGACAATCGGGACAATCGAAAGCGAGACGAAAAGCAGGGTCATCAAAAATCCCGAAAGCGCGACGAGTTTTACCCAAACCGGCAGAGCCGCGTTCGATTTTCGCAGACCGAAGAGCGGCAGCGCGAACATGACGAGATATGTCAGCGCGTAGAAAACGCCCGACGCGTTCCATAAAAGCTGAAAGGCTTCCTGTTTGCCGACGCCGATTAAACCGACGAGTCCGAGAATAAGCGTCGCCGCGCCGACAAAGAGAATCGAGTTGACCGGCGTTTTATATTTTTCGTGCAGCCGCGTAAACCATTCGGGCAAAAGATAATCCCAGCCGGCGACCATCGGCAGCCGCGTGTTGCCGGAAAACATCACGCTTGATTGCGCCATCCGAATCGAAAGTAAAGCCAGAACCGTCAGCGGCACGACCGCCGCAACGACGCCCAGCGGGCGAAACCCGGCGCTTAAAAGCTGCGGTACGGGCGCGATTAAATCGATCTGGTCTTGCGGAATAATCGCCAGCATCGAGCTTGTGCCGAGAATAAACATCACGACGATAAGCGGCGCGGCAATCATAATCGAACGGCTGATGCTGCGCACCGGGTCGCGGCATTCGCCCGCGTGAATCGCGACGTATTCAAAGCCGCCGAATGCGCCGAAACCCATTTTCCCCAATAAATTCAAAGTCATCAGCGAGAATACCGGCATTTCAAATTTTAAGGGCTGATATTCGGGCAGCGAGCCTTTGGCGAGATTCAGAAACGGCAAAATCAAAATCGCCGCAAACGTCGCGAGCATCAAAATGCCGCCGGCTTTATGAATCCATTTGCCTGCCTTTAAGCCGATGCTCGATAAAAGCACCAGCACGCCGATGACGAGCGCCGTGACAAGCCCGATAAACCAGCGGCTTTCGGTTAGCCATCGGCTTTCTGCGCCGAAGATATAGACGAGATACTGCGTGATTTGCAGACCGATTTCCGACGTGCTCAGAATCGCGAAAAGCCATAGATTCCACGCGACCAGAAAACCGACGAGGTCGTTAAACCCGAGCTTCGCCCATTGATAAAGACCGCCTTCGAGCGGCATCAGGCGGTTGAGATAGGTGACGACGACCGCCGACGGAATGTAAAACAGAAACATCGCCAGCAGCCACAAAACGATGTGCGAATTGCCTTGTTTTGCCGCCACGCCAATCCACGGCAAGCCGACGATAAAAAGAATCTGCGTCAAAACAAGGTCGGTCAAGCCGAGTTCTTTTTAAAAACGCTGCTCTGGGCTTCGATTCGCGCTTCTTCGCGAAGAAATTCGCTTTTGGTTTCCACACTATCCCGCATAAAAATATTTTTTTGATGGTGAGTATAATGCAGGAATCGGTTTATGCGAAATCGAATCGCGGACTGACGCAAAAAATCTCTTTAACGGTAAATCTCGACGACCGTTTCACCGTTTTCTTTCACAAATCCGCGGTACATTCCTTCGCAGTTGAACGGCAGCGCGACGTTGCCGAATGCATCGACCGCGATAAATCCGCCTTCGCCGCCGATTTCCGACAGGCGTTCGACCGTTTCGCGAGCGGCGTCTTCGAGATTCAGGTTTTTATATTTCATCCGCGCCGCCACGTCGAAAGCCGTCACGCCGAGCATAAAATATTCGCCGTGCCCGGTGCAGGAAATGGCGCAGGTTCCGTTTTCGGCGTAGGTTCCCGCGCCGATAATCGGCGTGTCGCCGATGCGACCGAATTTTTTGTTGGTCATGCCGCCCGTCGAAGTCGCCGCCGCCAGATTTCCAAAAACATCGCAAGCCGCCGCGCCGACCGTTCCGATTGCGGATTTGGGATTACGGATTGGGGATTTGTTTTCTGTTTCCGATTTTTCTACTAATTCAGGTTCTTCGGCGGTGTGGTCGAGCTGGACGACGCCCGCGGCGCGCGCTTTTTTTAATTGCTCGTAGCGAAAATCAGTGAAAAAATAAGCGTCCGTTTCAAATTCGACATTCATTTCGCGCGCGAATTCGTTTGCTCCGTTCCCGGCGAGCAGAATGTGTTCGGTGCGTTCCATAACGAGCCGCGCGAGCTTTATCGGATTTTTAACGTTTTTGAGAAACGCGACCGCGCCCGCTTTAAATCGTTTGCCGTCCATAATCGCGGCGTCCATCTCGTTTTTGCCTTCGTGCGTGAAAACCGAACCGCGACCGGCGTTAAAAAGCGGGAAGTTTTCAAGCTCGACAACCGCCCGCTCGACCGCGTCGAGCGCCGAGCCGTTTTGGCGTAAAATTTTCAAGCCGATTCGGAGCGCGTTCTCCAAACCCGCGCGATATTCTTTTTCAAGTTCGGCGGTCATTTCCGAGCGAAGAATCGTTCCCGCGCCGCCGTGAACTGCCAGAGCTATTTTATTATTTGATTTCATCAAATTGATTTTTGACCATTGATTTTCGACCTTTGCTCGATGTTTTTCAAAGGTCGAAAATCAATGGTCGAAGGTCACATGCTTTATAATTTCAACTTCCTAAGCCGCAAAGCATTAAGAATAACCGATACGGAACTGAAAGTCATCGCCGCGCTGGCAATCATCGGGCTGAGTAAAACGCCTAAAATCGGGTATAAAACGCCCGCCGCGACGGGAACGCCGAGCACGTTGTAGAAAAAGGCGAAAAACAGGTTCCGGCGAATATTTTTCATCGTCGCTTTTGAAAGATTGCGCGCCTTCAGAATTCCGTTCAAATCGCCTTTGAGCAGCGTGATATTTGCCGATTCGATTGCCACGTCCGTGCCGCTGCCCATCGCGATGCCGACATCGGCGGCGGCGAGCGCGGGCGCATCGTTGACGCCGTCGCCCGCCATCGCGACCGTTTCGCCCTGCGCCTGCAGTTCTCTGACCTTCTCCGCTTTTTCGGCGGGCAAAACTCCGGCAAAAACTTTGTCGATTCCGAGGCTTCTGGCAACCGTTTCGGCGGTCGTCCGATTGTCGCCGGTCATCATCACGACCTCGATATTCTGCCGGTGAAGCTCTTTAATCGCGGCACGCGCCGATTCTTTGATAGTGTCGGCAATCCCGATGAAACCGGCGCTTTCGTCGTCAATCAAAACTTCGACGACGGTTTGACCCTGAATTCTCAGCTCGTCAATTCGCCGGTCGTCGGTCGTCGGTCTTTGGACTTTGACGGTTTTTCCTTCAATTCTGCCCGAAATTCCTTTGCCCGTCGTCGATTGAAAATCGCCGACTTTCGATAAAACAATATTCCTTTCTTCCGCCGCTTTAACGATTGCCGCCGCCAGCGGGTGCTCGCTCGATTTCTCCAGACTCGCCGCCAGCCTTAAAATTTCTTCCTCTGAAATTTGTAGATTGCTATTTGTCATCACGAGCGAAGCGAGCGCCGGTTTGCCTTCCGTTAAAGTTCCGGTTTTATCGACGACGACCGCCGTAACTTTTTCCATAATTTCCAGCGCTTCCGCCTTTTTGATTAGCACGCCCGAACGCGCTCCGCGTCCTGTTCCGACCATAATCGACATCGGCGTCGCCAACCCGAGCGCGCACGGGCAGGCGATAATCAAAACCGAAACCGCCGCGATAACAGCGTAAGTCAGAGTGCCGAAAACCAGCCAGACGGCAAACGCGGCGATTGCCGTTACAATCACGGCGGGGACGAAATAAGCCGCGACGATGTCTGCCAGCCGCTGAATCGGCGCGCGGCTGCGCTGGGCTTCGCCGACCATTCGGACGATGTTTGCCAGAAGGGTTTCGCTGCCGACCTTTTCAGCCCGCATTATTATCGGGCGGCTGCCGTTGATTGTGCCGCCGATAACGTTTTCGCCCACGCGCTTTTCGACCGGCATCGGCTCGCCCGTAACCATCGATTCGTCGACGGAGGTTTCGCCTTCTAAAATCACGCCGTCGGTCGGAATTTTTTCGTTTGCCCGAACGCGAAGTTTTGCACCCGTTTGAACGTCCGCCAAATCGATTTCAGCTTCGCTGCCGTCGTCGAATAAAACGGTCGCGGTTTTCGGTGCGAGACCTAAAAGCTCTCTGATTGCCGAAGACGTTTGGGCGCGGGCGCGCAATTCCAAAACCTGCCCGAGCAGCACGAGCGTCGTGATGACCGCCGCCGCTTCAAAATAGGCGGGAACCATTCCGGTGTGTGCGTCACGCATCGAAGCGGGGAAAATGCCGGGCGCGAAAAGCGCCGCCAAACTCAGCAAAAAGGCGGCTCCCGTGCCGATACCAATCAGCGTGAACATATTCGGGCTGAAATTTTTGACCGACTGGACGGCGCGGACGAAAAAGGGAAATCCGCCCCACAAAACGACCGGCGCGGCGAGCAAAAATTGAATCCAAATTGAAATCGTCGGCGAAACGAACGCGTGAAAGTTCGGCAGCATTTCACCCATCGCGAGCGCGAAAACCGGCAAAGTCAGCGCCGCGGAAATCCAAAACCGGCGTTTCATGTCAAGATACTCGGGGTCTTCGATGTCTTCGAGCGAAATCACTTTCGGTTCGAGCGCCATTCCGCATTTCGGGCAGGTTCCCGGACCGATTTGCACGATTTCCGGGTGCATCGGGCAAGTGTATTCCGCGTCTTCGCCCGTCATCGGGACAGGCGCGGTTTCTGCATTTAGAAATTTTTCGGGGTTTTGGCGAAATTTGTTCAGGCAGCTTGTCGCGCAAAAATAGAAAGTTTCGCCCTTGTAATCGAATTTTCCGGCTGCCGCCCCGGGGCTGACAAGCATCTTGCAAACCGGGTCGACGTGCGTCACAAAATCCGTGTCGGAAACCTTTTTTCTGCCGAGCTGCACCATCGCGGGCGGCGGCGCTTCGCTCTGCGCTTTGAATTTTTCGAAACAGCCCGTCGAGCAGAAATAGACGGTTTTGCCGGCAAGCTCGAAGCTCGCGGCGGCAGATTCGGGCGAAACCGTCATCCCGCAAATCGGGTCGATATAATCTCCTTCAGTTTTTGTCTCATGTGTATGCATAATTTCCTCCGCTTTTCTCAAGCCGAAGTTCATTCTACAACCTGTCAGCAACTATCAAGTCAAGCTTTAAAAGGGAAAAAGGGAAAAAGGGTGAAAAGGTGAAAAGGATAAGTTCGTCTCATTCTTATTACCTGCCTTTCCCCCTTTACACTTTTTCACCCTTTTTCCCCTTTTATTCTTCTTCGGAAGCGACTGATTCGATTAAATGGCAAACCGAAGTTCCGTTCGGCATTCCGTCGTTCAAATTTTCCCAGTCCCGAAGCGCGCCTTCCATCTTTTTCTGCGTTTTTTGCAGCTCCTCTATCTTGCGGCGGTTTTCCTCGATGTGCCGGACGATGATTTTGCGAACCGACGGGCAGGGCGATTCGCCGTGCTGCGCTTTATCCAGAATATTAGTGATTTCCGAAAGCGTGAACCCTAAGTTTTTCGCGGCGACGATAAATTTCAGCCGTGCGGCGTCCGACGGTTGATAGAGTTTGTAATTATTTGTCCGGTTTCTCGAAGGTTTGAGAAGTCCGATGCGCGTGTAGTGGCGGACGGTGTAAATCGGAAGATTGGTTTTTTTTGCAAGAACGCTTGCCGTGTACATAATGCGGTATTATAACCGAATTATCGCGAAATTTTTGTCTGTTAGTTGTTCGATTTTCGTGCCTTTATTTGAACTCTAAACGATTGCAAATCCAAAAAGCATTACTTCGGCTGGCTGGTTTCATCTGTCTTTTGTTTAATCAGCGCGATTCTGTTTTGCACAAATTGACGCATGCTTTCATTTAATTTAACCGCTTCCTCATAATCGGCGAGCGCTTCCCGGTATTTTTGCGTTTCGTAATAAACATTGGCGCGTTCGAGATATACAAAAGATTTATCCATTCCGGTTTTTCCGTCAACCAGGATTTTATTGAAATCGGCGAGTGCTTCAGCGTACATTTTTTGTTCGCGATACAGTTTACCGCGATGAAAATAATTAAAGCCTTCGGGTTGATATTCGACGACTTTAATCAAATCGGCAAATGCCTGTTCCTTTTGAGGTTTTGTCAAAATAATGCGCGCGCGGTTTAATAAAAATAATGATAGAGCGCTTTTTATCGAGCTTTTTTCATTTTCGTCCTTCGCCAGCGCCAGTTTCTTTTCATTAGAGGCGATGAGCGCATCGTATATTTCGAGCGCCTTATCGGAATCGCCCATCAGTCGTATCAGATTTGCCTGAACTTGTTTTAGATAATCGTCCTGCGGGAAAAGCTCAATCGCTTTGGAAGCGTCTTCAAAAGCGCCGTAAAAATCTTCGAGAAACGTTTTTATTTGGATTCGCAAGCCCCAGCCTCGACGGTCGAGATTTCCGAGTGCCGCCCGCTCTTCTACTAATTTTAAAGCCTCTTTAAACTGTTGGCTGCGATGCAGAACCAACGCGGCACGATACAAAATTTCTTTATCGGTCGGCGCGAGCGAGGCGGCTTTCTGCGCATCTCTTAAGATTTCCGGCTTTTTGTTTTGCAAAGCGAAATAAAACTCGGCGCGCGTCACATATAAATTCGGGTTGTCTGGTTCGAGCGCAATGGCTTTGTTAAGCTCGACAAATGCTTTTTCCCGCTCGTTGCTGCCAAACAAATTTTTCGCTCGCTCGGCGATTGATTGAACGTCTGTTTGAGCCGCGGCGGTAAACGCCGACAAAAGCGTGAGGAGCAGGATAAATGTAAGTTTTTTCATATTGACCTCGATTTGGAGAAGTTTTTTTAAGATAAAAGTAAAAGCCCGGAAAGTAAAGATTTTTCGAGCCTTGATGGTTTTTCGTCCGGTTATATTTTACGGCACGAAAACCGACGGAACGGGCGTATCGGTCGAAAGCCCGAATTGTTGAATCAACAATCCGGCAGTCGAACGATTGACATACCACGTAGCGCCCGGCGGGCGAAAAACCGCCGTGTCGAGCCGCCCGTCGCCGTCGTAATCGCCCGGTGCGGGAACGTCGCCGGAAGCACCGAACGGCACCGAGTAAAATGAATTGTCTTCGCTTCGGAGGAAAAACCACTCGCCGGTCGCCGGACGATAAAAGGCAAGGTCGGTTTTGCCGTCGCCCGTCCAATCGCCCGGGACGGGCTTGTCGCCCGAGTTTCCGAACGTTGCCGCGACGATGCCCGTCGATGAGCGCGCGAGCCACCATTGCCCGCTCGCCGGACGAAAGACGGCAATGTCGGCACGACCGTCCGCGTCGTAATCGCCCGTGACCGGCACGTCGCCCGCCTGCCCGAAGCGAAGGATTTCAATTCCGCCCGCCGATTTATTGATAAACCATTCGCCGTTCGAGGGTCGAAAAACCGCTAAATCGGCTCGTCCGTCGCCGTCGTAATCGGCTGGCGCAGGCAAATCGCCCGTTTGCCCGAACGGGAGCGAATAATAGCTGCCGTTTTCGCTTCGGAGGATAAACCATTCGCCGGTCGAGGAGCGCCAAACGGCGATGTCCGTTTTACCGTCGCCCGTAAAATCAGCGGGAACGGGTTTGTCGGACGACGCGCCGAACTGCACCGCCGGAACTTGCCCGTCTGACGAGCGCTGATACCACCATTCGCCGACCGATGAACGAAAGATTGAAATATCGCTTTTCGCATCGCCGTCGAAATCGAACGGCGGAAGCGCGCCGGCATTTTGCAGGCGGACGAGACTGAATTTTTCCGCGCCGTTAAAATCAAGAAACTGACCGCCGACCAGAGTTTTGCCGTCCGATTGGCGTTCAAGCGCGAAAACTACGCCCGCTGCGCCCGCGCCGTTGTTAAAGGTCGCGTCAAACGTGCCGTCCGGATTGAGGCGTGCCACGCCGCCTTGATTGGAGAAACCCAGACGGTCAGAAAATTGAAGGTTTCCGCCGTAAAACATAAACCTGCCGAGAATTATTTTTCCGTCCGACTGCAAATCGAGGTCGTAAACGTCAGTCGGAACTTCTTTAAAAAGCTCGACGGGCGCGTTAAAAGTATTGTCCACCGAGCCGTCCGTGTTGAGCCGCGCGACGTTTGTCCTTCTGACTCCGTTGACGTACTCGAATATTCCGCCGATAAGAATTTTGCCGTCCGGCTGGCGCTTGATTGCTCTGACCGTTCCGACAGCGGAAATCTGCGCCGCAAATGTCGGGTCAACCGTTCCGTCGGTGTTAAGCCGCGCGATGTGCAGGCGCGGCTGGTTATTCAGCGCGACGAATTCGCCGCTGATAATGAATTTTCCGTTTGCGAGCAGATTCAGGTCGGTGATGGAACGATACTCAAATGCGACGGATTGAAAGGTTTCGTCAAGCGTTAAATCCGCATTGTAGCGAATGACGGTGTAATCGGTAACCGTGCCGGAAAAGCCTCTGCCGAAGACGAGCAGAATTTTGCCGTCCGGCTGCCGCGCGGCGTCTAGTCCTGCAAAGATAAATACCGAAGGAACGGCATTTTCAAAATCTGCCGCGGCAGGCGAGCCGTCGGCATTTAAGAGCTTGTAGCCGTCCTCAGAAACTCCGGCAATAAAAAGCTTGCCGTCCGGCAGAATTAAAATTTTGTTAACCGAACCTGGGAGCGTAGATGAAAAAGTGTCGTCTAAAGTTCCGTTCGCATTAAGCCGCGCGAGATAGTATTTGGTCGCGCCGCCGATATTTGAAAACTCGCCGCCGACCAGTATTTTTCCTTCTGCTGTTAAAGCCACCGAATTAACACTGCCGTTTACAGGCAGATTGTTTTGAAATGCGCCGTCGAGCGAGCCGTTCGCATTGAGCCGAAAAATTCGGCTTGACGGCGGCGAACCTGCCGCCGTCGCGACGACGATGATTTTTCCGTCGGGTTGGAGAAAGATTTCTTCGATGAGATTTGTAAAACTCGGCGCCGCGTTAAACGACGTATCGAGCGTGCCGTCCGCGTTCAAACGCGCCAACCGATTGACCGCCGTGCCGTTAAATGAAGTGAAATTTCCGCCGATGATGATTTTGTTATCAGGCAGCAAAACGGCTTCGTAAACCACTGAATTAGCGCCGCTTCCGCCGCTGTTGAAAGTCGCGTCGAGCGTGCCGCCGGCGTTAAAACGAGCGATGTGATTAAATCGCGCGCCATTCGCTCTTTGAAAATAACCGTAGGCGAGGATTTTGCCGTCCGGCTGCGTCAGCGTGTGATTAGCGTAGCCGAAACCTTCCGTGACGGAAGCATTAAAAGTCGAATCAAGCCCGCGCGCGGCAAATGCGTCGAGCGCAAAAATTAAAAAGCACAAAAAACCGAAGAGAGAATTTTTCATAACTGCTTTCCATTATTTTAAAGTTGGGTCAGAGAGAAATATTTTAGACAAAATAGCCGCAAATCTAAAAAAAGTAAAGGTTTTTCGGATTTGCGGCTATTTTGTCTAAAAATTAAAGCGCGGCGGCAATTGCCTCGTCGAAGATTTCGAGCGCGACATCCACATTTTCTTTTGTCAAAACGAGCGGCGGCGACCAGCGGATGGTCGAAGTGCCGCAGCCGAGGATAATCAGACCGCGATTGAAACATTCCATTTCGATGCGGTCGCGAAGCTCCACGTCCGGTTTCAAAGATTCCCGGTCGGTGACGAATTCGACGCCGAGCATCATTCCCAAACCCCGAACATCGCCGATACACGCGTATTTGTCTTTGAGCTTTTCCAAGCCTTCCTGTAAATACGCGCCGACCTCGCGCGCGTTTTCGACCAGACCGTTTTCAAGCAGCTCAATCGTTTTGAGCGCCGAAGCGATGCAAACCGGATTGCCGCCGAAGGTCGAAGCGTGCGCGCCCTTGTGCCAGTCCATAATGTCGGCACGCGCGACGCAGGCGCCAATCGGCAAACCCGAACCGATGCCTTTGGCGAGACACATGATATCGGCTTGGATGCCTTCGTGATGTTCGAGCGCAAACATCCTGCCGGTGCGCCCCATACCCGATTGAACTTCATCGACAATCAGCATAATGCCGTACTGGTCGCAGATTCTACGGATTTCCCTGACAAAAATGCGCGGCGCGGGAACGTAGCCGCCTTCGCCCTGCACGACTTCGAGAACGATTCCGGCGACTTCTTCGGGCGGCGTCGTGGTTTTGAAAAGACGATTCTCAATCCAGTTAATGATATCGCGCGAAATCTTTTCCTCATCCGCCGGAAGGTCGTCGGCGAAATGGCGGAAAGGATTCGGATACGGAACGTGAACGACATCCAGAGCCTGCCGCATAAAACCGAGCCGCTGCGCTTTTTTCGATGAAGTCAGTGAGAGCGCGCCGAGCGTTCGCCCGTGAAACGAACCGAAAAACGAGATGAATTTCTGCCGCCGCGTGTGATACATCGCAAGCTTCAGGGCAGTTTCGACCGCTTCCGCGCCCGAGTTGGCAAAATGCGTTTTCGTGTCGCCCTGAATCGGGCAGATTTCCGAAAGTTTTTTCCCTAAATCCGGCATTTGCCGGTAGTAAAAGTCGGTGCCGCACATGTGAATCAAAGTCGCGGCTTGGTCACTGATTGCCTTGACGATTTCCGGGTGGCAATGCCCGGTCGAGCAAACCGCCACGCCCGCGTTGCAGTCGAGAAAAATATTGCCGTCCGCATCTTCGAGCCAGACGCCGTAACCTTTTTCGGCAACTAATTTGTAATCCGGTCGCGGGTAACTCGGCGTCACGTATTTCTGGTCCGCCGCGATGATTTCCTGCGCAATCGGTCCGGGAAGCTCGGTTTTGATAAGCGGTTTTTGTAATTCTGCTGTCGGTGTCATAAAATTTCTCCTCAAAATTAAATCTGGATAATATATAAAAATGCCGAATATTTCAGCGTTGAAGTTTACGGATTTTGAGAAAGCAAAATTTAGTCGCCGGCGAACAGGTTGGCGCGTTGTTTGATTGGTCGAAGTTTGGCAATCGAGCGCGGAGTCATTTGATGCAAACAATATAGCAGATTGAGTTTTTAACGCAAAGTCGCAAAAATGCAAAGGCGCAAAGGAAAGCAAAAATAATTGCCAAAAAATTTTTGCGTTTTTGCCGCTTAGCGTCTGTGCGTTGAAAATCACTGCTCGGCGTGAAACAATAATCACATGCAAAGTCCAAAGAAATATACGAATAAATTGATTAACGAAACCTCGCCGTATCTTTTGCAGCACGCGCATAATCCGGTCGATTGGTACGCCTGGGGCGACGAGGCATTTGAACGCGCTAAAGCTGAAGATAAACCGGTTTTAGTCAGCATCGGCTATTCGGCGTGCCATTGGTGTCACGTGATGGAGCACGAATCGTTTGAAGACGAAGAAACCGCCGCCGTCATGAACGAAAATTTCATCAACATCAAGGTCGATATGGAAGAACGCCCCGACGTTGACCGGATTTATATGGATTTTGTCCAAATGACGACCGGTTCGGGAGGCTGGCCTTTAAATGTGTTCCTTTCGCCCGATAAACTGCCGTTTTTCGGCGGGACTTATTTTCCGCCCGTCAATCGCTACAATATGCCCTCGTTTCAGCGCGTTTTGATGAGCGTTGCGGAAGCGTGGAAAACGAAGCGCGAGGACTTGCTGATGTCGGCGAACGAGGTTTTGGGCGAAATGCGGCGCGCCGGTTTGTCGGAAGCTTCGGGCGAAGCGCTTTCGGAAAGTCAGTCGGACGCGGCTTTTCAGAGTTTCGTGCGCTATTTCGACGCCGCGAACGGCGGTTTCGGCGGCGCGCCGAAGTTTCCGCCGGCGATGAGTCTGGAATTCCTTCTGCGTTATTATCACCGGACGGGAAACGAAAATGCGCTTGAAATAGTGACGAAAACCGCCGTCAAAATGGCGCACGGCGGGATTTACGACCAATTGGGCGGCGGGTTTCATCGCTATTCGGTCGATGCGGTCTGGCTCGTCCCGCATTTTGAAAAGATGCTTTACGACAACGCCCAGCTCGCGCGGCTTTACCTGCACGTTTTTCAGGCGACAAAGGACGAGTTTTACAAGCGGATTGCCGTCGAAACGCTCGAATACGTCCGGCGCGAAATGCTCGATTCGAAAGGCGGATTTTATTCGACGCAGGACGCCGATTCGGAAGGCGTCGAAGGCAAGTTTTTTGTCTGGACACCGCAGGAAATCGAAGAAATCATGGGCACGGAAGACGCGCGGGCTTTCAATTTTTACTATGACGTTTCGGAAGAAGGTAATTTTGAAGAAAAAAATATCCTGAACGTCAGTTATACGTTCGAGGCGACTGCAAAGGCGCTGAAAATTACGCCCGAACGCTTGCAGGAAGTTTTGGAAACGGGTCGCGAAAAACTGTTTGTCGAACGCGAAAAACGCATTAAGCCGTTTCGCGACGAAAAGGTTTTGACCGCGTGGAATGGATTGATGCTGGCGGCTTTTTCGGAAGCGGCGGCGATTCTCGGGCGCGCGGATTTTCTCGAAATCGCAAAGAAAAATGCCGATTTCATTCTCGGAAACCTGCAATCGGGCGGCTATCTGCTGCGAACGTGGAAGGACGGGCGCGCCAAACTCAACGCGTATCTCGAAGATTACGCAAACTTTGCCGACGCGCTGATCGAACTTTACCAGGTTTCGGGCGAGGTAAAATACCTGCAGGAAGCCAAACGGCTCGCGGATTTATTGGTTACGGAATTTTGGGACGTGGAAAGCGGCGGATTTTATTTTACGGCGAATAATCACGAAGAGCTGCTCGTGCGCCGCAAAGATTATTTCGACAATGCCACGCCTTCGGGCAATTCGGTTGCGGCTGACGTTTTATTAAAGCTCGCGCGGCTGACCGGCGAAGAAAAATACGAACGCTTTGCGGTGACGGTTCTGCGGCTCGCCGCGTCGCAGTTTCGCCGTTACCCGCAAGGTTTCGGCAGGATTTTGTCGGCGCTGGAGTTTTATTTCAACCCGACGAAAGAAATCGTAATTTTGGGCGGGGCTGAGGAATTGAAAGCCGAAATCTGGCGCGAATACCTGCCGAACAAGGTCGTCGTGCTGTCCGAAAAGCCGGATGAAAACGCCGAATTTATTCCGCTTTTGAAAGAGAGAAATTTGATTGACGGCAAACCGACCGCCTATGTCTGCGAAAATTTCGCGTGTCAAAAACCCGTCACCAGCGCCGAAGAGCTGCGCGCGCAATTAAACGGCGAATTATAATTTACAAACAAAAAAATAAAAAAAGCACGTTGTCCGAAAACAACGTGCTTTAATTTTTATCCAATATCTTTAAACCAACTTATTTGTTGGTGTTCGTTTTCATATTGGTTTCTTTATCCATGTTACCGGCGGTGTTCGATTTCGTGGTGTTAGTGGTCGTCGTCGAACCGGTGTTCGCCGGTGACGTGGTCGTCGTCGTCGAACCGGTGTTCGCCGGTGACGTGGTCGTCACTGTATTGGTAACCGTATTCGTGACCGTATTGGTCGACGTGTTTTTAGCCGAATTGGTAGCGGTGTTGGTGTTGTCCGGACCCGGGCAAGCCGCACCCAATAAGCCTAATGTTAAAACTGCTGAAAGAGCAATTACTTTTTTCATTCGATTAAATTCTCCTGTCTTCTTCAAAGAATGTATGTGTACTTTATTGTTTTACGACCGTCCTAGGAAAGTCGTGTTCCTCAAACTTCTTTTTTTTGGAACAATGGACAATATAAAAGGCAAAATAGGGGAAGTCAACTCAAAAAATGATAAAAAATCTATTTTTGAAAAAAAATAGCAAAATTTTTTTAAGTTTTACGTCCCACAAAACTTAAAAGCGTGAACTATTTCACGTTCATTCAAACTATTGACTTTCGCCATGTCAAAAAGTTATCTTTAATTTTAGAGGTTTTTCCCAAAACCTGCGGCTTCCAAACAATTCTCCGGTAATACTTTAAAAATCCTTTGCGTGCTTTATGAAAAATCCCCGGAACTCTATGTTCTCAGGCAAGATTGCCGGCTACAGCATCGTGCTGACCGCCGCTTTTTCATTCGCCGTCATCGTCGCGACGTTTTTTATTTCCAGTTCCAATCTTGCCTTTGAGACGAAAACGGCGATTTTTATCGCGATTGCCGTCGCGTACCCGCTTTTGTGCGCGGCGTTCTATTTCTGGCAGCACGCAAAGTTAAAGGAATTTCAGGCACAACGCGCGAAATCGGCATTTAATGAAGAAATCGAAGCAAAGCTGCTTGTACTGGAAGAAGCAAGCGAATTTTTCGGCGCGTCGCTCAAATTTTCAGATATGTTCCGGCTGGCGGCGAGCCGGATTGAAGAAATCGTCCCGTTCGCGGCGGCTGTTTTGTTTTTGCGGTGCGAGACGGGCGGCAGTATTTTGCAGATAAAATACGCGGTCGGGGAAAGCGCGCAGAAGTTTTTAAACTTTAAATCCGACACGAACAAAGGTTTGGCGGTCAAAGCTTTTTTGAGCGGAAAAGCGCAGTTCGATTCGTCGCTCCTCTTTGAAAGCAGAGTTTTCGCGCCGGAAATTTTAGGCGCTTTTCAATCGGCGGCGGCAGCGCCTTTGAAAAATCGCGGCGAAACGTTCGGCGTGCTGGTTTTGTACGGCGCGCGCGGCGGCAGCGGCTTTGACGAAACGGCTGAGATGCTTTTTACCGCCGCCGCCGAACGCGTCGCGCCGCTTTTTGCCAATTCGTTCGCCTTCGAGCAGAGCGTTTCCAACGCGCTCACCGATTCGCTGACGAATCTGCCGAACGAGCGCGGCTTTTTTCTGGTTTTGGAAAACCAGCTGGCGGAATCGCTCCGGCATCCCGACGAGCGACCGTTGACGGTTTTGGCGATGGATATTCGGAATTTTGCGGAAATTAATCAAAAATTCGGACACACGACCGGCGACCGCGTGCTGGCATTCGCCGCCGCGACGATAAAAAAACAGCTCCGGCAGATGGACGTTCTAACGCGCCTTTCGGGCGACGAATTCCTCGCGATTCTACCGACCGCCAACGAAAAAATCAGCGCCGACGTTATCGAACGAATCAAGCGCGCGTTCGTTTTAGCGCCGTTTCCGGCGACCGGCGCGGAAAGCGTTCACCTGGCGATAAATTTTGGCGCGGCGACTTTCTGGCGCGACGGCGAAACGGCAGGTGAACTGCTGAAAACCGCGCTCGTCCGAAAAGGACAGGACAAACAGACGGAAAAGAGCAAGGTTATCTGGTTTCCGAAAGAGTTTGTAAATTAACGAATTATCACTGACTTTTACGATTACAACGGGCGAAAAAAATATTTTTTTCGCCCGTTGTAACATTTTGCCCGTGCGCTGCATCTTATTGGCAAGGTAGAAAAGTTTCATCCAAACGATAAAAATCCGGCATTAATTTTGTATTAAATCAGCTCGTTTAAACTAAACTTTTTTCCGGTTCAACGCGTTAAAGAAAATAGCGAAAATTTGGAAATCAGACATCAGCGATGCTTTCAGGGACAAAACTCGGACGTTACGAGATTCGCCAAAAAATCGGTGCCGGCGGAATGGGCGAAGTTTATCTGGTGCACGACGAACAGCTCGACCGCAATGTCGCGCTCAAAGTTTTGCTTCCCGAATTTTGCTGCGACGAGGAGCGAACCGAGCGTTTCAAACTCGAAGCAAAAGCGGCTTCCGCGCTTAATCATCCGAATATTATTACGATTTACGAAGTCGGCGTCGAAGACGAACGACTCTTTATCGCGACCGAATTCGTTGACGGCGTAACTGTCCGCGAGCGGATAAATTCGGGCGAGATGACGTATCTCGAAGCAGTAAAAATTGCCGAACAGGTGGCGGACGCGCTCGCGGTCGCCCACGAAGCGCACATCGTGCATCGCGATATCAAGCCCGACAACATCATGATTCGCCGCGACGGAATCGTGAAAATTCTCGACTTCGGGCTGGCGAAACCGATTTTCGAGCAGAACGTCGGCGCGGAAGATGAAACCGTCCGGTTGGTGAAAACGCAGCCCGGAATGGTGATGGGCAGCGTCCGCTACATGTCGCCCGAACAGGCGCGCGGCAAAGATACGGACGCGCGCACCGACGTTTGGAGTCTCGGCGTCGTTTTATACGAATCCTTAACGGGCAAAAATCCGTTTGAAGGCGAAACCGTCAGCGACTCGCTCGCGGCGGTGATTCATCTGGAACCCGCGCCGCTCGAAGACGTGCCCGAAGAATTGCAGCGCATCGTCCGCAAAGCGCTCAAGAAAAAATCGGACGAGCGCTATCAATCGATTAAGGATTTGGCGCTCGATTTGCGCGATTTGCGCGCCGAGGTCGAGCATCATTCGGGCGAAAATCGTCTGAGCCAGTTTTCAAAAACCGTCAGCGTCAAAAAACACGACACCGACCAAACCGGGACGCTTCTGCACCAGACGATTTCCGCCGACCATCACACGCGCGAGCAGAGCGGTTTTACGAAAACGGGCGAAAAGACCGGCGCGAATAAATCGCCGCGCCCGTGGCTGCTTCCCTTGGCGATAATTCTTTGCGCCGCGATTCTCGCCTTTGGCGGGCTCTATCATCTGCCGAAGCTCTTCGGCAGTCCGACGCTGGTTTTTCAATCGATTCAAGCCTCGCGGCTGACCGATAACGGGACGGCGAACACGGCGGAAATTTCGCCGGACGGAAAATTTGTCGCCTTTATCAACCGGCAGGACGCGAAAGACAGCCTCGTCGTCCGGCAGGTCGTGACGGGAAATATTATTCCGCTCGTGCCGCCGACGATGCTTAGTTTTTACCAGCCGTCTTTTACGCCCGACGGCGATTTTATTTATTACGTTACAAGTGACAAAGGCGTCGGAACGCTTTTTCAAATTCCGACGCTCGGCGGCGAAAGCAAAAAAATCATCGTCGATGTCGATTCGAAAGTGACGTTTTCGCCCGACGGCAAGCGCATCGCGTTTATCCGTCATAATCCGAACGAAGGCGGCGATACGATTATCGTGTCGGACGCGGACGGCAAAAATCCGCAGGCTTTTTTTCAGACAAAGGAAATCCAGTACGATATGTTTATCGGCGTCGATTGGTCGCCCGACAATAATTCGCTGCTTGTCGGGATGTTCAAAAACAAGGGCGAGCCGAACCAGAAATTACAGCTTGCAACCGTCGGTTTGAAAGACAAACGGCTTGAATTTATCGGCGATAAAGGCTGGCTCGGCGTGAAGAGCTTCGAGTGGCTGCACAGCGGCACCGGAATCGTTCTGGTCGGAAAGGCGAACGCGGGCGAAAATTCGCAGGTCTGGTTTTTGTCGTACCCGCGCGGCGAGGTACGGCAGATTACCGCCGACACGACCGATTACGGTTCGGTCAGCGTTTCGGCGGACGGCGGTTCGATGATTGTCACCCGGATTGACGCGATTTCGAGTCTCTGGTCGCGGACGCCGCAGACGGGCGAAATGCGGCAGCTGCTGGTCGAAAATAAAAATCTGCTCGGTTTTGCAGGGATTTCGCAGATGCCGGACGGCAAAATCCTGTTCGTCAAAAATTCCGGTAAGGAAATAAATATTTTTTCCGTCGAAGAAAACGGCGCAATCGAAAAGCAGCTGACCGCCGGCAGCGCGATTAACCAGAATCCTTTCGCCACGCCGGACGGCAAATATATCGTTTTTAATTCAAACCGCACGGGGAATTTTTCCATCTGGCGAATGAACGCCGACGGCACGAATCCGGTGCAGCTGACGAACGCGCCGGGCGCGGTAGATTCGCAGCTTCAGATTTCAAAAGACGCGCGCAACGTCGTGTTTATGCGGCAGACGACCGACGGCGGGCGAACCCGTCTGATGAAGGTTTCAATTGACGGCGGCGAGGCGGCGGCGATAATTCCCGAAGACACGCGCTCGGAATTTTTCCCGCGAATTTCGCCGGACGGAAAGCTGCTCGCATATCACACGTTCGATTTTGACGCGAACAATCCGAACATCGAGCCGATAGTCAAAATCGTCGGGTTCGACGGCGAAAAAATTGTCCGGAAAGTAAAGGAATTTGAAACTAAAATCAATCCCGAATTCAAATTTTCGCCCGACAACAAATCAATCACTTACCTGAACCGCAGCGGAATCGACAATCTCTGGAGTCAATTGCTCGAAGACAAAAAGAGCGAAAAGCCTCTGACGGATTTCACGTCCGGCAATATCTCGAATTTTGTCTGGTCGAACGACGGCAAAAAACTCTTCATCGTCCGCGCCATCTACAACAGCGACCTTGTTTTGATAAAAGACACGGCAAAGTTATAAAACGGAAAAGTTCGGACTAAAAATTGAGAAGGCGCGCACATTCCTACTCTCGTGCGCGCCTTCTGCAATTTAAAACTTTGATTTAGTAGCCGATGGCTTCGCCGTCGCTTCGCGAATCGATGGCGCCGAACCGGACACCGGTTTTTTCTTCAACCGCGATGGCGGTCGCCGACGCGATATTGCCGGGTTTATCCGCAAATTTTTGTCCGAAACTTTCGAGCAGACGAAGCGTGTCGGGCGACATTCCCATCGGTTCATAGAGAACTTCATCCGGGAACCATTGCTGGTGAATGCGCGGCGCGTCAATCGCTTCCTGGATGTTCATATCGTAATCAATCATATTGACGACCGACTGCAAAACCGCCGAGATAATGCGCGGTCCGCCGCGCGCGCCGAGTGCAAACCACGGCGTCCCGTCTTTACGTAAAACAATCGCCGGCGTCATCGAAGAAAGCGGACGTTTTTTCGGCTGAACGGCGTTTTGCTCGCCCTGAATCAACCCGAAAAGGTTGGGTTTGCCGGGACGCGCCGCAAAATCGTCCATTTCGTCATTCAATAACACGCCCGTTCCTTTCGCGGTCACGCGCGAGCCGTACAAATCGTTGATTGTATAAGTGTTTGTGACGATATTGCCGGCGGCGTCGACGACCGTGAAATGCGTCGTTTCCGTGCCTTCCGCGAAAGTGATTTCGCCCGCTTTGACGTCGGAACTTCGCGTGGCTGAAGTTAAGTTTATCGTTTCGGCGCGCTTTTTAGCGTAATTTTTGTCAACCAACTGCGCGACCGGAACGCGCGCGAAATCGGGATCAGCCATAAACTCGGCGCGGTCGGCAAAAGCGCGGCGCATCGATTCGGCTAAAATATGATACTTTTGCGCCGAATTGTAGCCGAGGCGGCGCAGGTCGAAGTTTTCGAGCATGTTCAAAACCTCGAGCATCACGATGCCGCCCGAACTCGGCGGCGGCATCGTGATAACCTTGTAGCCGCGGTAAGTTCCTTCGAGCGGGACGCGTTCTTTCGCCTGGTAATTTTTCAAATCTTCGAGCGTTATCAAACCGTTGTTGCGCTTCATGTCGTCGGCG